>NZ_JCADBM010000029.1:0-135142 GCF_059359075.1 Phytohabitans sp. LZ39 | reverse complement strand
TGGGTGGCCAAGAACGTTGTCGCCGCGGGTCTGGCCGAGCGGGTCGAGACGCAGGTCGCGTACGCGATCGGCAAGGCGCACCCGGTGAGTCTGTTCGTGGAGACGTTCGGCACCGAGGCCGTGCCGGTCGACCGGATCGAGAAGGCGATCAGCGAGGTGTTCGACCTGCGTCCGGCCGCGATCATCCGGGATCTGGACCTGCTGCGGCCGATCTACCGGCAGACCGCCGCCTACGGCCACTTCGGCCGCGAGCTGCCCGAGCTGACCTGGGAGCGCACCGACCGCGCCGACGACCTCAAGACCGCGGTCACCGCCTGAGTCCGCCGCGCCGGCGGGTTTGCCGACCCGCCGGCACGGTCACGCTTTCGTCGTCGCCGAGCTGGTCACCGGGCCTCGCTGAGCCGGTGACCAGGCTTTCGCTCAACTGGTGACCAGGCTTTCGCTGAGCCGGTGACCGGGCTTTCGCTCAGCCGGTGACCAGCAGGAGGATGCCGCCGAGCAGGGTGAGGGTGGACAGCGCGGCCAGCGCCGCCGCCCGGCGGCGGACGTCACCGCCGACGAGGCGCATCGCGAGGGCCAGGGGACCGATAGGTAGCATGCGGGTTCCTTTCGAGCTGATAGCGGTAATGCGTCCAGCGGCGCTGGCGGCTCCCAGCGCCACCCGGAGCGGTGACATGTCGAGGTCGGCCGCGCCCCGCACGTCGGCCTCCCACTGCTCGCGATAGCGGGCCCGCCGCTCGGGGTCGGGCAGCAGGGCGGCCGCCCAGCGCACGACGAGGAGCGCGGCCCTCATGACGGTGCGGCGGCCGGCCGCCACCCAGGCTTTGCGGCGGCGCGGGCACGCACCCGGCGGGCCTCGGTGGCGCCTTCGGCGGTCAGCACGTACATCCGGCGGCGCGGCCCCCGCCGGTCACTGTCGTCGTCCCAGTGCGAGGTCACCCAGCCGGCCCGCTCCAGGCGCTCCAGCAACGGGTACACACTCCCGGACGGCCGCCCGGTCAGCTTGATGATCTCCAACCCCCAGCGTGGCCCGTCGCTGTCGAGCAGCACCCCGAGCACGTCGACGGTGGCTTTCCCGATCCGCCCGAGTGCCTCCACGCCCACAGTCTACCTATGTAGTTTAAGGACTGTCCAGGCCCTTTGCGGCAGGCCATCGCACTAGAGAGCTTTCTGGGTCAGGGTGAGACCGTTGGTGGTGCTCCTCAAGGTCGAATTTGCCCGGTCCCGGTCACCCTCCAGGGTCAAGGAATGTCCACAATCCTAGATCTCGAAGTTCCGACCCCCGGGCTGGTGACGCTGCGTCAGGGGCGTCGGGTCAGCGGACGGCTGAAATGCCCGGCACCCCTCCGACAAGGGTCCAGCCCAGAGGGCTTGGGGCGCGGACCTGGCAGCGCGGGTCGGGGATCTCGGCGAGCGCCAGCTCCCCCCCGACCCGCGCGTACTCCGGCGGGAGCAGCGGTCCGCCGCTGACACGGACCCGGGCAACCCAAGCTTGAGGCACACCACGACGGCGTCACCCTGATCCCGAAAGGTCTCTAGTGCGGTGCCCAAACCCTTACCCGGGCCGGCGAAAGCCGGCCAAACGTTTGTGGCCACCGCGCTAGCGGGCGGCCTTCGCACGGGGGTCGCGGGCGTACCGGAAGGCGGTCAGCAGGGCCGTGACGATGCCGAGCGCGAGCAGGACCCGCACCGCGTTGAACACCACGGTGTCGCCGGTGGAACTGGGCGCGAAGATGTCTTTGGCGAACCAGCCGACGCCTATCCCCAGCCCCAGGCAGGCGTGCATGACGGCCCGCAGGCGGGGGAGGGGCTGCGGGCGGCCGAAGATCCGGGGCATCGCCCCGCCGCGGCTGGCGACGACCAGCTTGGCGGCGAGCGCCAGGTTTGCCACGCCGGCCACGGCCGCCAGCACGGCCGTGACCACATCGCCCGATCCCACAGCGCCACACGCTATCGGATCGACGCCCGCGGACGGGGGCTCAGCTGTTGCGCAGCAACGGGTCGAGCGCGAGCGTCAGG
Source organism: Phytohabitans sp. LZ39 (assembly GCF_059359075.1). NCBI lineage: Bacteria > Bacillati > Actinomycetota > Actinomycetes > Micromonosporales > Micromonosporaceae > Phytohabitans > Phytohabitans sp. LZ39. Next base: position 133,123 of record NZ_JCADBM010000029.1, on the reverse strand, counting down.
TCGAAGCGGGCCTCCTGCGCGACCGACCCCTCGTTGAAGTCGTTGATCTGCTCCAGCAGGTCGGCCGCCGAGTCGCGGAGCTCGTCGGGGTCGCCGCCTTCGAGGCTCTGCCGCAGGTCGTCGACGCCGTCGCGCAGGTCGTCGGCCGCGTCGTCGTCGATGCGGCCGGCCGCGATCGCGCTTTCCAGCGTCTGGTCGACCTGGGCGACGAGGTCGGCGGGGGAAGGTGTGGCCGGCGCGGTGGTGCGCGGGGGAGTGGTGCGTACCGACTCGCCGCCGGGTGGGCGGCCGGCCGCGCCGGGGTTGTCGGTCGGCGCGAACGAGGCGATCGCCGCCGCGGTCAGGCCGCCGGCCAGCAGCAGGCCGGTCATGATCATGAGCGTGGGCCGGAGGCCTCGCCGCCGCCGCTCGACCCGTGCGCCCGGGCCACCGCCGCGGGGAGCGGGTGGCAGCGGGCGCCCTACGGCCGTGCGCGGGCCGGCCGGTGGTGCGGCCGGCATGGGCGCCGCGGCGGCGACCCCGCGGGCGTAGCGCGGACCCGGCCGGCGGGCGTCGCCCATGCGGCGGTCCACGGGGCGGCGGGCGTCCGCCGGGCCGGCCGCCGGGGCCTTGCGCTCCGGCGGGATGGCCGCCTCCAGCGCGTCGGCGACCTCCTGCGCGCGGGGGCGGCGGTCGGGATCGCGGGACAGGCAGGCCAGCACCAGCGCGGCCACCGCGGACGGCAGACCGGGCACCGAGGGCGGGGGCACCGACGGCGAACGGCGGTGTGCCTCCTCCGCCTCGTCCCAGGTGGCCACCGGCAGCGGCGGGCGGCCGGCGAGTGCCTCGTAGAGCAGCGCGCCCAGCGCGTACACGTCGTCGGCCGGGTCGGGCGGGCCCGCGTCGAGCCGCTCGGGCGCCGCGTACGCCGGGGTGCCCACCAGCCAACCGCCGTCGCCCTCGGGGCGGGAACCGGCCAGCGCGGCGATGCCGAAATCGAGCACCTTGGCGCCGGTGGCGGTGAGCATCACGTTGCCGGGCTTGACGTCGCGGTGCACGACGCCCATCCGGTGGGCGGCGGCGAGGCCGCTGGCCACCTGCGCGGCGGTGCGGACCGCCTCGGGCCAGGGGAGCGGGCCGGTGGTCAGCCGGTCGGCGAGGTTGCGGCCGTCGAGCAGCTCCATCACGAGGTATGGCACCACCGAGCCGTCGCCAAGCCGTTGCTCTCCGTAGTCGTAAACCTGGGTGACGTGGGGGTGCGTGAGCTTCGCCGTCGCCCTGGCCTCGCGCCACGTCGCCGCGAACAGATCGGGCTCGTCGTCGAAGGTGGCGGTCAGCGCCTTGACCGCTACCGGGCGGTCGAGCACCTGGTCAACGGCCAGCCAGACCTCGGACATCCCGCCGACGCCGATCTGTTCGACGACGGCGTACCGGTCGTGCAGGAGCAGCCCGGGGGCGAATGTCATGCCGACCAGTGTGGTCGATCCTCAGAGCAACGCCAACTGTGCGTCGATACGTTCCGCTAGCCAGGTCTCGAACTTCACCCGCTCCGCGTCGTACCAGCCGCGGGTGGCTCCCTCGATCGCCATGATGACGTAGAGGTAGGTGCGGTACATGTCGAGCCGCCGCCGGGCGCCCGCGGTCAGCTCGATGCCGGCCAGAAGCTCCGGCTCCGGCTCGCGCAGCAGCGCCAGCGAGACGAGCTCGGCGATCGGGTCGCCCCAGAGGGCCCGCTCGCCGTCGATGAGGCCGGTGACCCGCCAGCCGTCGGGGTCGCGCTGGACGAAGACGTTGCCGTCCCACAGGTCGAAGTGGACCAACGCCGGCCGGGTCACCTCGTCGAGCACGTCGGCGTGCCGCCGCAGCAGGCCGCCGATCCGCTCCGGTGGCGCGGGCAGCGGCTTGTCGAGGCGCGCCGCGTCGGCCATCAGATCGTCGACCATCGCGCCGAAGGCGCCCCGCCAGGTCGACTGCCAGGTGCGGCTGTCGCGCAGCGGGTACCCGTACCCGCTGCCGGTGATGGTGTGTAGACGGGCGGTGAGCCCGGCGACCTGGCCGCGCACCGCGGCGACCTCGGCCGGTGGCAGGCCGTCCACAAGGGAGTGCAGGTCGGTGCCGGGCACCAGGCTGAGGAAGACGAAGTCGGTGCCGAGCAGGTCGCGCTCGAAGCCGGCGTAGACCACCTCGGGCACCGGCACGCCGACCGCGGCCGCCCGCCGGTAGAAGTCGACCTCGGTGCGCATCAGGTCGACCTCGTGCGTGAGCAGCTTGAGGTGGGGCGGCGGGGCCACCTTGAGCACAAGCTCGCGGCCGTCGTCGAGGGTCACCGCGTATGCCGCGTTGTAGGTGCCGCCCTCGAACTCGCGCCACGCGGTCGCCCGCGCCGTGGGGCCGAAGGCATATGACACCAGGCGGGCCAGCTCGCTTTCGCTGACCCGCCTCTTGGTGACGCTGTCTCTCATGATCAAACAGTATTGTCGGCGATGACCCGCTTGTACCAGAGGGCGCTGCGCTTGAGGATGCGCCGCTGGGTGGCGTAGTCGACGTAGACCAGGCCCCACCGCTCGTCGTAGCCCTGGTCCCACTCGAAGTTGTCCAGCAGCGACCACACGTGGTAGCTCTCCAGCGGCACGCCGTCGGTGATCGCCCGGTGCGCGGCGGCGAAGTGGTCGCGCAGGAAGGCGACCCGCTCCACGTCGTCGATGTCGTCTTCGGGGCCGAGCACGTCGGGGCAGGGCAGGCCGTTTTCGGTGACGGTGATCGGCAGCGGGCCGTAGTCGCGGGTGACCCGGGTCAGGATGTCGTACATGCCGTCGGGGTAGATCTGCTGCCAGAATGCCTCGGTCGTCGCGTGCCGCTGCTCGGTGCCGCCGTCGGCGGTGACGTAGATGGGCGTGTAGTACTGCACGGCGAGCAGGTCGACCGGCTGGGCGATGATGGCCAGGTCGCCGTCGCGGATCGAGCGCACGAGCGGGCTGTCCGGCCCCTGGTCGGCCAGCACGTCCTCGGGGTAGTGGCCGCGCAGCGCGGAGTCGAGGTAGAGGCGGTTTTCGTACCCGTCGAACAGGCGCGTGGCGGCGGCCGCGGCGGCCGAGTCGTCGGCCGGGTAGCAGGGGTGCAGGTTGAACGCCGGGCCGATCCGCGACTTGCTGCCGCTGGCGCGCAGCGCCTGCACGGCCAGGCCGTGGCCGAGCTGGAGGTGGTGGGCGACCTGGTAGGCCAGCGGCTCGTCGCGCTTGCCCGGCGCGTGGTGACCGGTGATGTACCCGTTTTGCACGACGGTCTTGGGCTCGTTGATGGTCAGCCACACCGGCACGGAGTCGCCGAGGGCGGCGAACACGTGCTCGGCGTACTCGGCGAACCGGTACGCGGTGTCGCGCGACTCCCAGCCGCCGCGGTCCTGGAGCGCCTGCGGCGTGTCCCAGTGGTAGAGCGTGGCCATCGGCTCGATGCCCCGATCCAGCAGACCGTCGACGATGCGGCGGTAGAAGTCGAGGCCGCGCTGGTTGGGCTCGCCGGTGCCGTCGGCCTGGACCCGCGACCACGAGATGGAGAACCGGTACGACCGCAGCCCCAACCCCTTCATCAGGTCGAGGTCTTCGGGGTAGCGGTGGTAGTGGTCGACCGCGACGTCGCCGGTGTCGCCGTTTTTGGTGCGGCCCGGCGTGTGGCTGTACGTGTCCCACACCGACTCACCGCGGCCGTCGTCCTTCGCCGCCCCTTCGATCTGGTACGCCGATGTCGCGGCCCCCCATCCGAAGCCGTCCGGGAACGCCAGGCCGAGCGGAGCGTCGACCGCTGGGTCCCGGGACAGATCGTCGGGCTCGACGCCGCGGAGCAGGGCCGATCTGGCCGAATCTGCGGTCGGGGTAGCGCCAGCGGTGGTCTCGGTCGGTACGGACATGTTCGGGTCTCCTCGGTGGTGGCCCATCCCCCTTGGTCTGGGAGCGCTCCCAAGGCTAACCCGGATCGTGGCGGATGGAAATGGGGTGATCGGGTGGCGATGCGGTCGAAGGATCGTCCACATCACCCGGCCGGAGCCGCGCCCGCCCGCTCAGGTTCGGGAAGGCCGTTCCGACCAGGTCCGTGCACGCGGACCGTCGTCGGATGCATGCAGCGCGTGTCGGCCTCCCGCTGGCGTGTCGGTGCCGAGCGTGTCGGGCGGAGGCGGGCAAGAAGGTGTAGCACAGGCGGTCGGCGGAGCCGGTCCGCGCTGACCGGCCGATGAGGTCGGCGGACGGCGTCGGAGTGGTGCGCGACGGCGGTGCGGTGAAGCATGGGTCCGTTGGGTCCGATGCCGTCTTGGAAAGCAGTCTTGACTAGAGCAGGTCGACCGGTCGGGCGCCGTACGCCTGACCCGACGACCGATTACCCCATTTGACGGTGGGGTTTATCTTCTATCTGAGTGGGTGTGGGGACGGGGAGGGCAACCCCCGTCCCCACCATCAGTTACACACGCGCGAGAGGATCTTCCCTCCTCGTCGCGCATGTCGCGCGGGAGCCGGGCCACGCGAGTGGCTCTGGTTCCACCTCCTCTCGACCGGGGGGTGAGACGCTGGTGGCGGAGTCCGGGCTGGCCCGCCACCAGCTCTGCGGCTGAGCGGTTGTGGGTCCGCCGATGGTGCTGGCGGCTTCCCCTGTAGTGTTGTCCCCCGCTTACTTGCATCGACATCAATGGAAGCGCTCCCATCGACGTTGGCTGAACTGTAGTACCCGTTACGGCTTTGTGAAAGACCCAAAACAAGATCGAAACACCGGGCCAACGTTCGCGAAACCCCGCGGTGCCGCTAGATCGGCAGGTCAGGGGCCGTTTGACCACACTGGAGCGAAGACAAAAACGCTCCCACTTGCTGCGGGAGCGCTCCCATGCAAGACTGTCGAAACATCGCGTGAGGGAGCCACAACCGCGCGAGCGCGGGCCGCCGAGGGCATCCGACTGAGGAAACCGGCGCCCCAAATGTGAACGGATCGAGCGCCATGCTCGCTACCCGGTCCGGGACGGGATGCCCCCACGACCCCACACGCGCCTTCCGCCCTGCGCGCCGCTTACCCCACCGCGTAGAAGGCGCCAGCCGAGCTAGCTCGGCCTGGTCCGCGAGGAGACACTCCACGATGAAGCTCACCGCAAGAAAACGTCGGGTGGCGATGATCGCCGCCGGCGCATTGGTCGCGGGAGGGATGGTGAGCGTGCCGGTCGGGATGGCCTACGCCGCCACCCAGTGCGACGTGACCTACACGACCAACGACTGGAGCACCGGGTTCACCGCCAGCGTGACGATCCGAAACATCGGTGACCCCCTGACCAGCTGGAACCTCGGCTTCGCCTTCCCCGGCAACCAGCGCGTCACCCAGGGCTGGTCGGCGAACTGGACGCAGTCCGGCGCCAACGTCACCGCCACCAACATGCCGTGGAACGGCAACCTGGCCACCGGCGCCTCGATCTCGATCGGCTTCAACGGCTCGTACTCGGGCACCAACGCGAAGCCGACCGCGTTCACGATCAACGGCACCGCCTGCGGCGGCGCGGTCAACCAGGCGCCCACCGTCGCGCTCACCAGCCCGGCGGCGAACGCGTCGTTCAACGCGCCGGCCGACGTCACGGTCAGCGCCGACGCCAGCGACGACGGCGCGGTCAGCAAGGTCGAGTTCTACCGCAACGGCCTGCTGGTCAACACCGACACCGCGGCGCCCTACAGCTACGTGATGACCGGCCTGCCGGTCGGCGACTACACGGTGCAGGCCCGGGCGTACGACAACGCCACGCCCACGCCGCTGACCGCCACCGCCGAGCGGGCCTTCACGGTCCGCGGCACCGGCCAGGCCAGTGTCGTCACGCCGGCCACGCTCAGCATCGCCGAGGGCAGCAGCTCGCAGCTGAACGTGAAGCTCAGCGCGGCGCCCACCGCCAACGTGCCGGTCACGCTCAGCAAGACCGGTGACGCGGACGTGACGCTCGGCGCGACGAGCGTGACGCTCACGCCGGCCAACTGGCAGAACGGTGTCAACGTTCCGGTGAACGCGGCGCAGGACGCGGACGCCAACAACGACACGGCGACGATCACGGCCAGCGCGGCGAACCACACCCCCGCGGAGACGTCCGTCACCGTGACGGACGACGAGAACACCACCAACCCGGGCCGGTACGCCGAGGAGTTCCTCGAGCTGTACAACAAGATCAAGGCTCCGGCGAACGGGTACTTCAGCCCTGAGGGCGTGCCGTACCACTCGGTGGAGACGCTGATCGTCGAGGCGCCCGACCACGGTCACGAGACCACGTCCGAGGCGTTCAGCTACTGGCTGTCGCTCGAGGCGATGTACGGCCGCGCGACGGAGAACTGGGCGCCGTTCAACAACGCCTGGCGCGTCATGGAGACCTACATCATCCCGTCCGAGACGCAGGGTGGCTACAACCCGAACGACCCGGCCGACTACGCGCCCGAGGCGAACCTGCCCAGCCAGTACCCGGGGACCGGCGGCAAGCTGGACTCCACGGTCCGGGTCGGCCAGGACCCGCTGTACAACGAGCTCACCCAGACGTACGGCAACAACCGCATGTACGTGATGCACTGGCTGCTCGACGTGGACAACGTGTACGGCTTCGGCAAGTGCGGCGACCGCACCACCAAGCCGGCGTACATCAACACCTACCAGCGCGGCCCGCAGGAGTCGGTCTTCGAGACCGTGCCGCACCCGTCCTGCGAGACGTTCAACTTCGGTGGCCCCAGCGGCTACCTGCCGATCTTCATCGGCGACTCGTCGTACACCCGGCAGTGGCGCTACACCAGCGCTCCCGACGCCGACGCGCGCGCCATCCAGGCGGCGTACTGGGCGCTGAAGTGGGCCAAGGAGCAGGGCAAGCAGGCGGACATCTCGGCCACCATCACCAAGGCCGCGCAGATGGGTGACTACCTGCGGTACGCGATGTACGACAAGTACTTCAAGAACCCCGGCTGCGCCTCGCCGTCCTGCACCGCGGGCACCGGCAAGAGCAGCGCGACCTACCTGCTTTCCTGGTACTCCGCGTGGGGTGGCCCGCAGGGCAGCAGCGACTGGGCGTGGCGGATCGGCTCCAGCCACAACCACGGCGGCTACCAGAACCCGTTCGCGGCCTGGGCGCTGTCCACCACTCCGGAGCTGACCCCGCGGTCGTCCACGGCGCAGACCGACTGGGCGACCAGCCTCACCCGGCAGATCGACTTCTACACCTGGCTCCAGTCGGCTGACGGTGCCATCGCCGGTGGCGCGACCAACAGCTGGAACGGCAACTACAGTGCCCGCCCGGCCGGCGCGCCGACGTTCTACGGCATGGTGTACGACGTCAAGCCGGTCTACCACGACCCGCCGTCGAACCAGTGGTTCGGCTTCCAGGCGTGGACCATGGAGCGGGTCGCGGAGTACTACTACGAGACCGGCAACGCGCGTGCCAAGGCGCTGCTGGACAAGTGGGTCGCGTGGGCCATCGCCAACACGACGGTCAGCGGCACCAACTACCAGATTCCGTCGACGCTGAGCTGGACCGGCCAGCCCGGCGGCAACTGGCAGGCCGGCACCACCTCGGTCAACAACAGCGGCCTGCGGGTGTCCGTCGTGGACCACACGCAGGACGTGGGTGTGACCGGTGCCTACGCCCGCACGCTGATCTACTACGGTGCCAAGGCGGCCAACACGCAGGCGCAGACCACGGCGAAGGCGCTGCTCGACGCCGTGCTGGCCCGCAAGGACGCCCGCGGCGTCTCGGTGCCGGAGACCAAGGCCGACTACAACCGGTTCGACGACGCCTACAACGCCTCGACCGGCCAGGGCCTGTACATCCCGCCGGGCTTCACCGGCACCATGCCCAACGGCGACCCGATCAACTCCAACAGCACCTTCCTCAGCATCCGCTCGTTCCTCGAGGACGACCAGGACTGGCCGAAGGTGCAGGCGTTCCTCGCAGGTGGTCAAGCTCCGACGTTCAACTACCACCGCTTCTGGGCGCAGGTCGACGTGGCGATGGCACTGCACGACTATGACCGGCTGATCGGGGACTGACCCCGGACAGCGACCCGGGTGGGTGGTTCTTCTCCTTCTCACCCACCCGGGTTCCGGTCCCATAGACGGCCCGATCCCCACAATCGGGCCGGAAAGACGGCCTGATTCCCCCACGGTCAGGCCAGCGGGCGGCCTGATTCCCACGGTCAGGCCAGCCAGTGGTGGGCCGGCCGGACTGGCCAACGCAGCGGTCCGGTCCGGCCCACCACCCCACAACACACTTCCGGGCGGGTGGCACGAGATGCCACTCGCCCGGCTCCATTGTTGGCGGTGTCCGACGTGGACGGTTACTGGCGGCGGCGGTTGCGGCGCCCGGCGGGCCGCGCGCGTGTCAGCGGCGGTAGCAGCGCCACGAGAAGGCGTCGTTGCGGTTGGAGAACTGCGCGAACGCGGCGCTGCCGTACTTTCGGCGGCAGGCGGCGTTCATGTCGATGAGCGGGTTGTCGCCGCGGCGCCGGCACTCCCAGTTGTTTTCGGCCTGACCGGTGCCGTGGCGCAGCTGCGCCTCGTCGGTGCGGTAGGTGACCGTGCAGTACTCGCGGAGCATCTGCCACAGCCCCATGCCGCCGCCGTCCGGGCCGACCGCGACCGCTGCCCTTGGCGCGGCCGCGGGTGGGGGTGGTGCCGCCGTCGTGCGCCGGGGCGCGGGGGCGCTGGTGCGCGGTGCGGCGGGCCGTCGCTGGGAGGCGGCTTTCGACGGTGACGGCGATGGCGCCGGCGTTTTCTCGGGTGCCGCGGTCGGGGTGGTCACCGGTGCGGGCGCGGGCTTTTCGGGTGCGGCGAAGGGGTCGCCGGAGTTCCAGCTCATGCCGACCCCGGTGACGAACGGCACCGAGCACGCCAGCACCAGCGCGGCCAGGCCGACGGCGGCCAGCAGCCAGCCGTACTCCCGGCCCAGGCGCCGGACCACGGCGGGGGGCGCGGCCTCGTCGGACACGGTGACCCGGCCCTCCCGTTCGCCGTGGTGCTCGGACTTTGGGTCTTTCGGCTGGTCACTCTAGCCACTGGGGTCTCTTCGCGGGATGCCCGACAGGCCAGCTCGGGCTCGGTCTGTCGGGCACCCGACAACTGAGCGGCGGCTCAAGAAATGCGGGCACCCACGAACGCCGGAAGCGGGGTAACCTGGTAGGTGGAGAGGCCGCTTCCCCCGTGGCGGCCTCTCCTTCTACGTCTGGTCGCCGTGCCGGCGCAGGGTCGCGACGGTAGAGTCGCGCGTTGTGTCCCGACTGCCCTCGTTGACCGGGCTGCGCTTCGTGGCCGCGTTCGGGGTCTTCGGGCTCCACGCGTACTCGCTGGTCAAGCTCACCGACCCGATCGCGCGGCGCGGCGCACAGCTGCTGTTCGACGCGGGTGACCTGGGTGTCGCGTTCTTCTTCGTGCTCTCCGGCTTCGTACTGACCTGGTCGGCCCGGCCGGACCGCGGGCCGCTGCGCTTCTGGCAGGGCCGGGTCGCCCGCATCTACCCGGCCTACCTCGTGGCGCTCGCGCTGGCCGTGCTGTCGCTGCGCGTGACCGACCGGATACCGCCGATCTTCTGGGAGCCGTTGGGCGCCAGCGCGGTGCTGCTGCACGGCTGGTACACACAGGACTTCGTCTACCTGGGCGTCAATCCGGTGGGCTGGTCGCTGTCCTGCGAGATGTTCTTCTACCTGTGCTTTCCACTGCTGCACGCGCTGCTGCGGCGGCTGGGCCCGGCGGCGTTGTATCCGGCGGCTCTGGGGTTGGTCGCGCTGACCTGGGCGATGCCGTGGATCGCGGAGGTCGCGGTGGTGCCCGAGCACGAGCGCTGGTTCGTGTACATCTTCCCGGTGACCAGGATGACCGAGTTCACGCTCGGTATCGTGCTGGCCCGGCTGGTGCTGCTGGGCGCGTGGCGCGGGCCCGGCCTGCGGGTGGCCACCGCCATCTTCGCGGCCAACTACCTGGCCGTGGGCTGGCTACCGGCGGTCACCCGGGACACCGCGGCCGCCGTCGTCGGCACCGCCCTGCTCATCCCGGCCGCCGCGGTGGCCGACCTGCGCGGCGAACGCTCACCGTGGCGGCACCCGGTGGTGGTCCATCTGGGCGAGGTGTCTTACGCCTTCTTCCTGGTACACCTGACGGTCATCGTGACGGCGGTGGAGCTGCTGGACCTGGGTGGGCCGTGGGCGTTGTGGCCGGCGCTGGGCATCGTGGCCGTGCTGCTGCTGGTCTCCTACGCGCTGGCCTACGCCTTGCACCGCTGGGTCGAGGTGCCCGGCATGCGCCTGCTCAACCGCCGCGTGACCCGGCCGGCCCGGTCACGCCGCCCCGCTCCCGCCCAGATCCGCTAGTACTCGCCACGGGACCAGTCACGTGCTCGCACCGATGCGTCCACCCCGGGATGAGGTTGCGGCCGCTCGTGGCCATTTCAATCCCCGGGGCTACCGCGACGTCCGTTGTGGTCCGGGCCGTTGCTCTCGCGGCATGGCCGGTCCGCTGTGGTGGAGCCCCCCGGAAGTTCTCTAGCCTCCTAGGACGCTCTACGGGTGGTGACGAGGCATGCATGCGCGGTACTGCTCCCGTCCACCGAGGCATCCTCAGCCACCGGAATGTGTCGACGTCCGCGGCGAGCCATCGACGTTGAGGCCGTACCGGCGGATTTGCCAGGCTCGTGCGGTGTCGCCTTGTTCGACCAGCAGGTCGATCAGGCGCGTTGCGGCCGTTGGCGTGCCCGCGACGACCTCTAGCGACAGCTTGTCGACGCAGCCGTGTTTCGCTAGAAGGCTTACCAGCCCTCTGGCGGCATGGAAGTCGCCGGCGTCGCTGCGGGTGCGCAGATAGTCGATCGAGCCGTCCGGAAGACCATTGTTCGCCAGCAGATCGGCGAGCGGTTGGTCGACGCTCCAACCGCCCGCGGTGGCGCTCGACCGGAGGATGGCCACCGCTTCGTCGATCCGGCCCTGTCCTGCCAAGAGCTGACTCAGCCGCGCTGCGGCGTATTCCTCGCCGGCGTCGGCGAGGGTGTGTAGTGCGTCGGTACGGCCATGCGCTGCCAGCAACTCGGCCAGTCGCGTCTTGGCGTCCCAATTGCCGGCGTCGGCGTGGGTCCGGAGGATCTCGATCGCCTCGTCGAGGCGATCCTGTGCTGCCAGCACTTGAGCCAGCAGCGAGGGCATGTGCCTCTCGCCGGCGTCCGCGTGGGGCCGGAGGACGTCGATCGTCTCGTCGATGTGGCCCTGGTTGACCAACAGCTCGACCAACCTCTCCGCGTCGTACCAGTCACCGTCGGCGATACGATCCTCCAGGACTTCGATGGCCTCGTTTGTCCTGCCTTGCGCGACCAGTAGCCGGACCAACTGCTTGGCCCGTCCGTGGTACGCGTTGGCGTGGTGTCTCAGGACTTCGGTCGCCTCGTCGGTGTGGCCCCGGGCGATCAAAAGGTGGACCAACTGATCGGCGGCGTGCTCGTCGCCCGCATTGGCGCGGTCACGGAGCTGCTCGATGCGTCCGTGCTCGGCCAATATTTCGGCTAGCCGTTGCTCGGCGGTCCAGGCTCCGGTCTTCACGCCGTCGAGGAGGACACTGATCGCGTCGTCGAGCTGGCCCGCTCTGGCCAGCAGGCGGCCTAGTTCCGGTGCGGCGGTCCGAATGCCGGATTCGTAACGGGCACGTAATTCGTCCTCGCGTCCATGCTCGGCCAAGAGGTGATCCAACAGTTCGTCCATCTGGTACGCCATGACGTGGAAGTTGCCGGTGCCTATGTTGTCACGTTTACGCAGGAGCCTCTTGAGCTCTTTCGTCTGACCACGCAGGAAATCGATCGCCTCGTCGGTACGCCCTTCTTCCGTGAGCAACTCTGCTAGCCAAATCACAACCTGCGGTGAGAAGCAGTATTTTCTCGTGTGGACCGCCTCAATCACGTCGACGGCCTCGACTGCGCGTCCTTGCGCGATCAAGAGTGCTGCTAGCTGGCGGGCGGCGAACGCAATGTCCCACGCATCGACGATGTTGTCGGAGGTGAATTCGGTGGTGCGGCCGACAATGATCCGATAAGTTCGTTCGGCGTACTCGTAAAGGAGCCGCCGGTATGCACTTTCTGCTAACCGTTGGAGGTCGCCGTCGGAGTGGGTGCACCCGGTGAACGCCTGCCAAGTGAGCGCCGGTATGGGCTGGCTACGGCGTTCCCTGGTGAGCTGCTGTAGCAGATAGTCGGTAACGGTGTAACCGAGCGCTTTTCGCATGTCTGGGCTAGCCACCGGCACAAGTGGAGCGGTGGCCCTGTCTTGTTGGCGTTTGTGGCTGGTCAGTTCGTCCATGGCTGGACGAAACCAGTCGTCGCTTGATTCGATGTTCGTCAAGTATCCGCGCGCGGCATCGACGAGAAGCGTTTCGGTAAGTGGGGCCTGTATGCCAACCCTGCGGGCATCGGCGGCCGCGTGCAAGATGGCCAACTGGGCGTCGGTCGCCCGGCCGTAGCGCCTGATGATCTCGCGCACGCCCGCGAGCGCCTCGGTCACATTGTAGTGGTGATCTTTCAGGGCGGCCGCCAAGCGGGGGTCGTGAGCCGCGAGGCGAGCGGCGGCCGCGCGTTCGGCTTCGGAAAATGAACCGAGTCGAATTTCATGCACGCGTGGATGGGTGAGAATATCGGCGGCATCGGAGTTTCGTGGCAGCGCTTCGCCGGTGGGGGCGTCCGTCGCGCTGGCGCGAAGGTGCAGAGCATGCTCTGGCCACAAGGTACCGACAATTACCACGGGGGCGGGGGCGTCGAGAAGCCGTCGGATCGTGGCCGCGGTGATGGCTGTGGAGCCCGCGGTGAGATAGGGGCCAGGCAGAAAACGCTGGAGTTCGTCGAGCCACACGACCAGATTGGGCAATGGAAAGGTCGCCTGCGCTACGACGTCGACCAGACCGCCGTCGCCGAGGACGGGGGCGAGTACGGCGAAGTCGGCGAGATGCTGGCGGGCGGCCTCGTACAGTAGGCGAGTCTTACCCACACACGAGTCGCCAACCAGGATCAAGAATCCGCCGTCGATGCGCGCGTCACGCATCCACGCCTCGACTTCTTCCTGCTTTTCGCGCGGCACAAATGCCGGCAGGTCCGGATCGAGAACGCCCTTTCCTGCTTGGTGGGTCCGCGAGAGTAGCGTCGGCCGGTGCGCGGCGCCAATGCCCTCGGGGACCGGGGGCAAGCTGATCGCGGGATGAACGTGAAGCGCGAGGGCCCCCGTGCGCCGCTCGCCGAAGCGAGGAAACTTCTTATGCCGGCCGAAGTATCCGCGAAGCAGGTCCACGGCCGCACGCTCGCTGTCGGCAACCGCGCGCTGGTGTTCGGCCCACCGCTGCAAGCCCTCCGTCGCGGACCCGCCCAAGCCGGCGACGAGGAGCACGGCCAGCCACGGCGGGCACCAATTTAGCCAGGACGGCAACTCCGTCAAGGACAGCACCGCGACAATGCCGGCCAGCAGACCACCGACAACCATTGGGGCGATCACCCGCCTCGATCGCGGACGATTTCTACCCCGCACAGCGAACCGCCGTCATATACGTAGACTTCCTCGTGCTCGCTTTACGGTCATCAGCCTTTTGGGTTGGTAGCCACGAAGAGTTCTATTGAAGCCGGAGCAGGCCCGCCACCTCTTCGAGGACGGCTTCGTCGCCGGCGTACCAGCTGTCGGCGCGCGGCCAGTGCGACAGCACGTCGGTGAAGCCGTGGCCGGCGGCACGCCCCACCGCCTCGGCGAAGTAGCCGGCGCCGGACAGCGAGTAGCGCGGCGCGGAGTCAAGGGACAGGAAGCGGTCCACAGTAGACGGGTCGCGGCCCGCGGCGGCCAGGACGTCGTCGAAGCGGCGGGACGCCTCCCCGGCCGCGCGCCACCACTCGTCCAGCGATTCCATGCGGCCCACCGTCGTCACCCAGCCGGCGCCGTACCTCGCGGCCAGGCGCATCGACCTCGGCCCCAGCCCGGCGACCACCCACGGCACCCGCGGGGCCTGCACCGAGCCGGGCGTGCCGCGGGCGTCGACGGCGGTGTAGTAGTGGCCGCGGTAGGTGACACGCTCGCCGCGCAGCAGCGGGTCCAGGATCTCCAGAAACTCGGTGAACCGGTCGACCCGCGCCCGCGGTGGCAGCGCCTCGCCGCCGAGCACCGTGTTGTCGAAGCCGGCCACGCCGCCCGCGCCGACCCCGAGCGTGAGGCGCCCGCCGCTGATGTCGTCCAGCGCGGTGATCTCGCGGGCGAAGTGCGCCGGGTGCCGGAAGTTGGGGCTGGCCACCATCGTGCCCAGCCGGATCCGGGACGTCACGCCCGCGGCCGCGGCCAGGGTGGGCACCGCGTCGAACCAGGGCCCGTCGACCAGGTCGCGCCAGCCGATGTGGTCGTAGGTCCACGCGTGCGCGAACCCGTACTCCTCGGCGCGCCGCCACCGACCGGCGGCCCGCGCCCAGCGCTGGTCGGGCAGGATGACGATGCCGGCCCGGACCGGCGCGGCCTGCTGCTCAGTCATGGCCGACACCCTATCCAGGGAGCTCTCGGGGCCTCTCGGGGTTCGAAACCTTGATTCGACAAGAAAATTTCGGGCTACCGCGATGTCCGTCGTGGTCCGGACCGCTGCTCCCGCGGCCTCACCCGTCCGCTGTTGCTTGCGGCTCACGTCGCCGCTGCCCCCGCGGCGTTGCGTAATTCGAGGCGGATTTCCCACCTCCGCGTCAGCGCCAGACCGACCTTCCCGGGTGCGGGCCCGGTCGTGGCTTGCCTCGGCTTCCTTGATCGGCGTCGACCTCGGCGGCCGGCGAACAGATCGTGGACGTTTACTGCCCCTCCAGGGGCAGTTGCGTACCACGATCACCAGCATCGGTGCCCCGATCAAGGGAAACCTGTCGCAGGGGGACGCTAGGAGGGCTTGTCCCGCTTGGAATTCGTAGGCGGTCGCCGCACCTACCTGCGCCATCCTGACGCGGCGTCACCAGCCCCGCGGCGGGGACTTTGATCCGGGAACAGGCATTGTGGACAAACGTCGACCACCGCCTGGCGCGAGCCAAATTCCCCCGGCCGCTTTCTCCCCGGGGCCGGTTGCGCGCAGGGTGAGCGCGACCAGCGGCGGATGGGTGAGGCCGCGGGAGCAGCGGTCCGGACCACGACGGACGCCGCGGTAGTTCAAATCTCGGTCTAAGTAGGGGCTCAGGGTCGAAGCCACCCCGACGCCGAAAGGTCTCTAGTCTGTGGCGGTGCGGGGACGGCGGTTGTGGCTGGCGCTGGGCATCCTGCTGCTGCTGGCCAGCGGGAGCGCGGTGCTGGTGCCGGTGGTGCGCGGCGCGACCGGGGGCGAGGACGCGCCGCCGCGGGTGGTGCACGGGTTCGCGTGTGCGCGGGCGGAGCCGGACGACGGCTACTGCGACCGGCTCGCCGACGACTTCGCCCGGCGTGAGCCGCTGTCGGAGAGCCGGCGGGAGGCGGCCGGCCGGCTGGTCGACAAGGTGCGCGAGGCGTACGTCGCCGGCCTCGGTGCCCAGTGTCCGGCCGAGCCGTTCTCCTGTGTCTTCGCCGTGCCGCCCACGGTCGAGGCGCTGCGCGCGGCATTTGTCGCGGCGGGCTTCGTCGAGCCGGCGGTGCGGGTGGCGCGATACACCGATCCGGCGCCGGCTGGTGCGATCGTGTACGGCGTGCGGGCGAGCGTCGGGTGCCTCGTCGGCTGGGTCGACTCCACCAATGGTGCTACGCCGTGGATCGTCGGCACCCTCCATGATGGACGGTGCCTGGCCGCCTAGCCGAGGGTGCCCGCGCCCGCGGGGACCTGGCCGGCGCCGGCGATGACTTTGTCGATGAAGCCGTACACGCGGGCCTCCTCGGCGGTGAACCAGCGGTCGCGGTCGGCGTCCCGCACGATCTGGTCGTAGGTCTGTCCAGTGTGGTGGGCGATCATATCCAGCAGCGACTTCTTCGTGAATACCATCTGCTCGGCCTGGATGGCGATGTCGGCCGCGGTCCCGCCCATGCCGCCGGAGGGCTGGTGCATGATGATGCGCGCGTGCGGCAGGGCGTAGCGCTTGCCGGGTGCGCCGGCGCAGAGCAGAAACTGGCCCATCGAGCCGGCCAGCCCCATGGCCACAGTGGACACGTCGTTGTCGATGAACTGCATGGTGTCGTAGATGGCCATGCCGGCGTACACCGAGCCGCCGGGTGAGTTGATCCACAGGTTGATGTCGCGGGTGGGGTCTTCGGCGGCCAGGAGCAGCAGCTGCGCGCAGATGCGGTTGGCGACCGCGTCGTTTACCTCGCTGCCGAGGAAGATGATGCGCTCCTTGAGCAGCCGGTTGTAGACGGCGTCGTCGAGTGTCTGGTCGGTCATGCGCTCAACCGTAGGTTCGCGGTGGGGCCGGCGGATCGCGCTTTCGCTGTCAGCGCAGGCCTTCTGCCGTCGGCAGAATCCCGGCGTCGCGGACCAGCAGCGCGGCCTGTACGCGGTTGGCGCAGTCGAGCTTGGTGAGCACGCGGCTGACGTAGGTCTTGACGCTCGGCTCGCTCATGCCCAGGCGCCGGCCGATGTCGGCGTTGGAGAGGCCTTCGGCGACCAGGCGGGCCACGTCGGCCTCGCGCGGCGCCAGCGCGGCCAGCCGGGCGGCGGCCGCACGTTGGCGGGCCGCCTCGGCGGGCGCGACGAGGCCGAGCACGAGGCGGGTGACGGCGGGGGAGAGGTACGCCTCGCCGTCGTGGGCGGCCCGCACGGCGCGGATCAGCTCGTCGGGGGTGCAGTTCTTGAGGATGAACCCGGACGCGCCGCCCTGGATCGCGCGCAGCACGTTGGGTTCGGCGCCGAAGGAGGTGAGCACGAGGGTGCGGACGGCGGGTGCGCGGCGACGCAGCTCTTCGGCGGCGGCGAGGCCGTCCAGCAGCGGCATGCGGATGTCGAGCAGGGCCACGTCCGGCTGCTGGCGGACCGCTTCCTCGACGGCGGCGCGGCCGTTGCCCGCCTCGGCGATCACGGCGATGTCGCCGGCCGACTCCAGCACGGTGCGGATGCCGGCGGCGATCAGCGGCTCGTCGTCGGCCACGAGCACGCGGATGCGGGGCGCCCGGGTAAACGTGGAGGGAAGCGGAGCGTTTTCGTGGGGTGCGTTCATGCCACGCCCAGCATCATGGTCGCCGGCAGGACGAGGAACAGCAGCGCCGCCGCGGCGGCCCCCACGAGCAGGGGACGCCGGATCGCCGGTGCGGGCGGCGACTGGAGCGGGAGCGCGGCGCTGAGCTGAAACACTCCGTCGACGGGACCGTGCTGGAGGCGGCCACCGGCCAGCCGTACCCGCTCGGTCAGACCGGGCAGCCCGCGGCCGGCACCCGCGGTGGTGGCCGACCCGGCCGGGCCGGGGTTGGTGAGCATGACCCGAAGCGCGCGCCGCTGCCAGGCGAGCTCGACGGTGACCGGGCGGGACGGCGCGTGCTTGGCGGCGTTGGTGAGGCCCTCCTCGACGACCCGGTAGGCGGCCTCGGGCAGCGGCCGGGCGACGCCGCGCTCGCGTAGCTCCACCGGCACACCGGCCGCGCGGAACTGCGCCACCAGCGCCGCGAGGTCGGGGGTGTCACGGAGGGCGCCGACCACCCCGTACACCTCGTCCATGGCCTCCCGGGCGGTGGCGGCGAGGCGGCGGACGGCGTCGGACTGGGCCGGCGGCAGGGCGGTGACCTCCAGCGCGGCCGCCTGCATGGAGACCAGGCTGAGCCGGCGGCCGACCGAGTCGTGCATGTCCCGCGCGATCCGCAGCCGCTCGCCGAGGCGGGCCTGGTCGGCGAGCGCGGCGGTGAGCCGCTCCTGCTGGGCGAGGTAGCCGCCCACCAGCAGCGGCAGCGCCACGAAGACAAGGTGGAGCACGACGAGCTGGGGGATCGCGCGCGGGTCGGCCGGCCGCACCGCGAGCAGCAGCGCCAGGCCACCGGCGGCGGCCCCGACAGCGGCGACCGCGTCCCGCCGGCCGCCGATCGCCCGTCCGGCCCGGAAGGCGGTCCAGAGCATCAGCAGATACGCCACGCCGGTGACCGCGTTGAGCACGAGTGCCGCGGCGAGGCCGGCCACCGGCAGCCGGTAGGTGAGCAGCGCGGCCGCCGCGAGCAGCAGCCCCAGCCAGGCCAGGCCGGGGTGTCCGGCGGCGAGGATCGCGGTGTCCGCGGCGACGACGGCGGCGGCGAGGAGATGTCGGCCCACGCCCGAAGGGTACGTGCGTCAACCTTCGTCGGCGCATCTCGACGACTTTCGCCGACTGCCGGCCGCCGCCCCGCCACCTAGCGTCGGTGCCGTGATCGAGGTACGGGACCTGGAGAAACGGTACGGACGGACGGTCGTGGTCGACCGGCTGTCGTTCGCGGTGCGGCCGGGCATGGTCACCGGCTTCCTCGGCCCGAACGGCGCCGGGAAGTCCACGACCATGCGGATGATGCTCGACCTGGACCATCCCACCGGCGGGCAGGTACGCATCGACGGCACCCGCTACCGCGACCTGCGCCGGCCGCTGACGAAGGTCGGCGCGCTGCTGGAGGCGAAGTCCACGCACGGCGGGCGGCGGGCCTACCACCACCTGCTGTGGCTGGCGCGGACCAACGGCATACCGGCCTCGCGCGTGCGTGCGGTGCTTTCGCTAGTGGGTCTTGACGCGGTCGCCGGGCGGCGGGCCAAAGCCCTGTCGCTGGGGATGGCGCAGCGGCTGGGCATCGCGGCCGCGCTGCTCGGCGACCCGCCGGTGCTGCTGCTCGACGAGCCGGTCAACGGCCTGGACCCGGAGGGCGTGCGGTGGATCCGCGGCCTGCTGCGCGGGCTGGCGGGCGAGGGGCGCACGGTGTTCGTCTCCAGCCACCTGATGAGCGAGATGGAGGTGACCGCCGACCATCTGGTGGTGATCCATCGGGGTCGGCTGCTGGCCGATACGCCGCTGCCCGAGTTCGTGGCCGCGCACGGCTCGCTGGAGGCGGGTTTCCTTTCCCTGACGGCAGGTGTCCGATGATCTCCTTCGTTTCCGCCGAGCTGACCAAGCTGCGGACGGTGCGTTCGACGCCGTGGACGCTGGCCGCGTTCGTGGTGGTGAGCGCCGGCCTCGCGTACCTGCTGGAGCTGTCGCTGCGCGACGCCGAGCGCCGGGTCAACTACGACCCGCTGTTCGCCACATTTCTGCCGCTGACGATCGGGCAGATGGCGCTGGTGGTGTTCGGCGCGCTCGCGGTCACCGGCGAGTACTCCTCCGGCACCATCCGCGCCTCGCTGGCCGCCGTTCCCGACCGTGCCCGCTTCTACCTGGCCAAGCTGGCCGCCGTCACCGCGGTCGCGGCCGTCGCGTCGGTCGTGACGGTCGCGGCCACGCTGGCCTCGTCGCGGGTGTCGCCCTCCTCGCCCGGTGCTCTGCAAGCGTCCGCCGGCGCGTGCGTCTACCTGACGCTGATGTGCGCGTTCGCGTTCGGGGTGGCGGCGATGGTGCGGCACACCGCGTTGGTGCTCGGCGGGCTGTTGCCGGTGCTGTTCCTCGGCTCGCAGGGCCTCGGCAACATCCCGGTGATCCGCAAGGTGACCCAGTTTCTGCCCGACCAGACCGGCTGGGTGGTCATGCACCTGGCCGGCCCGCAGGACGAGGCCCGCTGGGCCCGCGACTACGGCGCGTGGACCGGGCTAGGGCTCCTGACACTGTGGACGGTCGCCGCGCTGCTCGGCGGCTACCTTGTGCTGCGCCGCCGCGACGCCTAGGAAGCCCCGCGACCACGATGTGCGTCGTGGTCCGGACCGTTGCTCCCGCGGCCTCACCCGTCCGCCGCTGGTCGCGCCGGTGGTAGACGTTTGTCCACAATGTCTGTTCCCGGATCGGCGCTCTGGGAAAACTCCGGGTTTCGTCGCCGCGGGTAACCGCTGCGGTGGTGTGAGCGGCGCGAGATTCGAGATCTAGGAGAGTTGGGGCGCTATTTCAACCCTAGGTCTCCTAGATCTCGAAGTCCCGATCGCTGGGCTGGTGACGCTGCGTCAGGATGGCGCCCGGTAGGGCCTGCGAGGGCCGCCTTCGGGGCTTGTTTCGCGGAGCTGGCAGTGGACGGCCGGGGTTTCGGCGAGCGCTGCGAGCCGCCGGCCGGGAGTGGTGCCCGCGGGAAAGCACCCCAAGAAAACGCTCCGCCGCGCTCCACATTTTCCCCGGGGACCCCGCGCATACGGTCCGCCGCTGACGCGGACATGGGCAAATGCGGGGTGGCCCCTCCAGGGAAGCAGAGCAAATGCATCCCGAGCGCACCCACCCCAGGCCGGGGCCGCAAGGGCCCGGCGCAGCCGCCGGGGTGAGCGTGACCCACGGCGGATGGGTGAGGCCGCGGGAGCGACGGCACGGACCACGACGGGCATCGCGGTAGCTCACATCTTTTGTCCAAGGCCGAAGCAACCCCGGCTCCGAAAGCTCTCCTAGATGCAGTTTCCACAGTGCTGGGTGATCGGTGCGATGTCGCCGGACTCGAGCTGGCCGGTCACCGGGATGGACCGGACGCGTTCGTCGTCTACCGGCAGGGGAGTGACCACCGGCGCCGCGTCCGGGGTCGGCCGGTCGACGGCGACGCAGGCGAGCCGGGCGTTGCGGTCGCGGATGAGGCAGATGGCGGTGAGCTGGCCGAGCTCGCTTTCCAGCTGGGTGTGTGCGGTGCTGGTCAGGTCACTGGTGACGGTGAACTCGGTCCTGCCGGCCAGCACCTTGTAGTCCTTCAGCCCGGTGCCGATACTGTCGTCGATCGGCAGCAGCGCCGTCTGCTGGTAGTAGTGCACGAAGCCGAACTTGGTGCCCGAGGGCGTCAACACGCATGGCCTGGCCCAGCCGCTGAGCACGACCAGTGGCCTCTTGCCGTCGAGTGAGCCGGCGTAGCCGGTGAACGCGCCGGAGGCGCAGGGTGCGGCGTAGTAGACGGTCTCGGCGGCGGCCGCCGGCGTGGAGGGCAGCAGCAGCGCGGCCACCGCGGCGACGGTGAGGAGCAGGCGGCGGGTCATCACTCTTCCTCCGCGGCGGCGGCCGGGCGGGCGGCGGGTTCGGCGGCCCGCAGCGCGCCGAGGGTCAGGCCGAGCTGGAAGCGGTTGTCGACGCCGAGGCGGTCCATCAGGCCGCGCAGGATGTTGGAGACCGAGCGGGTGCTGATGTGCAGCTCGCGGGCGGCGCTGGCGTCGGTGTGTCCGTTGGCCAGCAGCGTGATCAGTGTGTACTCGCGGGGGCTCAGCGCGGTCTGCGGCACTGCCCACTCCCATGGATCACGGGCTGCCTCCCAGTGGCGTTCGAAAAGGCTGACGAGCGCGGACACGACCGGGGCCTGCGCCACCTCGAGGTAGCCGTGTTCGAAGTTGTCGGGGTCGACGGGGAAGAACGCGACCTTGCGGTCGACGACGATGAGCTTCATCGGGACCGTGGCCACCTCGCGGTAGTCCGGTGTGCTTTCGGTGGGACGGCGTCCGTGTGGCAGCAGCGGGTCCGAGCGGGCCGCCTGCACGCCCAGGACCCGCATGTGTACGCCGCGGTTGAGCAGCATGCGGTCCATCGGCACGGCGGCGCGGGCCACCTCGGCGGTGAAGGCCTGCTCCGGGTTCATGGCCAGGTGCTCGTGGGTGGCCACGGCGTTGAGCTCGGCCACCCGGGCCCGGGTGAGGGCGCGGGTGCGCAGGTGTCGCAGCCCTTGGCCGTGGACCAGGTCTTCGACGGCGGTGCGCGGGCCGCCCGGCGGCGGGCTGGGTTTGCTGACCTGGCCGCGGCGCAGCGAGGCGAACACCTGTGCCGGCGGGGTGGCCCGCCAGAGCTGGCCGCGGCGGGTGGAGGCCGGGCCGAACCCGACCGCGTCGATCGCGGCCAGCTCGTCGAGGGCGCTGACCACCCGCCGCCGGGACAGGCCGAGGTCGCGCTCCAGGTCGGTGGCCGTGACCGGCCCGAAGGTCACCAGTGTCCGGTAGACCAGATCGGCGTCGGCGGACCGTCCCCAATGGACAAGGGACGGTATCGGCCGTCCCACGATCACCGCATCTCGCGAACGATGCATTTGCCCCCCTTGATGGGGTCCGGCCTGCCGCCGATGCCCCCGCGCATGCTTCGTAACACGCTGTCACGCGGTTGGACAAGAGCATCGTCCGAGTACACGGAGGGCGATGTGGGGTGCCGGGCGATGTGGGTGCGAAACCTGGCAACGCGGGCATGCGTAATCGCGCAACGGGGCTCCGCCGCCGCGTCGGGATCGACGCCAGTAGATCGGTGGGTGGCCGCGGGGGTCAACGAGAATGCGCATTCCTGTATCGCTTCCGCGCTGACCCGCGCAAGGGGGCGCCGGGGGCCCGACATTCGCCATACAGGCAGGATTCGAGAAGCACGGCTCGGCGCGGCGTCGTAACGTCCCGGTCATGACCATCTCAGTCCGAAGCATGTTTTTGGAAGTTGACGACCACGAGGCCGCGCTGGCCTTCTACCGCGACGCGCTGGGCTTCGAGGTCCGCCTCGACGTCGCCATGGAGGACGCCCGCTGGCTGACCGTCGGGCCGCCGTCCCAGCCCGAGTTCGGCATCGTGCTGACCACCGTCGGCGTCGGGCGCCCGCCCGAGGACGCGCAGGCGCTGCGCGAGCTGCTGGCCAAGGGGTCGCTGTCCGGCCTGCTGCTGTCCACCGACGACCTCGACGCGACGTTCGAGACGGTGCGGGCCAGCGGCGCCGAGGTGATCCAGGAGCCGATGGACATGCCGTACGGTCCGCGGGAGTGCGAGTTTCGTGACCCGGCGGGCAACAGTGTCCGGTTCAGCCAGCCGCCCAAGGAGTAGGCGCCACGCGGGTGTGGGTGCTCCGCGGTGATGAGTGTGGGTGCTCCGCGGTGCTGAGTACGAGAGCTCTGGGCCGCGGAGCCGCCCACGGCGAGCATTTACGCATGACCGCTCCAGTGCCCCGCAAAACCACCACCGCGTTCTTCGTGCAGGCGGGCCTGTCGTTCGGCGTCGCCCTGTTCGCGGCCTGTGTCGCGATCATCTACCTGCCCGTCGGCGTCTGGATCCGCGCGTTTCTCGGCCTCGCCCTGCTGTATGTGGTGACTTCCGCGTTCACGCTGGCCAAGTGCATCCGTGACCACCAGGAGACCACCGAGGTGGTGGGCCGCGTCGACCAGGCCCGCCTGGACAAGCTGCTCACCGAGCACGACCCGTTCAAAGTCCACACGGCGGCCTAGCGCGTTTCCGCGTCCGCTAGTGCGGTGGCCACAAAGGTTGGCCGGTTTCGCCGGCTCGGGTGAGCGTTTGTGGCCACCGCACTAGCTTTGCCGCGGGTGTTCGCGGAGGCGCCGGTAGGCCTCGAAGCCGTCCGGCACCCACTCCCACTCGTCAAGGCGCCGGTGCAGCTCGTCTTCGGTGAGGAAGGCCCACCAGTCGACCTCCTCCGGCTGCGGCCGCACCGGCCCGTCGACCCGCACCTCGTAGACCGCCGACCACCAGGTGTGCGCCGGCGTCTCGTAGAGGAAGCGGAACAGCGGGACCGGCGCCAGCGGCGTGTCGACGCCCAACTCCTCGGCCGCCTCCCGGCGGGCCGCCTCGTCGTAGCTCTCGCCGGCGCTGAGGACCCCGCCGACGAACATGTCATACAGCGACGGGAACACGAGCTTGTGCGCGGTGCGGCGGTGCACGAAGATCCGCCCGTCGGGGTCGCGGGCCAGCACGAACGCGGCCCGATGGCGCAGCCGCCTGGCGTACACCTCCGGCCGCGGCGCCTGCCCCACCACCACGTCGTGCTCGTCGACGATGTCCAGGATCTCGTCCGCCACGCCTTCAGATCCTAATCGCCCGGACCACCGCGGCCACCCGCCGCGGCAGCGGCCCGGCGGGTACGTCGACGAGCGTGAAGCCGAGCTCGCGGTAGGTCTGCTCGTGGACCCGTTCGAAGGCGAGCGAGTCCGCGAAGCTGATCCGCCGGGCCGCGGTCGGCTCGACGAAGCCCTGGTTGCGGACGAACAGGACGGTCCGCGCGTAGAAGTGGCCGGCCCGAGCGACCTCGTCGCGCAGCAGGCTGGTCGGCGGCAGACCGAGGTGGCGGCACAGGGCCAGCGTGCAGACCGGTGAACGGTCGAAGAAGGTCGTGCCGCCGGTCGACCGCGCGCGCCGCCGTTGCAGGGCGACGATCTCGTCGACGAAGCCCGGCTCGCGCCACGGCTCGGGCCGGCCCAGCGCGTGCTGTAGCGCGATGACGTCGGTCGCCGCCTCCTCGACCACGGCGTGGCCGTCCAGCTCGAGCTGGCGCAGGATCGCGGTCTTACCGGAGCCGGGCGTGCCGGTCAGGATGTACGCGGGCATGGTCGCCCCCTCGATGAATTGTGGGAAAGCCGAGAGCGGTGCTCGATCGGCGCGGCGCCACGCACAGGATAGCGGTTTGTCGGGTTGGCGACGGCACCCTTCCGGCGCGGCCGTCTAGATTGTCCGATGGTCCCGGCACCATCTATGCGCTCCCGCCGTGCACGATGCCGGCTGAAGGGTTGGCAATGAATAGCGACGTACGCGTCTACCTGGCCGAGGATGGTGCGGACGCCGAACGGATCGACGCGCTGACCGGTTACCTGCGGCAGGAGCTGCGCCAGCTCGACGTGCGGGACGTGAGCGC
Source organism: Phytohabitans sp. LZ39 (assembly GCF_059359075.1). Taxonomy (NCBI): domain Bacteria; kingdom Bacillati; phylum Actinomycetota; class Actinomycetes; order Micromonosporales; family Micromonosporaceae; genus Phytohabitans; species Phytohabitans sp. LZ39. Next base: position 108,549 of record NZ_JCADBM010000029.1, on the reverse strand, counting down.
GCTGCGCGGGGGTGCGCCGCCGCCGGGCACCCGCGGTTTCGACGTGGCCGCGGTTGGCGCGCTGCTGGTGACGCTCGGCGAATCGGCGGTGGCCCTCAGCGGGGTCGTCACCACGATCAGGGCCTGGCTCGGTCGCGGCGCGGGCACCCGCCGCACGGTGCGGATCGAGATCGGCGGCGACGTGCTGGAGCTGTCCGAGGCGACGGCGAGCGACCAGGACCGGCTGGTCGCGCTGTTCGTGAGCCGGCACACCGGCACCGGCGGCGGGAGTTGACAGTGGACAGCGCCGGCGGCGGGAGTTGACAGTGGACGGCGAGCGCAAGGCGCTGATCGTCGCCAACGACGAGTACGAGCACGACGGCCTTCAACGCCTGTGGTCGGCCGCGGCGGACGCGGCCGCGCTGGCCGGCGTCCTCGGCGACCCGCAGATCGGCGGCTTCACCGTCGAGGTGGCGCGCAACCGCCCGGCCCACGACGTCGGCGTCCAGATCGAGGACCTGTTTTCCGAAAGCCGCCCCGACGACGTGCTGCTGCTGCACTTCTCCTGCCACGGGCTGAAGGACGAGTCCGGTGAGCTGTACTTCGCCACCCGCAACACCCGCCCCAACCGGCTCGGGTCGACCGCGATATCGGCGGCGTTCGTGCAGCGGTGCATGCGGGCCAGCCGCTCACGGAGCATCGTGCTGCTGCTGGACTGCTGCTACGGCGGTGCGTTCAGCCAGGGCGTCACGGTGCGCGCGTCCGGAGACGTCAACCTGCTGGACAGCTTTCCGGTGGGCCGGCTGGGCGGCGGGCGCGGCCGCGCGGTGATCACCGCGTCCAGCTCGATCGAGTACGCCTTCGAGGGCGACCAACTCGCCGACGCGCACGGCCCGAGCCCGTCCGTGTTCACCGCGGCGCTGGTCGAGGGCCTCGCGACCGGCAACGCGGACCGCGACGAGGACGGCTGGGTCTCCCTCAACGAGCTCTACGACTACGTCTTCGACAAGGTGCGCGAACGAAACCCGCACCAGACACCGAGCCGCGACGTCGAGATGCAGGGCGAGCTGTACCTGGCCCGCAGCCGCCGCCGGCGCATCCGGCCGATGGAGGTGCCACCCGACCTGCGGGCGGCGATGGTGGACACGAACATGTTCACCCGACTCGGCGCCGTCACCGAGCTGCGGTCGCGCCTGACCGGCGACAACCTCCAGGCCGCGGCCGGCGCGTTCGCCGCCTTGACCGAGATCGCCGGCACCGACATCCGCTACGTCGCCGAGGCCGCCCAGGCCGGCTTGCACGAGGCGGCCATCCAGCCGGATCCGCCCGCACTCCACTTCGGACCGTCCACACCGGACGCCGAGCGGGAGCACCGCACGCTGCGCCTGCTGGGGCCTCCGGTCGCCCGCGCCTGCACGCCTGACGCGTCCGACACGTGGATCCGGGTCGTGGAGACAGCGGACGGCTTCGACGTGTCGGTCGCGACGCCCCGGGCCGGCTCGCTGACCGGTCACATCACGTTCAGGGGGCCGACCGGCGAAGTCACCGTCCAGGTCGAGGTGGAGGCGGCGCCCGCGCCCGTCGCCGCGGAGCCGCAGGCGCCGGCGCCCGTCGCCGCGCAGCCGGTGGTGCCGGAGCCCGTCGCGGCGGAGCCGCAGTCGCCGACGGCGATGCCCGCGAATGTCGAACCAGAGCCGGCCACCCTCGAAGTGCCACCCGCACCCGTCGCGGCGGCGACGCAGGATCTGCGAGGGCTTCGTGACGAACCTGAAACCACCGCCGCCGCGCCGAAGCCCACCCCGACAGAGCCGCCGCCCGCCGCCGAGCCGCCGTCCGCCGCCGAGCCGCCGTCCGCCGCCGAGCCGCCGCCTGTCGCGGGGGAGCCGACCGCCGTCGCGGCAGAACCGACACCCGTCGCGGCCGAGCCGGCCCGCACCCCGGCTGATCCGGCCGTTACCGCGGCCGCGCCGACCCCCGTCGTGGCGGAGCCGACCCCCGTCGCGGGGGAGCCGACCCCCGCGCCGGCCGATCCGGCCGTCACGCCGGCCGCGCCGACCGCCGTCGTGGCCGAGCCACCGCCTACCGCGCCGGTGCGGCCAAAACCCCACGCGGCACCGACACCGTCGCGGAATCGACCGCCGGGCTGGCGGGCCGACCTGGTCCGGTCCGGCCGATTTCGGGCCGCCGTCGCCGGCGTCGCCGTGCTCGTCGTGTCGCTCGCGACCTTCCTGATCGTCTACGACGGCGAGCAGGCGGCCGATGAGGGCAGCGGCGGCGCCGCGGCGCCGAGCATCCGCACCGTCGCGTTCGCTCCCGACGGCAAGATGCTCGCGACCGGCAGCGACGACGGCTTCATCCGACTGTGGAATCCTCACACAGGTAAGCCCATCGGTGGCGGAGACCTGAACGCCGCGTCCGCCGGACTCACCAGCGTCGCGTTCAGCCCGGACGGCAATCTCCTGGCCAGCGCCAGCAACACCGCCCATACCATCCGGCTGTGGGACGTCGCCGAGAAGGATCTTGTCGGCGAGCCCTTGACCGGCCACAGCGGGTGGGTCTCCAGCCTCGCCTTCAGCCCGCTGGGCGAGACGCTCGCCAGCGGCAGCAGCGACGGCACGGTACGCATCTGGAATGTCGGCACGAAGAAGCCGATCGAGCCCAGCCCAGCCGCGGCGGCGCCGTCCCCGTCGGGCAGTGCCACCTCCGTCACCAGCGTCGCCTTCAGCCCTGACGGGAAGGTGCTTGTCAGCGGCGGCACCGACGAGGCCGTGCGGCGCTGGAACCCCGCGACCGGCGCATCGATCGGTAACCCCTTCAAATCCCGCGACATGGGATCCGTCGGGCAGGTGGGATTCAGCCCGGACGGCAAATGGCTCGTGGCCACCAGCAACAGCCGCAGGCTACAGCTGTTCTACCCGGCCACCGGCGACACCCTCATCCCGGCCGCGGACAACAGCTACGGGATCCAAGCCTTCGCCTTCAGCCCGGACGGCAAGTACTTCGCGGGCGCCTTCGAGAGCTCCGGCATGGTGCGCCTGTGGAATCCCGAGAGCTGGGACGAGATCGGCCCACCCCTCACCGGCCACCGAGGAGAGATCACCAGCCTCGCGTTCAGCCCGGACAGCAAGCTCCTGGCCGTCGGCACAGGAAACAACACCGTGCGCCTGTGGAACTCCACCACCGGCACGCTCGTCCGCGACATCCCAGGCTCCATCACCCCGTCGGCGACCCCTTCCTGAGAAGGCTTTTCCCGGATCCGCGTCAGCTGTAGACCGCCGCTCCCGCCGGAGACCGCTGCGGCCGGCGGCTCGCGGAGCGAGCCGAGATCCCCGACCTCCGCTGCCATGCCCGCGCCGCAAGCCCTCACCCCTGCCCAAGAGGGCAGCCCTCTTGGGCGTGAATTCCCGGCAGGGATCCCCGTATACCCGCCCAGACGGTGACCGGGCTGCCCTCTCGAGGGCAGGGGTGGGCGGGGTGAGCGGGACCGGCGGCGGACGGGTGAGGCCGCGGGAGCAGCGGTCTGGACCACGACGGACGTCGCGGTAGCTCGCATGTGTCTTGGAATGGATCGTCTAGGTGGGCGCGGGGGTCGCGGCGCGGGTGTCGGCGGTGACCGGGTGGCGCAGGCCCGGGTGGTCCGGTGGCAGCGAGCGGCGGATCACCCACCAGCTCACCGCGAGGCAGGCGGCGACCAGCGGCCAGGTCAGCGCCGCCCGGGCCACACCCAGCGCGGCGACCTGGTCGGCGGCGTAGAGCGGGAGGAAGACGGCCAGGCGCACGGCGTACTGGAGGACCCAGATCCAGCTGGCCCGGCCGTAGGCGCGCAGCAGGTCGGGGTCACGCCGCCAGCGGGTGCGCTGACGCAGCACCGCGCCGACGATGAGGCCGAGCAGGGGCCAGCGCAGCACGATGCTGAGGGTCCAGGCGAGGGCGCTGGCCGCGTTCGAGACGAGCTGGATCAGGAAGAAGTCGGCGGCGCGGCCGGTGCGGACGGCGATCAGCGCGGCCAGGCAGACGGCCAGCAGGCCGACGAGGGCGGCGCCGGGCTTGGCGCCGCGGGACAGCCGCCACCCGGCCACGGCCGCGCCGGCCGCTAGTGCGGCGATCACGCCGCCCCACAGTGACTGGCCGGTCGCGAGCCAGCCGGCGACGAACGCGAGCGGTGGCACCGTCGCGTCCACCGCTCCGCGCCGCCCGCCCAGCAGGTCGGCCAGCGACTCCTCCCTCACGTTAGGGAAGCCTAACTTAGCGGGGTGTCGCCGTCACGTCAGCGGCGCTTGTGCCAGTGCAGCGGGCCCGGGTGCAGTGACCACAGCAGGCGTCGCCACCAGGAGCGGCGGGCGCGCAGGTCCGCCGCGTACGCCACCGCCTGCGCGCCGGCCCGGCGGGCCTGGGCCTCGTCCGTGGCGAACGGTGCGAACGTCGCGTGGTTGACCAGCTCGGCCAGCTCCTCGATCGGTGGTGCGGCCTGCCGGAGGCGGGGGTTGGCGCGCCGACCCTCGGCCGCCACCTGGGCGTGCGCGGCCACCTCGGTCGCGTCGAGGTGCGGGCCGGCGGGCCGGCCGGCCAGGCGCAGCGCGTCGCTGACCTCCAGCCAGGCGCCGGCCACCCGCTGGGCCGGCGGGCCGTGCTCCAGCCGCCGGCGCCGCAGGCCGCGCCGCATGGTCAGGAGCACCGCGGCGGTGCCGCCGATCAGCAGCACCAGCAGGGTGCTCAGCCCGCCGGCCACGACCGCGCCGGTGAGCTGCCCCTTCGTGCCGCCCGGCGGGGCGGCCGCCGCGGCGGAGGCGCTGGGGGCGGCGGAGGCGGTGGGTGCCTCGGTGGGTGGCTCGCTCGGCGGCTCGGTGGGCGGCTTGAAGTCTTCCTCGACCGGGCGCGGCTCGGTGTCCGGCTTGGGCATCGGGTCGAACGGCACCCAACCCACGCCCTCGAACAGCACCTCCGGCCAGGCCAGCGCGTCCGCGCCGCGTACCGGTCCGGTGCCGGTGGCGGACTGGAAGCCGACGACCACCCGGGTCGGCAGGCCCATCAGCCGGCCGAGCAGCGCGTAGGCGGCGGCGAACTGCTCCGAGGTGCCCTCCTGCCCGCCGCCGCCGCGCGGGCCGAACAGGAAGAAGCCAAGGTTGGGGTAGGCGTGGCCGCTCGGCGCGTCGGCGACCACCCGGTAGTGCGTGGCCAGGAACTCCTCGATCGCCACCGCCCGCTGGTAGGGCGCGCCGTTTTCGTCGGCGATCTGGTCGGCCAGCCGCTGGATCTGCTCCGGCACGCCGTCGCCGACCCGCAGCACGCGGGCCACCGCCGCGCCGGAGGGCACGTCGGCGGCCGACAGCAGGCCGAGGTCGGGCTGCTCGCGGGTGGAGGTGACCGAGTAGGCCAGCCCGGACCGCAGCCCTTCCGGGCGGATGAGCGTGCCGCTGCCCGGGTCGTAGGCGACGCGGGCCCCGTCGATCGCGGTGGGCGTGGCCACGGTGGGCAGCAGCCGCCCGGTGAGGTCGGCGATCGTCACCCGCTGCCGCACGGTGTCTACTGTGGAGTCCGGTGCGACGGCCGGGGAGGGCAGCACCCGCCCGGCGGTGCGGTAGGTGGCGCCGACCCGCCAGGTGATGCCGTCGTAGTCGTTGAGCACCGCCAGCCGCAGCCGCACCGGCCCGCCCGGCTGGGCGTCGACGTCGAGCAGGTGCTGGTCGGGGTTGAGCGCCCAGCCCGAGATGCGGATCAGCGGGTTTTCGTCGAGGCTGTCGACCTGCGGCGGCTGCACGTACTTGCGCGGGTCGACCGGCCGCGTGCTGACCTGGTCGGCGACGAACGGGCCCACCACCGCGGCGAGCACGACGATCGCGGCCAGGCCCGCGGCGGCGCCGGCGGCCACCCGTACCCGCATGGCGGCCCGGACCGGCGCGGCGATGCCGTCGCCGGCCGCGGTCGGTGGTCGGCCGGTGATCGCCAGCCCGGCCGCCGCCGCGGCCGCGAACGCCAGCGTGGGCAGCACGGCGGCCTCGGCATTGGGGCCCACCACGTAGAGGGCGCCGGCGTAGAGCGCGGCCGGCGGCAGGTAGCCCAGCAGCACCCGGCCGGAGCGCACCGCGACCTCGGTGGCGGCGAGCCCGGCCAGCCACGCCCCGACCACCGGCACCAGCACGGTGTCGGGGGTGGGCTCGACCGGGATCATGGCGGTGAGCAGGCGGGGGATGCCGTTGCGGGCGGCGTCGGTGGCCACGTCGGCCAGCCCGCCGGGCAGGTCGGCGCGCTGCGCGGCCAGCCGCAGCGCGACGAGCGTGTAGACGGCCATGGCGGCCACCGACACCGGCGCGACAAGCCACGACGGCAGCCGCCGGGCCGCGGCGCTCACCCCGACCGAGCCGACCGCCGCGCCGACGACGAGCTGGGGCAGCAGCGGGCCGGCGTAGATCCGCGCCAGCGCCGCGCCACTCAACCCGATCAAAATCATGAGCACGACGGGTACCGGCGTCGCCTTCGCGATTTTCTTCACCACCGCTGGACGCCTTCCCACTCGGCGGCGAACTCGGCTCCGTCCTTGGCGTCGAGCACCACCATGCCGTCGACGGCGGCCGGGGTCGGGCCGTGCGAGCCGAACATGCCGACCACCACCGCCGGGAACGGGCCGCGCAGCGCGCCGACGAGGCCCAGGTCGGCGCCGCCGCCGGGGCCGGTGAGGAAGATCAGCGTGTCGCCGAGGCGCTGCTGGCGCAGGCGGGTGGTGGCCGCTCGCAGGTCGCCGTCGCGGTGCAGGTGTGCCTCGGCGAGCCGGTCGAGGAAGTTGGCGGTGCCGCCGCCGCCGGATACCAGCTGGAGGGTTACCGGCACGTCTTCGCGCACGGCCGCGGCCAGCACCGAGGCGGCCGCCTCGCACGCCGACTCGAAGGTCTCGTCGACGCTCTCCCGCGGGTGCGCCGAGGCGCGGTCGTCGAGCAGCACGACGAGCTGGGGGAGTGAGGTGTCGAGGTCTTCGCGCACCATCAGCTCGCCGACCCTGGCGCTGGTGCGCCAGTGCACGCGGCGCAGCTCGTCGCCGACCACGTACTCGCGCAACGAGTCGAACGTGATCGTGCCGTGTGGCACCCGGTCGAGCCGGCCGTCGAGGCTGCGCGCCACCCCGGCCGGTATCGCGGTGAGGTGGTGGATGCGCGGGTGTACCCACACGTTGGTGGTGTCGCCGTGGGCGCGGGCCAGCGAGACAAGGCCGAGCGCGTCGCGTCGGGTGACCCGCAGCGGGCCGACCGGGAGGACGCCGCGGCGCTGGGTCGGCACCGGGTAGCTGACCGTGGTGTCGTGGCCGGGACGCAGGCGCAGCAGCGGCACGGGCACCGGCTTGGCGCCGCACCGGTCTTCGGCGATCAGGCTGGCCGAGGCGAGCCGGCCGGTGTTGCGCACGGTCAGCGTCATCGTGGCCGGGTCGCCGCGGGCCACCCGCTCTGGGTCGGCGACGCGTTTGACCGAGAGCCCGGGGCGCCACGCCGCGTGGGCGAACGCGCAGCCGATCGCGATCGCCGCCGCGCTGCCCAGCAGGGTGAGCTCCGGGTAGCCGAACCAGAAGCCGGCCGCCAGCAGCACGCCCGCGCTGGCGAGCAGGCCGGCGCCGCGTGCGGTGAGCCTCATCCCGCCGGGTGGCGCCCGGGAGGCGTGCCGTACGTGCCGGGCGGGTTGGCGCCGCTCTGGTACGCGGCGCCGTTGGGGTGGGCCGTGCCGTTTTGGTGGGTCGTGCCGTTGGGATAGGCGGTGCCGTTTTGGTGGGTCGTGCCGTTGGGGTAGGCGGTGCCGTTTTGGTGTGCCGCGGGCGGCGGTTGCTGCGCGCCGTTGGGCAGTGGGACGGGCACCTGCTCCATCGCGTCGTTGAGCACGTCGGCGGGGGTGACCCCGCGCAGCTGGGCGTCGGAGGTGAGCAGCACCCGGTGCGCGAAGACCGGCTCCAGCAGCGTCTTCATGTCTTCGGGCAGCACGAAGCCGCGCCCCTCGATCAGCGCATAGGCGCACGCCGCCCGGGTCAGCGCGATCACGCCACGGGGGCTCACGCCGACCCGCACCTGCGGGTGGTTGCGGGTGGCCGCCGCCAGCCGCACCGCGTACGCGTACAGCGGGTCGGCGATGTGGACCCGCTGCGCCATCGCGACCATCTGGCCGATCATGTTGGTGTCGGCGATCGCCTCCAGGGCCTCCGGCGAACGCATCGTCGCGCCGCGCAGCACCTCGATCTCCACCGCCTCGCTCGGGTAGCCGACCGAGAGCTTGACCAGGAACCGGTCGAGCTGCGCCTCCGGCAGCCGGTAGGTGCCGTCCATCTCGACCGGGTTTTGCGTGGCGACCACCAGGAACGGTCGGGGCACCGGGTGCCGCACGCCGTCGACCGTGACGGTGCGTTCCTCCATGACCTCCAGCAGCGCGGACTGGGTCTTGGGGGAGGCGCGGTTGATCTCGTCGGCGATCACCACGTTGGCGAAGACCGGCCCGGGGTGGAACTCGAAGCCCCGGGTGGCCTGGTTGAAGATGGTCACGCCGGACACGTCGGAGGGCAGCAGGTCGGGCGTGAACTGGATGCGCCGCCACTGCCCCCGGATCGTGGCGGCCATCGCGCGGGCGAGCGTGGTCTTGCCGACGCCGGGCACGTCTTCGAGCAGCACGTGCCCCTGAGCGAACAGCGCGGTCAGCGCCAGCCGCACCACCTGCGGCTTGCCGAGCACGACCGAGCCGATGTTGTCGGCCAGCCGCGCGGCCAGCTGGGCGAAGCCCTGCACGTGCTGCGGGGTGAGCCCTTCCGGTGGGCTCGTCGCGTGGGTGTGGTTGACGGTCGCGGTCATCAGCACCCCGGCAGCGGATCGAGCTTGTTGGGTGCGTCCATGTGGACGTTGAACCAGGCGAACGACATGTACCGCTCCGCGCCACCCCACTTGATCTTGATCCAGTAGCTGGTGTGGTCGGTCTTGCCCGGGTTGTAGACGTAGTCGTTGACCGACTGGCCGGTGGTGTAGCAGACCGCTTCGATCTTCTGCCCGTTGCTGGCCCGGCCGACCTGGCTGCTGTTGAGCGAGGTGCTGGTGAACACGCCCATCCCGTTGTCCGGGTTGTTGCACCAGGTGTGCTGGCCCGGGTCGGTACTGGCGGTGTTGTTGACACACACCGAGGTGCCGACGACCGCCGGTGTGGCGCGGCTGCCGGTGTCGGTGGCGCTGCCGGCCGCGTTGGTCACGGTGACCGTGAAGTCGTACGCCGTGCTCGGCGTCAACCCGCCGACCGTGATCGAGTCGCAGCCACCGGCCTGAGTCTTGGCACCGACCTTGAGGCTGCACGTCACGTTGCCGCCACCGTTTTCGACGGCGAAGTTGACCGTCACGGACGTGTACTCGGCCGAGCTGCCGGTCACGGTCACCGACGGCTTGGCCACCGTGCGGCCGGTCGCGGTCGCCTCCGGACCCTCGCCGGCCTCGTTGACCGCGCGGACCTTGACCGTGACGTTGGCGCCCTCACCGAGCCCGGTGATGTCGGTGGCGGTGCCGGTGACCTCGGTGCGCTTGCCGTCCGCCTCCACCACGTACTTGGTGATCGGGCGCCCGTTTTCCGGCGGCGCGGCCCACACCGCGTGGAGCGTGCCGGCCTGGCCCTTGACCGTGGTGACGTCGAGCGTCGGCGGCCGGTCCGGCACCGCGAACGGCACCACGCTGTTGCTGACCGGGGACGCCTTCGACGCGCCGCCGCGCTCGTTGACCGAGACGACCTGGAAGGCGTACTGGTTGCCGTACTCCAGCTCGCCGGCCGGCACGACAAGCTCGGTCGAGGTCGACTCGCCGGCCGGTGCGGCGGCACCCGCGGCGACCGCGGTCACCGTGTACTTGCGGATGTCGACGCCCTGCCCGTTGGCCGCCGGCCACTTCACCACGACCGTGCCGTCCGGCTTGGCCTCGGCGGTCACGCTCGCCGGCGGGTCGGGCACCTCGGAGGTCGGCACGACCGGGTTGCTCTGCTTCTTGGGGCCGTTGCCCTTGGCGTTGACCGCGTACACCGAGAAGCGGTACTCCTGCCCGTTGACCAGGCCGGTGATCCGCACCGAACGCTGGTCGGCACCCACCTCGATGCTCTTGCCGTCGCCCTCCACCACGTACTTGGTGATGGCGGCGCCGTTGGGGCTGGCCGCCCGCCAGCCGACCGTCACCTCGGTGTTGCCGCCGGTCGCGATGACCTGGCGCGGCGCGCCTGGCTTGCCCACCGGCGGGTCCTTCTTCACCGGCGGCGGGGGAGGCGGCGGCGGGTCGCCACCGAGCACGTCGTTGGCGTACTTGTCGACCGTGCGTACCTGGCCCTTGTCGTCGACCACGGTCGCGTTTTGCGAGTTGGGCGCGTTGATGAACAGGTAGTTTTCCCGGACCTCCAGCTCCAGCGGCCCGTTCGCGCCCTTGATCTCGATCTTGTCGAGCAGCTGCCCGTTGGCGTCGAACACGTACACCGTGCCGGTCGAGGTGTCCGCGGCGTAGAAACGGTTGGCCCAGGCCACCGCCGGCTCCAGCGTGGCGCCGTCGCCGGGCACCGTGAAGTCGTGCACCTTGTCCGGGTCGACCACCCACACGTGGCGGGCGTCCGGCACCGTCACCGGCACCCGCGGCCCGTTGGTACGCGGCGGCAGCGAACCCACCCCGTCCATGGTCAGCGGGGTGGCCAGCTTTTCCTCGCCCTTGACCGTGGTCAGCGTCTTGGTGGTGCGGTTGAGCACCGCCACGCCGTCGTCCAGCGTGGAGATCGTCAGGTCGTGGCTGGGGTCGGCCACGTCGACGGTGCGCACGATCGCCGGACTGTGGCCACCGCCGGTGCCGCCGGACGCGGCCGGCGCGTCGGGCAACGGCGCCGCTGTCACCGCGGACACCGTGCCCTCGCTGGGCACGGCCACCCACAGGTTGCCACCGCCGTCGAACGAGCCACCGGTGATGCCCGGCGGGTAGTGCACCTCTTCGCCGATCGGCACCAGCGAGCGCGGGTCGAGCTGGCGCACCACACCCTGCACCGCGTCGACCACGAACGCCTTGTCGTCTTGCAAGGCCACGCTCACACCCACCCCGGCGACCGTCTTGGTCGTCGCGGTCACCTGGAGCGTGGCCAAATCGAGGGAGCTGACCTGGCCGGTGTTGAGGTCGCGCAGGATCAGGAAACGGTCGGTCTGCGACACCTGCATGCGGTGCCCCTGGCCGCGCGGGATCTGGAGCCGGGTGTCGACCCGGCCGGTCACACCGTTGACCCGGGCCATCTCGCTGCGCAGCGAGCTCCACAGCCACGAGCTGGCGTCGTAGCTGGCCACCGCGTGGTCAGCCGCGCCCAGACCCAGGATCGTCAGGCCCATCGCCGCGACGAGCCCCAGCACGGTGGCGATCGTGACGATGCCGCCGCGCTTGAGTTTCTTTCTCTGCACCGGGCTCGCGCCCGCGACCTCCGCTATGCCGTTGCCTGTGGTGACCACAGTCGGCCGCCCTCCCCACCCCGTGAACGCGGGCCGGCGTCCTCCCGCGCTGCTCGTCGTTGCGTTCCTCCCCGAATGCCGCGTGCCATCATAGGGCGTGCGTTGGGTAGGCGGGAACCCGCTGTGGATACGTCCCACCAAGGCTGTGGATAACCCCACTGACCGTGGTATCAGCCCAGGTCGCGCCAGCTGCGAGTGATCTTCACGATTGTGGATTAACCCGGGGTCGGCGTATTACGCTCCGTACACACCTGGCCCGACGCAGCGTATTCGTCGGTGCTGTAGACAGCGAGAACCGTGAAACAGTAGCCCAACCGCGGGTTCAACCCGTTGATCGTCGCGCTGGTCTCACCCGGATTGATCGTCGCCATCGCCTTGTGCTGCCGGCCCGCCTGCGCGCCGGCCACGATGAACGGCACCGTCCCCTCCGTCGGGTCCTTCCAGGTCACCGTGATCGCGTTGCCGTCCACCCGCACCTTCAGGTCGGTCGGCGGCTCACCGGCCAACCGCGGCCCGGTGCTGACCGCCGCCGGCGGCGGCGTGTCGCCGTCACCCCCACCACCGGTGAAGACCACCTGGATCGCCACGAACCCCGCAGCCAGGACAGCCGCGGCCGCCGCGATGATCGCCGCCACGGTCGCCCCGCGCACCTTCCGCGGCTGCCGGCTCACGTGGTACGTCGGCTCGGACTCCACCCGGTATGCCGGCGGCGGCGGTGTGTAGACCGGCGCGGGCGGCGTTGGAGGCGCGGCTGGCACCGCGGGGGCCGGCCGCGCCGGTGGTGTGTTCGGCAGCGCGAACGCCGCCGACGAGGGGAACTGCATCGGCGGCGGCGCCGGCGGCTCCTCCGACGGGATCGTCAGCTCCACCGACGGCGGCGCCTCACCCAGATACTCCCGCGCCGCCCGCACCGTCCAGTGGTCGTCGCCGAACACCGTCGGCCCCAGCGTCGCCACCCGCCCGAACGCCCGCCGCGCCTCGTGCCGGTTACCCAGCTCCTCGGCAACCCCACCCAGGTCGAACGAGATCGACAACATCAGCGGATGCCCATCGCCCAGATGCAGCTGACCCGCCGCGTAAGCCTCCTCCAGCACCCGCCGCGCCGCCATCGGATCACCCGCCTCCCGATGCAGGCCGGCCAGCACCTGCCCGGTCGCGATCACATCCGGGCTGTCCTCACCGAGCGCGGCCTTGGCGCCCTCCAGGGTCTGGTCGAGCATCACCCGAGCACCGGCGAGATCACCCGCGTCACGCAGCGCACGGGCGTTCTGCTGGGCGGTAGCGAGCGGAGACGGCTGGGACACGCCCGTCATGCTGCCTGGCGGCCGGCGCGTCGCGCCACCCGGGTCGGGTTTCGGCTACGGGAGGGCGGCGGTGACGTCGAGCTCGATCAGCTGGCCGGTGAAGCCCAGCTGGGCCACACCCAGCAGCGTGCTGGCCGTCGTGAACGCCGCAGCCAGCGGCGAAGCCTGAAACCGGGCCCACACCCGCGACAGCACCGCCTGCTCCCCACTGACCACGTAGATCACCGTCCGCACCACCTGCTCCGGCCCGGCGCCCGCGGCCGCTAGCGCGGCCATCGTGTTCGCCGCCACCTGGTCGACCTGCGCGTCGAAGTCCCCCAACCCCACCAGCACCCCGTCCGCCCCGAGCGGACACTGACCCGCGAGGTAGGCGGTACGCCCCGCCGACACCACCGTGACGTGGTGATAACCGGGAGTAACGTGCAACACGTCCGGGTTGATCCGGGTGATCGACATGGCCCCCAGTGTGGCTACCCAACCACCGCCCCGCCGCCGGTTTTCCACCCAGCGCGCCCGCCGTGCAAACCCCCACCCACGCCGTGTACAGTGATCCCCCGTGCGGCCCTCGGGTGGCGATAGGACGGTGCGCCCGTTCCGACGCCACCGGTAGAGTGGACGCACAAGTCCGGGTGGCGGAATGGCAGACGCGCTAGCTTGAGGTGCTAGTGCCCGTATAGGGCGTGGGGGTTCAAGTCCCCCCTCGGACACGACCCGAACCCCAACGGTGCGTGGCAAGATCGATATCTGCCCGCACCGTTTGTGTTTCTGCTAGGTAGGTCAGGCGTAGCCCGAGGCTGCGGTAGACCTCCAGCTTGTGTTCCGGCTGGGCCTCTCGGAGCGCGGTGACGAGGTCGCCGAGTTCGTCGAGGATGGCGACGATTTTTTCCTCGGTGAGGCGGCCAATGTCGGTTGCAATGTTGGTGGTGGTTGCCGATGGCTGGCGTTCCTTGGCGCGTTGGCGTTCGGCCTGAGTTTCGGCGATCCAGCCGGCCACCACCGCGGGGTCTGCGCCCGCGTCGAGCGCGACCCGGTAGCGGGCCAGCTTCGCATCACACTCGGCCACCGTCGGTCCCTCCGGCGTCGGCGGACCAGTAGTCGCTGTGCCCGCGGTGGCTTGGTCGAGGATCTTGGCGATCGTGTGACGGCGCTGCAAGGGTCCGAACTCGTACAACACGGTACGACCGCACCGTAGCCTGGACCTGCGGCCGCCGCGCCCGGCTTCCGGGGTGGCTGGTCGAGCCGGGCGCCGTCGAGTCGTCGGTGCAACGGGTCGATGTCTTGGGTGGCCTGATCCACGAATACCGCCGCGCCGCTTGAGGTTTGCCGGCACTTCCGCTGTGCTCGTCGTAGACCTCGTGGCCCCTACCACCCTGACCGGCAGCCGGGGCTGAACCAGCAGCGGTCGGTCCTCAACGCCCGAGAACTGCGGAACCGCGAGCTGGCACCCCACACCATTGTGTGCGATGACGCCGCGGAGCCTACCGGCCGCGTGGCTCGTCTATGGTGCCGATGTGAACTCGACCTACCGGTGGACCGCTCGCCGGTCAGTAGGTGACAACGGCGCGGAAACGGACCTTTCCAGCCGTCACGCGGTCGACCGCCTCAGCGATCTTCTCCTTGGGGAAGACCTCGACTTGGGGGGTGACGGCGCCGTGTGCTGCCAGGTCGAGGGCCTCGACGAGGTATGGCAGGCCGTTGTGGGTGGCACCGAGGATTGACTGGCCCCTGGCGAAGAACTGTCGCGAGGCGTCGATGGTGAAGGAACCCGACGGGTCGATGGTCGCGAGCACCATGCGGCCGTTGATCCGAAGGCCCGCAAGGCATTCGGTGGCGGCCTCGTACGAAGTAGCGGTGACGACGACGACGTCCGCGCCACCGATCCTCGCGAGAGCCTCACCGCTGGAAACGACGTGGTCGGCACCGAGTTCGCGGGCAAGTTCGTGCTTGTCCGGGGTGCGGGTCACCGCCACGGTTTCGAAGCCGCAGGCTTTGCTGAACTGCACGGCCAGGTGGCCAAGGCCGCCGATGCCGACCACCGCGACCCGTTCGTGCGGTCGCGGATCCGCGGCCCGCAGCGCCGACCACGAGGTGTACCCGGCGCACAGCAGCGGCGCAGCCATCTCGTAGGGCAGCGCCTCCGGTAGCAGCACCGTGGACGACGCGGGCACCACCAGGTACTCGGCGTGGCCGCCGGTTCTGGTCAGCCCGGTCATCGCCGGGCTGTCGCAGTTCATGCCGGTGATGCCGGTGACCGGGAGGTTGAGCCGGCAGTGATCGCACGAGCCGCAGCCGCCCTGGATCCAGGTGGCGCCGACCCGGTCACCGACCTTGCGCGCGGCCACCCCGGCGCCGACCTCGACGACTTCACCGGCGGGCTCGTGCCCGACGATGGTCGGATCGATCGGCGGATACGGAAACGTACCGTTGGTGAGCGACACATCATTGCTGCACAGACCGCTCGCGTGCACGCGGATGAGCACCTCGCCTGGACCCGGCACGGGCGTGCGAACCTCACGCAACTCCCAGGTCTCACCGGCCGCGGGACACACTGATGCCAGCATCACGAGGACACCTTTCCGAGCTTGACCGGCCGGTTGAGCCGGCCGTTACCGACAAATGGAATCGCTTCAGTCATCGTTGGTTCGGCTTTCTGCGGACACGATGACGTACCCGATCTGGTCCTTTCGCGGCGCGAATAACCCATGCTGCTTCTGGAGAAGTCGGCGATGGCGCCCTCACCGAACTTCGTGGCCACCTCACCGCGCCGGACCATCGCGGCCTCCAGGAACTTCGCCCTATTGCCGTACACCCCTCGGGCCGTACTGGGTGTACTCCTCGATCTCGAAACCAGCGGCCCGCAGGTGCGTGTTCCACTCCGTGAGGGACGGCAGGACGTTCAGCTTCAGGCTCGCCATGAACCTGGCCAGCCGCTGCGGGTCACCTGTCGATTCGAGGCTGAAGTCGGAGAGCGACAGCCGGCCGCCCGGCCGCAGCACCCGGTACAGTTCGCCGAGTACCTGGTCCAGGTCCGTGCGTTCTGAAGCGACTCCAGCGCCAGCACCGCGTCGAACGTGTCGTCCGGGTAGTCCAGCTTCATGAGGTCGCCATACGCGGACTGCGCCAGCCCGCCGACGCCGCTCGCCTCGGCCCGCTTGTTGGCCTTCTCCACTTCGAATGCACTCACCGTGACGCCGGTAATCCGGACCTCGAACTGCCGGGCAAGGTACGCCGCTGTCTCGCCGGGACCACAACCCGCGTCCAGCACGTGCTCGCCCGCACGCAGGCCGAGGGTGTCGGTCACCTCGCGACTTATCCGCGCCACGGCCTCGGTCAACGATGCGCTGTCGTCATCGTCGTACCAATAGTGCATGTGGACTTGGCCGTTGCGGAACTCATCCTCGATCGGCGACCGTTCGTCGTAGTGCCTCCCGATGTCCGCCGGGTCGGGGAGCTCTGTAGCCATGGATCACTCCCAACGCTTGGGGTGCTCGCGACCCCACACCCTCATAGTGGCGGCGGTCGCGTGCGGCCACATATCTGTCGTTGCTGTCCTGAGCCTCGATGATTCGCGTCTTATGCGGCCGGGTCTGCCGATGATGCTGATCGTTGGTGGTCGATCTTTGTGGGTGTCGGGCATCGTGGTGGGCCGTCTGTCGCGGCGATGGGCGTGGTCTCCTTGTTTCCTCCGGTTGTCGGTATGGCGGCTGAGCTGGTCAGCCGGGTGCGGGATGGCCGTGATCCGGTCGAACGCGGTGATGATCTGTTTGGCCCAGGGCCAAGTGGTGGGGATGCGTAGCCAGCGGCGGCGTTGGCCTCGGGTGAGTCGGCGGCGCCGAGCGATCAGGAAGGCGGCGACACCTACCACCACGAGGAGGGCACCGACCGCGGCGGCGACACCCGTCGACGCGCCTGTCGCGGGCGAGCCGCCTCCGCCGGCACCGGAGTCGTTGATGACGATCTTGGCGGTGTCGTTCGACGTATCGAGGTCGCGCTCGAACGTCGGGAGGTCATGGCCGTTGATGGCGACGGTGCCGGTGGCGTCCGTGACGACCCGATCCGCAGCTCGAGCTCCATCAGGTGGGCCTCGCCCGCTGGCCGTCCGGCCACGCCGGCTGGACCAGTGCCCCCGCGGCCAGGGCCCAGGGCCAACGTGCCCCCGGCCGCGCCGCCGCCGACCAACAGCGCACGGGGAACGCTGCGCGTATCCCACCAGGTCAGCACACCGGCTGCCGCCCCGATCAGCGCGGCAGCCAGCAGCGCGATCGCCGCCCACACCGCCACCATCGACCCATTCATAGTTCTCGATCCCATTCGACACTCTCTTGGCAGGCCCGTGGCATGCCTGATGCCAAGGTTGTCCGCGCTGTCGTGCCGAAAGTAGTGCGCCGCCCGGTTGCTATCAGCCCGGTAGAGTCGGGGCTGCTATTGCCAATACCCTGACTCGATCCCATTCGGCTCGACTGGTCAGTGCCTCGGTATGCCACAAATCGGCGTTGTGCTGGCCGCTCATCGCGGCGAGCTGTTCGTCCAGCTGGGTCAAGATGGGCAGAGCCGCGTCGTTAAGCCAGCCACGCTCGACGAACGCCGGCAGAAGCCGGAAGCCATCGTCAAACTCTGCGCGATCTCGCGGCAAGGGCGGCAAAGTCGTGCTCGTCCCACTCCCACCCGCGATAGCCCGGGCGATCGACCGTGCCGTCGACGGTCGCCTCGACGGGCCCATTCTGCGCAACAGTCTCGGCGCGCGGATGGACCGGCATGCTGCCACCCGCCGGCTCAAGCACCTGGCCGCTACAGCTGGGATCCGGATGCCGAGGATGCATCCTCACATGCTCAGACATAGGTACGTGACGACCATGCTGGACGCCGGCGTGAGCCTGCGCGACGTGCAGATCGCTGCCCGGCACGCCGACCCCCCGCACCACCATGCGGTACGACCGCGCCCGCAAGAACCTCGACCGCTATCCGAACTACATCCTCGCTGCGTTCATGGCCTCTGGAACGTAGCCGGACTCACGACTTTGCCGAGGGCAGTGCGCTCGATCACGCGAGGAGAGCGCATGAAGAGCTATTTGCCGTGACCGAAATGGATATGTTCAGCACCGCGCTCCGCCCGATCGCCGCGGTCGCCGTGGCGGCCCGCGCACCCTGGCCGCGCATCGGCGACCACCATCGGCCCGTCTTACGGGCCGGCGCCGTTCCGACCTGGCCGGTAGGGATAGTGAGCCGGGTCGCCCCGTTGCTGAGCGGGACAGCTCAGCAACGGGGCCGGTGGGACCGCTGCTAGCCGGTCACCGGGACGACGCTCCATTCGATCGCGGCCGTGCCGAAGTCCTGCCAGACCATCGAGCTGCCGGCGACGCCGCTGATCACACCCTTGGCTACCACCTGCTCGACGCCGGTCACCCCGAACACCGGGCCACCGCTGTCACCGCCCCGCGCGGCGGTCAGGCCGTCGACCTGCGTTGACTGGATCAGGTTCTCGTAGCACTCGAAGGTGCCGTACATGTCGGTGTCGCAGTACGAGGCGAAGAACGCGTCCACGCGGTGGTTGCAGATGACCCCGCTGACCGAGCCGGAGCTGCATAGCCACTCCCCGCCGTACACCCAGTCCCAGTATGCGACGCCCTTGGTGAACTCCCCGGTGCCGACGCCGCCGTCGAACATGCGCCCGCCGGCGTCGGTACCGATGAGCAGGATGTCGTAGCCGCGGTGCTCGAAGCTCGTACCGCCCAGGTAGCGACTGCCGTCGCCGTTGTTCCAGCCGGTGGACGGCCGTCCACAGTGGCCGGCGGTGAGCATGTACTCCCGGTTGTCGACGGTGCTGCGTACACCGAAGCCGGTGGTACAGAACCAGTTGGTCTCGTTGTTGACGATGCGTGCCCCGCCGTAGTACGGCGCGGTGTCGTTGATCCGGGCCGTCTGCTCGAGCCGCGGCTGCTGCTCGATCCGGACCGGCACCCCGACGTCGAAGAGCCTGGCGGCTTCCCGCGTCGCCGGCCGGTCGGTGCCGACGACCAGCCCGCTGCCGTCCATCGCGATCTTGACGGTGTGCGCCGGTCCGTCCGGCCGCTTCCGGATCTGCTCGATGACGGTGTGGGACGCGGCTTTCAGGTCGGCGAGCGAGAACCTGGCCGGTCGCACCTCGACCGGTGCGGTACGGCCGGCCCGCGCGACCGCCGTGCTGACCGCCGGCGGCGGCGTTCCCTTGTACCACAACACGACCGCGCCGTCCCGCAGCTCGATCCCGCTGTACCCGGTGGCGCCGGTGCGCTCGACGGCCCAGCGCACCTCGCTGGCGGCCGCCTTGGCGCGGTCCTGTGCCCGCATCCGCTCCCGCACGTCCGGCGGGAGGTAGCTGAACGGCTGTGCCTCCACAGTGGTGTCCGGCTTCGCCGGCGCCGTGGCGTTCGAGGCGCTCGCGGGCGTGCCGGCGACGAGCGTCGCGACGCCCAGGGCGGCGAACACGATCGCTGTACGTGTACGTCTCACCTGTCCTCCTCAGTTGCCGGCCACGGGCGTTCCGTGGCTGTCGAAAGTGTTCGCGACCGCCGGAGCCCATTGACGAAATCGAACGGAACTGGACGCCGGTGACCAGTCGGGTGACGGCTTCCTCGTTGTCGCGAACCGGATATTTGGGTTGTTCACCACCCGACCCATCGTCGAGCCTGGATGTCGAAGTTTCCGATTCGCGGCGGTGTCCGGTCCCAGCCGGCACATGCGGGGCCAGCACTACCCACTCGGCGTCGCTGGTATCCGACCGGTACGGGCGCAGCACGCGCAGGTTGGTGCTGTGCGGCAGAAGCGCACCATGCTCCGGTCCGTCTGGCCGGGGCACACGTGGCTGTCCCGACCCCTCCGGCGGGACCGGGGCCACCGTCCGATATGGACTACCTGTGGCCAAGCGACCGGCTCGGCCGCTGCCTCCACGCTAGCCGCCTTTGGGCCGGGGGCAGGGTCACCGACGCAAGCGGCGCCCCGGCGACCGCTACGACCGCGGCGGCGGCGGAGATCCGTCGGTCGAGCCCCTGGATCGCCGAGCCGGTCGGGCGTCGTAGGCGCCGGCGCCCCAACCCTCGACGAACTAACGACACTGGCCACTATGCGCGCGCTTCGTGGTCAGCGTCCGCTTCGATGTAGCCACGCGCTTCCGGTCGGTGGGTGCGGGGGCCGGCCAGTATGCGGGCGAGTGCCGACAGGTCTGCTCCAAGGCGTTCGAGCGCTTGGTGGTGGCCAGCCACAGCGCGGCCTCGTTCATCGCGCCGGACAGCAGGTGGGCGAGTGGTGCCATCGGCTGCGCGGCGATCGTCCCGTCCGCGACGAGGTCGTCGAGTGCCTCGGCGAGGTGGCGCGAGGAGGCTGCCTCGTCCATCGCCCGCCACTCGGCCCGGCTGCCGGCGGCGGTCCAGATCCTTGGCGTAAGGGTCCTCGGCGACGACGGCGTCGCTCCACCGCGGCAGCCCCAGCGCCGCCACGCTGGGGATGTGCCGCGTCGTGGTCGTGTCCGGCGCCAGCGGCACCGGCAAGTCGTCGCTGCTGCGGGCCCGGTCTGATCCCGCGCCTGGGCGCCGCCTCGGCGCGGCCGGCGTGGCAGCCGGTGCTGATGACGGCGGGCCGGCGACCCGCGTCCGAGCTGGCCTGGCGGATGGGTGAGATCGCCGCGAGGACCCCGCACGAGGTGGCTTTGGCGGTGGTGGTCGACCAGTTCGAGGAGCTTTTCACCCGCGGCGCCGACGACGCCGAGCAAGCCGAGTTCCTCGCGAGGCTGCGGGCGCTCGTGCGGGCGTCGGCAGGCTGCAAATCGCCGACCAATGGTCGCGGCGTCCGCGGTTGGCTGAGCTTGGTTCGGCCGCGCCGCGCCGACACCGAAAGACGCGACGGGGGTGCGTGATGTCAGGAGCGGGGTTCCGGTTGCTCGGCCCGGTGGAGGTGTTCAGCCGTGACGGTGCCGTTGCATTGGGTGGCCCGCGAGGCCAATGCATCGCCGCGGCGCTGCTAATGGAACCGAATCTCGTTGTGTCGGTCGACCGTCTGGTGGCTGCGGCATGGGGCGACAATCCGCCCGCCACGGCCCGGACTCAGGTGCAGAACCGGGTGTCGACGTTGCGCCGGCTGCTGCGGCCGGACGACGACGGTGCGGGTGCTATCACGAGGCAGGGTTCCGGATATGTGATCCACGCCGGAGACGGGCAGGTGGACGCGCAACGGTTCGGTCGCCTTATCGCCGACGCCGACGCGTTGATCGCACAGGGCCGCCAGTCCGCGGCGGCAGCGGCGCTGAGCAGCGCGCTGGGGCTCTGGCGGGGGCCGGCTCTCGACGGCTTGCACACGCCGGCTCTGGCGGCCTCGGCGCAGCGGTTGGAAGGGGAGCGGGCGCAGGCGCTGGAGACCAGGATCGAGTTCGACCTGGCCGCCGGCCGCCAAGGTGAGCTGCTGGGCCAACTGACCACGCTGACGCACGCCCACCCGTACCGGGAACGGCTGTGGGGATTCCTGATGCTCGCGCAGTATCGCGCCGGTCGGCAGGAGGCGGCGTTGGCTACCTTCCGGCACACCCGGGCGTTGCTCGTGGAGCAACTCGGCGTCGAGCCCGGCATCGAACTCCAGCGTCTGCATGAGGCGATTCTTGGTGGTGACGACGACCGGGCGGCGTCCTGCGTCCTGCGTCGGGAGGCATTGCCGGGTCCGGTTCCGGTTGCAGTGTCTACGCCGCCGGGTGTGGTGGTGGTTCCCCGTCATTGCCCACTGATGTGAAGGGGTTCACCGGTCGCAACCGGGAGATCGCGGCGCTGGACGCCTTGCTGGAGTCGGCTGGCGACGGCGCCTCGGCTGTCGCTGTCGGGATCGTCGCGGGGTCGGCCGGGGTAGGCAAGACGTCGCTGGCCGTCCATTGGGCGCACCGCGTCGCCGACCGGTTCCCGGACGGGCACCTCTACGTCGATCTGCGCGGGTACGCGCAGGGGCCACCGATGCGGCCGGTCGAGGCGCTGGGCCAGTTCCTGCGCGCCCTGGGCATGCCGTCCACGGCGGTGCCGGTCGAGGTCACCGAAGCGGCCGCCCTGTACCGGTCGCGGTTGGCCGGCCAGCGGGTGCTGGTGGTGCTGGACAACGCCGCCTCAGTGGACCAGATACGGCCGCTGTTGCCCGGAAGCGCCGGCTGCCTCGTCCTGGTCACCGCCCGCACCCGGCTCAGCGGGTTGATCGCGCGGGAGGGCGCGCAGCGCTTCGCGCTCGACGTGTTGACCGCCGAGGAGGCGCGCACCCTGCTCGGCCGGGCCATCGGCACCGAACGGGTCCGGGCGGAGGAGCCGGCCGTGGACGAGTTGGCCCGGGCATGCGCCTACCTTCCGTTGGCGCTGCGGATCGCCGCCGCGAACCTCACCGAGGAGCCGCGTCGAAGCATCGCAACCTACGTCGCCGAACTCACCACGGGCAACCGGCTCGCGACGCTGCATATGCGTATCCAAACGCAGACGTACGACGGAAACGCCTGCTCAGGTAGCTTCTGAGGGTGGTTCTTACGGTCCCGAAGGTGTGTCGACGCTCAAGCTGTCTCGCTCACCATCGGATCGCGCCTAGGGCCTGTACCAAAGTCGGTTCAGAGCCATTCGTTGATCGCGGCGATGTGCACGGTGGCTTCGTAGCGAACCGCTAGTTTGTCGTATCTGGTGGCCACGGCTCGGTTGCGTTTGAGTCGGTTGATGCCGCATTCCACGGCGTGGCGCTTGTAGGTCTCGGGGTCGAAGGTCGGTGGCCGGCCGCCCTTGGACCCGAGCTTGCGCCGGTTGGCGTCCTGGTCGGTCTTGGATGGGATGGTCGCTTTGATTCCGCGTCGGCGCAGGTAGCGGCGGGTGCCTTTGCTGGTGTACGCCTTGTCCGCCAGGGCCCGGTCCGGGCGGGTCCGGGGTCGGCCGTCGCCCAGCCGGGGGGTACCCGGATCCCCTCAAGCACCGCGATGAACCGTGGGTTGTCCCCGCGTTGCCCGGCGGTCAGCACGATCGACAGTGGCTTTTGGCCCTGCTCGCAGCCCAGGTGCAGCTTCGTGGTCAGCCCGCCGCGCGGTGCTACGCGGTCGTGTCCACGCCCTTGCGGATGCGGGGTTCGTCGCTTGTGAGGATCTGTCGGATTTCGTTGCTGAGTGCGGCGAGGTCGTTTGGGCTGAGTGCTTGCGGTGGTTGGTCGATTTGGAGTTGGAGGTCGGCCTTGCGGCCGCGTAGGTGCCGGGTTTGGTCTTTGAGGCGGGTGAGCCGGTCGCGGATCTGGGCGTCATCGTCGTTGAGGGTGCCGCGTTCGAAGGCGATCAGATAGCGGTCGGTCGCTGTGGCGGTGTTTTGAAGTTCGCGTTCGACGGCGGCGAGTTGGTTGCGTAGGTCGCTGGTGGCGGCGGTGTGGCGTTCTTGGAAGGTTGCGACGGCTTGGGTGATGAGGTCGTCGCGGGTGGTGTAGAAGTCGAGCAGGGCGGTGGCGATGGCTTGTTCGAGTTCGTCGGCGTTGAGGCGGTGGACGTCGCAGCCGGCTTTGGTGCCGTAGCGGGCGCGGCTCCAGCAGGTGTAGTAGCGGTAGGTCTTGTAGCGGCCTTTGGCAGCGGTGCCGATGTAGTGCCGCCGAGGCGCGGCTCCCGTTGGGTATCGGTTTGTTCTGAGTTTGAGTGGTCCGACCTGCCATCGTGGAAAGGCGCCGGGCTCACGACCGACCTTGAGACCGGGCTAACCGGAGGCCCGATCCGTGCCGGGGCACCGGTGCTGAGCCAGTCAGCCATTTGCGCAGGTTGGGCACCGGCGGTCCGTGGCGCTAGCCTCTGTGCGTCCACCTAGGTTCGTCCGTTCGGGAAGTGGCGGGAGCAGCGGTGTCGGATCCACTCGCGCAGTGGCATAAGAGCATCTACTTCGTGCTACTCGGTCTGAGCGACATTGACCTGAAGGACAGCGGTGTGCGGCTCGACTACTCGCGTGAGTCCTTGGCGGCGTTGGAGCGGGTGGTCCTGGATCGCTTGGCCGTGACGGAGGCTGGGCAGCGGTTCATCCTGCGGGAGACTTTCCACGGTTTCGAGGCGTACGTGGGTGAGACCCTTATGCGGGTGGCCGGTGGGCAGTGGGCTTGGAGAGACCGTGGGTCGCCGCCGCAGCATGAGGGTGACGGGCCGGTCGCGTGTGCGGATCCCGTCCTGGGGTTGGTGCCGGTGGCGCCGCTGGATCTGTTGCTCGACGCCCTGACGACGAGGTCCGGTGATCGGCTGGTCGGGGTGTACGACCGGTGGGCGGGTGCTGTCGAGCAGTTTCGGGCGGGGGATCCTTCGTGGCGGCCGGTGAAGCAGCGGACGATGGCGGACCCGCCGGAGCAGGAGACGGCCGCCCTGCGGGAGTGGCTGGCGGAGCAGGAGGCGGGGTTTCCGCGGTGGGTGGCTGAGTACGGCGCCGGTAGGGTATGGGACTTCGAGCCCGCGAGTCTTCCCGCGGTCGAGGAGGCGTTGCGCCGGTCGGTGGCGTCCAGCGAAGAGCTGAACGCGCCGGAGCACCGGCGGCTCAGGGACGGGGCGGCGTGGTATCTGGGCGAGACCTTCCGGCGCGGCCTCGGCGGAGAATGGGTCAAAACAAGGGCGGCGGGTAACCGAAACTTTCCTCGAGTCGAAGGCCTGGGACCGCGACACGCGTCCCGGATCACGCCGGTACTCGGGCTGGAAGCCGTCCTGGACACTCCCGGCTACCTGACCGAGCGCTACGCGCTCGCTTCCAGATCCGTTCGACAATGACGGCCGACAACAGCCGGCCAGGTGGGCGCGCTCGGTGGCACTTGGACTGACACCGGCCGGTTCGCTGGTCAGGACCAGCCTCCACCCCGCCGCCACCCGGCGGCACCACGCCGAAGGCATCCGCTGATCCGCCGCGGCGATCTGTACGGTAGAGATCGCTACCCTGCTCAAGCAATGAGGTGGGGGCAGGCCGTTGCCAGCCCTGACGTGTTGGCCCGCCGGGTCCAGCTCGGTGACGAAGCGGGTGGGCCGCACCCGTCTCAGATTCTGACCTTCTCCGTCGCGCCGACGCGTTGCCGTTCAGGGGAGTGTCGCTGCTGTCGGCGCGCCGCCACGATCGTCAACAGCCCGAGGGTCGCCGCCACCCAGAACGGCGCGTACGGCACGACCCATGCGCCGGCCAGCCCGACGACCAGCAACACGATCTCGGGCACCGCCGAGACCCGCCGCACGGGCACCGGCCGCAAGCTGTGCCGGTGTCAGCTCTCCGCCGTTCGAGATCAGCCTGTCGGAGGTGAGCAGCGCCTCGAGTCGGGCGGCGTGCGCCTGCCCCTGGGGGCCGCTCATTTGATGATGCCGGCCGCGTCGAGGTGACTGATCTGGTCCCTCTGGAGCGGCGTTGATTGGGCCTCGTCGTTGCGCTTGCTGTGCTTGAGCGGCATGTGATAGGTGCCCCGGTGCCCATCGATCGACCAGCGAATGCCTTCGTGTCTGGCGTACGGATCAGCAGCGGAAATAGCGCCATATGCCTCGTCGGGTGGCGGCCGGGGCGGGATGGCAACCGCTCTAGGGGGACGGGCCCCCGCCCCGGCCTACGGCGCGTGGCCAAACCCGTCAGTGCCGCGCCCGGGTCACCATGACCAGCCCGGCGATGAAAGACCCGAGCAGGACGGGTGAGAGCACCAAGAGGACGCCCCAAGCCACGAGGCCGAGATAGCCGTACGCAGCCGAGCCGTGCGTCGGGTCGGCATCGGCGACCGCGAGGAGCCCCACGCCGAGCGCGACGCCGATCACGGTGAAGGCGACCGGTGCCCACAGCAGCACCTGGGCCCACACGTGGTAGGCCCGGCTACGCGTGGTCGGGGAGGAGGGCATCGGCGGCGTGCCTGGCCGAGGGGGATATGCGACCTGGTCGTTCACGCCGCAGTTGTACCAGCCGTGGTGGAGACTTACCACCCGGTCCCCGCGGATGATGATCAGCGAGTACATCGCCAGGTCACACGGTCGCTACCTGGCGCTGCCGCTTCCGCTGTCGGTCGGCTCCGCTGCGCCTCGATAGCCGACCGGATCGGTGGGTTGGCACTTTATTGGTCGTAGGAGCTGATTGTGGAGTTGGGTGTAGGCGGCGGTGTCCCGGCCGAGGCGATCGCCGATCCGGCCCTCCACCGCACGTTCGGATTGGGTGTCAGCCATTGTTACGATCTTGGCCATGCGTCCCGAACCCGCCCCACCAGGCCGGATCCGGCCCGCCGCAGGACGAGCGGCCGACCAGCGATTCACCCAAACGCCTCCGGTCGGGTTCGATTCGTACGGATTGGGTCCAGCCGCGGCGCCGCCGGCCGGTTCCACCCGCTGGGCGGGAGCCTGGCCGGCGGGCAAGTCGGCTACAAGGACGGCGCTGGTGGTGCTGCTTGGCCTGGCTTTCATCGGGCTGAATACCGCCATCGCGTACGCCGCGGTAGGGTCGAAGGTCATTTCGATCGTGACCGGAGTCGTCTTCTGCCTGGTCTTTCTGATCGTCGTACGTTTGCTGCACCGGGCGATGTGGCTGTCTTTGCTCTCGTTCATTCCCGGCCTGTTCGTGCTCGTGGGGTCGGTGGAACTCGCCCCCGACCTGGCGCTGGAGAATCGCGGCGTCCGTCAGGAGGTAACCGTCGTCGACGCTGAGGTCGCCGGTAAGCAGCACACATTTACGCTTGAGGGTGAGGATGGGCCGCTCGGCGAGCCGCTGATCTTTCGGGGCAGCGCCCCCGGCTACCAGGTCGGCGACACCCTGACCGTTCTCACCGATCCGGACGGTGTGATCGCGCTCAAGGAGGCCGATCGGGTCGACCCCACCGCCATGCTGAGGTCGCTGGTTCTCGGTGGCAGCGGCTGGACTTTCATCGCACTCATGGCCGGATGGCGTGGGCACGTCCGCCGCCGGGAAGGCCGGTTCGACACCCTGGTGATATAGCGCGAGCTGATCCAGCGGGAACGAATGAGCCGCACCACGCCTTCCGGTTACACGGACGCGTCGGTGATTCCTTCGACTCATGTGAAGTCAATTGCGGAGTGTTGCGTCTACTCGATCGAGGCCGTCTGACCACGGCCGGGCGGGGACGACGCGAACGCCTACCCGTGCTGCCCGAGCCGATAGCTCCGCTTCCATCTTCGCAACGTGGCCAACGTGGACCGGCTGGTGTTCGGGCATGTGCTGTACGCGCTGACCCATCCGAGGGCGTATGAGTTTGTTGGCCGCGCCTGGTCCGGATGTGGACGCGGAGGCGTTGCGCGCCGAACGCAAGGCGATCCGCACCCGGCTGGACCTGATAGCCGAAGACGAAGTGCTCGGGCTGAAGACCCGCGTCCAGGTGATCTCCGCAACCGAGCGCGGCAACGCCCGCATCGCCGAGATCGACGAGTTGTTGAACGCCTCGGTGACCACCGACCGTTGGCCGCGGTGATCAACGCGCCGGACCCGGTAGCCGCATGGGACGGGTTGGAGCTGGCCGACTAACGCCTGTTCATCGACCGGTTGTGCACGGTGACGATGCTGCCGTCCGGGCGGCGCGGGCGAGGCGTCGACCCGACCACGGTGGACATCGCCCCCAAGCACACGCTCGGCCTGGGCGCCTGGCTGGCGAGGCGCTGTCGTAGCAGCAGGCCGGGGTAACCGGGGTAATGAACCGAGGTGACTGCGACGAGCGGTGGACATGCCGACCAGGCTCCCCGGTGCACCAGGTCACAGCCTACCGACCAGCAGGACCGCCGCCGCGATGTCATGCGCACCAACGGCAGCGAGGTTCACGTGCCCGGCGGGTTCAGGGCGGTCGCTGAGTCTCGGACTACCAGTTCGGGCTCGGGGTCGGTGATGAGACCGCCCGTGCCCGGCCGTCCTGCGATCAGGTCGTACAGCGCCTCGACGCCGGCCCAGCCGAGTTGGTACATGGGCATCCGAACCGCGGTCACGGCCGGGCGTAGGTGTTGCATCAGGTCGACGTCGTGGATGCCGATCACCGACAGTTGGTCGGGGATGGCGATGCCGAGGTCGTGTGCGGCGGCTAGGACCCCGACCGCGCTCATGATGTTGTTGACGACGATGGCTGTCGGTGCGGTTGCCGCCTGCATGGCCTGCCGGAGCCCGTCGGCGCCGGCCTGCTCGCCGAACCCGGTGGCCAGGTGTGGGGCCGGTGCCAGCCCAGCGGAGTCCATCGCCTGCTGGTAGCCCAGGTAGCGCTGCTGGGAGATGTATCCCGATCCCCCGATGAAGACGATGTGGCGGTGGCGGAGGTTGACCAGGAACCGGGTCGCGATCTCGCCTGCGCGGCGATCGTCGATGTCGATCCAGGGATGTTCCTGATTGTGTTCCAGGACGAGGATCGGCTTGGGGTGGGAGCGGAGTTCGGCCATAACGTCGTCGTCCAGCAGCCCTTCGCCGCGGATCAGGATGCCGTCGACCGTGCCCTGGCTCAGTAGTCGGGTCAGGAGCTGGCTGCCGGAGCGCATCGTCTCGGCATCGCCCAGCAGGACCGTCGCGCCGTGCTCCGCCGCCGCCTCGTAGACCCCATGCCGCAGCGGTCCGAAGACCGGATTGTCAAGCTTGTTGAGGATCATCGCGATCATGCCGGTTTGGTTGAGTCGAAGCGAGCGCGCCGCCTGGTTCGGCTGGTAGCCGAGTTGCTGCATCGCCCGCAGCACCCGGGTGCGGGTGGATTCCCTCATCCGGGTGTGGCTCGTGCCGTTGACCACCGCCGACACCACCGCGAGCGACACCCCAGCAGCTCGGGCGACGTCACGTTGCGTTGCCACGTTGCGAACCTCCTCGGATCTTGACGTAACGTCTCACCACGGCCTACGTTGAATTAACGATACGTCACCGAAGGAGCATGCATGACATCGACCCGTCACACCGTCCTCCTGCGGTCGTCCTGGGCGACGGTGAACATCGGCGACGTGGCTCACTCCCCTGGTGTCGTGCGGGCGTTCCAGCGGTTCGCCCCCGAGGTCGAGGTCATCCTCTGGCCGGTGCGGCTGGAGGAGCGCGAGCGATCCATGCTGCGACACGCGTTGCCCGATCTGCGCGTCGTCGACGGCACTCTCGACGGCGACGGGCCGAGCACCCCGGAGTTGGCCGCCGCCATCGACGGCGCGGACGTCCTGATGCACGGATCGGGTGCCGACGCCTTCCAGAGCACCGAGATCGACTGGTGGCGCCGGCACGTGGGCCGCCCGTACGGGTACTTCGGGGTCACCGTGGATCCGCTGTGCCCACCGACCGTGGCGACGTTGCCGGAGCTGGCCCGGATGGTCGATCTGCTCCCGCCGTCCTATCTCGACGACGACGTCAAGGACCGCCTCGACGGCGCCGACTTCGTCTACTGCCGCGAAACGTTGACCCTCGCGACCTTGCGCAGCCAGAAGGTAACCCGGCCCGACCTCGCCTTCGGGCCGGATGGCACGTTCGCGTTCGACCATACTGACGCCGTCGCGGCCGCCCGCCTGCTGGAGGGTCTCGGCCTGGAGCCCGGTCGGTTCGCCTGCTTCGTCCCGCGGCTGCGTTACAGCCCCTACGCGAAGATCTACGGCACGGACCCGACCCGCGAGCAGATGCGCCGCGACGCGGTCAACCGGGCGACCGTGACGCACGACCTGGCGGTGCTGGCGGCGGCGATCGAGACCTGGGTACGTGTCAGCGGCCTGCCGGCAATCGTGGTGCCCGAGATGAGCTACGCCGTCGAGCTGGCGCACGAGCACCTTCCCAGCCTGGTCAGTCCACAGACACTCGGGCAGGTCCGGCTCCTGGACCGCTACTGGCCGCTGGAGGAGGCGACCGGTGTCTACGCCGCCTCGTCGCTGGTGGTCAGCATGGAGTGTCATTCGCCGATCCTGGCCGCACGGCACGCGATCCCGACCATCTACCTTCGACAGCCGACCGAGACGACCAAGTCCCAGATGTTCGCCGACCTCGGCGCTCCGGACCTGGTGATCGAGCTCGACCATCGCGCTGCGGCAATGGTGGTCGCGGCGGTCACCGACATCGCAACCGACCCGGCGCCTGCGGTCGCCCGGAGCAGGAGGGTCGCGGCGAACGCCGACGACTGGCTGCGGGCGGCGGTGCGGGCCTGCGTGGGGGGCCAACCCATCGGCTTGCCTGCACCGGTGGGGAACGGCGATGCATAGCCTGCGCAACCGCTGGCGGCGCGACCGGGTCCTGCTGCTGCTCGCGCTTCCCGGGGTCACGGCGCTGCTGCTGTTTCACTATCTGCCGCTTGGCGGGAACATCATCGCGTTCCAGGACTTCCAGCCGTTCCTGGGAATCTGGCACAGCCCCTACGTCGGGCTGGACAACTTCGAGCCCGTGCTTACCGGCGACCCGGTGTTCCTCAACGCGCTCGTCAACACGCTGATCATCACGCTGATCCAGGTCGTCTTCGTGTTCCCGCTGCCGATCTGCCTCGCGTTGATCCTGAACGCGACGATCAGCGAGCGACTCAAACGCCTGACCCAGTCGATCCTCTACATGCCGCACTTCCTGTCGTGGGTGATCGTGGTCGCCCTGTTCCAGCAGATGTTCGGCAACGGCGGGATGCTCAACGGCTGGCTGCGCTCGGCCGACCTGTCCACATTCCACATCGTCGGCGTGCCCGAGTTGTTCAAGCTCATGATCACATCACAGGTGATCTGGAAGGACACCGGCTGGTCGACGATCATCTTCCTCGCCGCACTGTCCAGAGTGGATCCGACACAGATGGAGGCTGCGGTGGTGGACGGCGCCTCGGCGGTGCGCCGCCTGTGGCACGTGACCCTGCCGTCCATCCGCCCAGTGGTCGTCCTGCTGCTGATCCTGCGGCTCGGTGACTCGCTGTCCGTCGGGTTCGAGCAGATCATCCTACAGCAGGCCCAGGTCGGCGCCGGTGCCAGCGAGGTGCTCGACACATACGTCTACAACCACGGGATCGTCGGCGGGGACTGGGGCACCGCGGCCGCGGTGGGGCTGATCAAAGGCATTGTCGGTGTCGCGCTCGTGCTCGGCGCGAACCGGGCGGCCCACGCGCTGGGCGAGCAGGGGGTGTACGCCAAGTGACGGGCGGACCTGTGTCGGCTGCGGTGTCCGTGGCGCGCCCCGCCGGTGGCGCGGGACCGCGGCGGCCACGCTCGGGCCGTGGCCAGCGCCCGGCCTGGATGGGTGAGCCCAGCAAGCTGGGGATCGGTGCGCGGGGACTCGTGCTCGGCGTGGGCTGCCTGGCGGTGGTGGTTCCGTTCTGGGCCGTGCTGATGACCAGCATCGCGTCCCCGGAGGAGATCAGCAGGGCGGGCGGCTTCGTGCTGTGGACGCGCGAACCGACGCTGGACGCCTACCGGGCCGTCCTGTCCGGCGGAATCGTCACCCGTGCGCTGATGGTGAGCGCCGGCATCACCGCGGTCGGCACGGCACTCAGCCTCGTCGCCACGATCGCTCTGGCGTACGCGCTGTCGAGGCCAGGTTCGTTGCTGCACAAGCCGATCCTGCTGATGACGGTGTTCACCTTGCTGTTCAACCCGGGCATCATCCCGATGTACCTGACGGTCAAGCAGCTCGGCCTGCTGGACAACTACCTGGCACTGATCCTGCCGGTGCTGGTGAACGCGTTCAACGTCATCGTCATGCGCGCATTCTTCCTGGAAATCCCCGGCGAGCTGCTGGAAAGCGCCTTTATGGACGGTGCCGGGGAGGTGCGCATCCTGCTGCGGATCGTGCTGCCGCTGTCGAAGGCGGTCGTCTCCGTGATCGGACTGTTCTACGCGGTGGCGTACTGGAACGCGTTCTTCTCCGCGATGTTGTACCTGCAGTCGCCGGAAAAGTGGCCGCTGCAACTGGTGCTGCGCACCTACGTCGTCAACAACACCCCGATCGGGTCCGACCAGCTCAGCTCCAACCTGGAGAACCTGCCACCGCAAATCTCCGTCCAGATGGCGATTCTTGTCATCTCCATCCTGCCCATCCTGCTCATCTATCCCTTCATCCAAAAGCACTTCGCCAAGGGACTCATGGTCGGCGCCGTCAAGGGCTGATCGGTCGTCCACACAATGTGGAAGGAGACGTCATGGCACCTACCCTCAGCCGTCGTCGCGTCCTGGCACTCGGCGCGGCAGCGGGGCTTGGCCCGCTGCTCGGGGCATGCGGCGACGGCGGGTCGAGCTCGTCGAACGGCTCGACCGGGCCGGTCAAGCTGCCCACCTACAAGCCCGTCACCGCGGCAACGCCCGACCTGGCCGCCGAGCCGGCCGGGGTGTCGCCGGGATACTTCACATACCCGACCGCCTCCAGCGCGGCGTCGCAGCCGGTGCAGGGCGAGGCCGTCACGGCGCTGACGTACACGTACGACCCGATCGCCCCCGCGCTCGGCTCGAACCCCTACTGGCAGAACCTCAACGACAAACTCGGCACCGAGCTGAAGATCACGTACGTCGCGTCGGCGGACTACAAGAGCAAGGTCGCCACCACCATCGCCGGTGGCGACCTGCCGGACATGGTCGCCATCCAGGGCGTCGTCGAGCAGATGCCGGCCATGCTGAAGGCGACATTCACCGACCTGACCGAGTACCTGTCCGGGGACGCGGTCCTTGCCTACCCGAACCTCGCCGGCCTGCCCACCGACGCGTGGCGCAGCACCGTCTACGACCAACGGATCTGGGGCATCCCGGTGCCGCGGGCGCGGATCGGCACCGTGCTGTACGCCAGGGCCGACCTGCTGGCCAAGGCCGGACTCAGCCTCCAACCCACGTCGTGGGACGAGTTCAAGCAGATGGCGGCCGCGTTGACCGACGAGCGGGCCGGCCGCTGGGCGTTCGGGCAGATCCCGTTCAACACGATCCTGGAGATGAACGGGATCACCGGAAACTGGCCCGGCGGCGCCGGCGCCTGGCAGGCCAAGGACGGCGTCTTCACCCACACCGGGACGACACCGCAGTTCGGCCAGGCCCTCCAGGACGCCGTCGAACTGGTGAAGTCCGGGGTGGTACATCCCGACCAGGCGGGCGCGCCCAACACCAAGCGCAACGCGTGGATGCTGGCCGGCACGACCTCGTTCACCGTCGGCGGGTACGCCGGGTGGGGCAAGTTCTACGGCCAGGCCAAAGACGTGACCGGCTTCCGTCTGACCGGCATGCTCTCGCCCACCCGGGATGGCACGGGGACGCGGGTACGCACGCCCGGTCCGACGCTGTCCAGCTTCACCGCCATCGCCAAGACCGACGACGCCGACCGGATCAAGCAGATCCTCAAGGTCCTCGACTGGTTGTGCTCACCCTTCGGCAGCAGCGAGTACATGGCCCTGCGGTACGGCGTCGAGGGCCAGACGTTCAACCGCAACGGCTCCGACCCGACCCTCACCGAGGCCGGCCGCAGCCAGGCATTCCTGCCCGTGCGGTACCTCGCCGAGGCATCGCCCGTCATCTACGAGCCCGGTAACCGCCAGGCCGTGCAGGACCAGTACGACCACCAGGTCGCCGGCGTCCCGCTCGCCGTCCCGGACCCGACCCTCGGGCTGTACTCGGAGACCGCCGCCAGCAAGGCGGCCAGCGAGCAGCAGGCACTGGACTCGGTCCTGCTGGAGATCCAGCTCGGCAACAAACCCGTATCGGCGTGGCAGCCGGCCATCAAGCAGTTCATGGACCGGGTGGGCAACAAAATCAAGGCGGAGTACGAGGAGCAGGCGGGTCGCTGACGAGCCGGACACGGCGGCCGGTCCGGCGTACCCGTTCGGCTCCGGCCCGAGCCGTGAAAGTGCACCCACCCGGGTCGAGCAGCACCAGCCGGGCCGCGAACTCCGCGGACTGCTTTCGGCGCTCCCGGGCGCGTGCGAAGGACTTCAGCTAACACTCTCACGGGTAAGGGAGAAGACCATAGTGAGACGAAGCTATTTTCCCTGGTACACGCATCGCCAGGCCCGTGCGAGGGCCGCTGCGACGCTCGTGCTGGCTCTGGTGGCAACGGTCCTGTCGCCGGGCAGGGCCGCCGCGGCCGACATGTCGGATCTCGGCGAACTGCTCGACCTGACGCGTCCAGAACTCGCCGCGGTGGCGGCAGAGCTCGCCGCCGGTGATGAAGCGGGCGCCGCGGGCGAGCTCAAAGTGTTCTACGCGGGCCGTACCGACGTTCATTACCTGCCGCAGAGCGCGGACGCGGGCGGCGGTGACGCGAGCGCCGATGAGCTCGCGGCGGGGATCTTCCGGTTCGGCGCCGAGACCCGCGACTTCTACAACGACGCCCAGCAGCGGATCGACGTCAACTGGCAGGACGCCTGGGGTGGGACGCAGACCACCCCGGGCGGCGCGCAGGTTTTGATGAGTGACCTCGCGTTCATGCCCAGACTGGTCAGCGCTTACGCGTTCGAGAGTGACCCGGTAAAGCGTGCGGCGTACGCGGCGGCGTGGATGGACATCTCGCTCGACTTCTTCGCCGACAATCAGAGCTGGCCGCAGGGCCGCAACCTGTCGGCCGCCAAGCGGCTTTCACAGCTGGTCAGTGCGTTTTCAGAGTTCCGGACCGCCCCGGGCATCGACGCGAGTGATCTCGTGGCGTACCTGTCCGGCGTGCACGCCACGACGAAGTTCCTCACTGGCGTGATGCAGATACATGTCGGGAACAACTGGTACGTCTCCATGGCCCGCGCGGTCTACGCGGCAGCCGTGTTTCTGCCCGAGTTCTCGGCATCGCCCGGCTGGGAGTGGTTCGCGGTGCGCTCGCTCGAGCGGTTCCTGCGCGCGCACGTGAAAGGCGACGGTGTGTACCGCGAGCCGGCGTTCAACTATCAGGCATACGTGGCGGATCTGCTCAACACCGTCATCAGATTAGCGGATGCCAACGGGCGGACCCTTCCTGATTCGATCGCCCAGACGGCGGACTGGATCGCGGATGCGCTGTTCGCGACCCGTCAACCGAATCTTGAGGTCGCGATGGTGGGCGACTCGCCGAACGCCGATGCCGGTACGGCCGCCATCGGCAGAACCGGCGCACGCAACTCCTGGCCCGATTTCACCTGGGTCGCCTCGGGTCGAACGGAGGGGACCGCCCCGACGCTGCCGTCCACGGTGTATCCGATCAGCTTCGCGGTACAGCGTTCCGGGTGGGACGCCGACGCGCGGTACATGCTGATCAACAACCAGAATTCCAGCTACACCGCCTCGCATCGGCATCCGGACGACCTCAGCCTGGTGATGGCGGCGTACGGGCGTCCGCTGATCGTCGACTCCGGCGTGGGGGACTACAGCGCGACTCCGACGAACGACTGGATGCGCCGCACCACCGAGGCGCACAACACCATCGAGGTCGACGGACTCCCGCAGACCGCCGGCGTCCCCCGCACGACGTCCCTGTGGCGCTCGAACGCGGGCCTCGACATCTACCGCGGTACGACGATGGGCTACCGGCCGGTCGTGCACGATCGCGCCGTCTACTTCATCAAGCCCGGCTACTGGGTCGTCTCCGACGACCTCACGGGTGACACCGCCGCGCACGATTACCGGCAGCTCTGGCACTTCCCTGGTGATCCGGTCACGGTCAACCCGAATACGAAGGTCGCCACGGTCGGCTTCGACACCGTGCCCGGAGCCGCACCGGTTGCCGGCGTGCACCTCGTCCCGGTAGCCCCGGCCGGCGCCGCGCTCACCCCCACTGTCCACGAGGACGGCGCCGTACGCGTTGGCGATCAGGTACTCACGGACGTCGACTACCTGTCGTACGACTGGCGCGCCACCGGGTCGACGGGACTGGACACGGTGGTGGTTCCCGGCAAGGCCGGCGCGGCGCCCGCGGTGACGGCGAAGCGCATCGCTATGCCCGGGGTGGGTCACTCCGTGGCGACCGCGATGGAAATCGGCCTGCCGGACGCGACCGGACGCTTCTACCTTTCGCGGGAGGCGAATCCCGCGTCGAGGGCGTTCGGGGCCGCCACGACCAACGCCGAGACCGCTTACCTCGAGCGTGCTTCGGGCGGCGGGCTTACCCGGTACGCGTTGACCCGCGGGTCGTCGCTGGTCGACCACGGTGCCACCGTTATCGCCGCATCCGCGCCGGTGTCCGACGTCAGTGTGGAGCTGCGAGGCGCGACCGCCCGGATCTCGCTGGGGGACCCGTTCACCGGCACGCTCTCCATCAACGCGCCCAACGTCAAGGCGTTGACGGTGAACGGGACCCCGACCGCGTTCACCCGCACGGGCGACCTCATCACCGTGTCGGTCCAGGCGTCGTTGTCCCCGACGCCTGTGCTCAATGACGAGTTCGCCGATGCCAGCCTGGACCGCACCGTCTACGACTTCAACGGATCCTTTGACGGCTGGACGCCGGTGCAGGGCACCTGGGCGCTAACCGGCGCCGGTCCGGACACGCAGTTGGCACAGACCTCGACCGCGGACATCGTGTCGCTCGCGGCGCTGCAAGATGTACCGGATGACGTGGTTATGGCCGCGGACATCGCTCCCGGGGCAAGCGGCCAGACGACGGCCCGTACCGGTCTCGCGTTCCGCTACCACGATTCCCGAAACTACTATCGGGCCAATGTATTCAACTCCTCGTCGGGAGCGACGCTGCAACTCGTGAAGATATACAACGCGACGACCACGATTCTCGCGGAGACCGCCCTGCCCGTCGGCGCCAACACCCCGCACAAGCTGATCGTTTCCGCGATCGGGAAGCATCTGACCGCCAAAGTCGGCGACACGTCGATCTCCGCGGACGACACACAGCTGCCGACGGGTGGTGCCGCCGCCTTCACGCATCGGCGGGCCGCGACCTTCGACAACATCGTGATCAGGGAAGGGATCGATCAGGCCAATTGGCGAGCAATAGCAGGGGCGGTGTCCGTCGCCTCGGGTCAGTTGCACCTCACACCTCCTGCCGGTGACAGGGCGCACGTCCTAGCCGACTCGACACTGCCGTCGCGCTTCTCCGAGGCGTGCGACTATATTGCGGAGACCACGGTCACGATCAACGGATCCGTCGGTAACGCGGGGATCTCGCTGCGAGACACCACGGACGCGTACGGGTACCGGATCCACCTCGGCAAGACGAGCCAAGGAACCCAGTACGCGAGTATCGTCCGCGAGGCCCACGCGTCGGGTCCGGTCACGGTGGGCACGGTATCCGTCAGCAACCCCTTGACCGGCCCCGTTCGACTGGGTGCGGCGATTCACGGCGACCGCATCACCGTGACGTTGAACGGCGTCGAGATCCTGAAGGCTCGCGACACCGTTGTCCGCAGCGGCGGCGTCGGGCTTTACGCATCCACGCAGAGCACCTTCGAGAACATCACTGTCGCTCAGTCCTGCCAGCGGGAACGCCTCCGGCCAAACACGCCCGGCACCGGCAAGCGCCCGGACCGCAACGACGGAGCTGGCGGGTAGCGGCGTTGCCGGCAGCGCGACCGCCGCGGATGGGTTAGCCGCTGACCCGTCGCGCTCGACTCGATCGCCGGCTGTGTCCGCGCAAAGCACGAGGTTGGTGCGCCGCCCACACCTACGGCGGCGCACCGACCCTGGTGCCGGCACGCGGGCGATGACTCGCGTCGGTACTGCCGGGCTTTCCCACTCAGCCTGGCCGATCACGAAGGAGCTGTGCGTTGTCCCCATCACCCCGAGCCTCGTCACCGGT
This sequence comes from Phytohabitans sp. LZ39, assembly GCF_059359075.1. NCBI lineage: Bacteria > Bacillati > Actinomycetota > Actinomycetes > Micromonosporales > Micromonosporaceae > Phytohabitans > Phytohabitans sp. LZ39. Next base: position 71,233 of record NZ_JCADBM010000029.1, on the reverse strand, counting down.
GCTCGCCGACGCGCCGCACCGTCCGTCGGCGCTGCTGGTCATGCCGCGCGACCTGGTCGACGACGTATACGGACCGGACGAACGCGCCCGCCTGGACCGCCTGGTTCGCTGGGCCGGCCCGGACGCGACGGTCGAGCAGGTCAGCACGCGACCGGCGCTACTGGCCGACGTCGAGCTGCTCGTCACCGGTTGGGGCGGCCCCCGCCTTGACCGCACTCTGCTATCCCACGCGGCCAGGCTCCGTGCGGTCTTCTACGGCGGTGGATCGGTGCGGCCGATCGTCACCGACGAGTTCTGGGCCGCCGGCATCCAGATCGTGTCGGCCGCCGCCGCCAACGCGGTGCCAGTCGCCGAGTTCACATTCGCGCAGGTGACGCTGGCACTTAAGCACGCCCACCGCTTCGAACGCGCGGTACGCCGGCTCGGCCGGTTCCCATCCCAGCCGACGGCGCCCGGAACGTTCGGCTCGACGGTCGGCATACTGTCACTCGGCCTGATCGGCCGCCTGGTGGCCCAACGGCTGTCCACACTCGACGTTCATGTGCTTGCCGCCGACCCGTACGTAGACGCCGCGAGTGCGGCCGCTCTCGGCGTCGAGCTCGTGGGAATCGAGGAACTGTTTCATCGCGCCGACGTGATCACTGTGCACACGCCGTCCCTGCCACAGACCTCGGGACTGATCACCGAGGAACTGCTCGCCTCCATGCGCGAGGGTGCCACAATCATCAACACCGCACGCGGTGCGGTGCTGGACGAGCCGGCGCTGATCCGGGTCCTGCGCCGGCGTCAGGACGTACTCGCGCTCCTCGACGTGACCTATCCCGAGCCACCCGAGCCGGGCTCGCCGCTCTATATGCTGCCCAACGTGGTGCTAACCCCACACATCGCCGGCAGTATCGGACTCGAGCGGCGCCGCGTCGGTCGGCTGGTAGTAGACGAGGTCGGTCGCTTCGTCGCGGGCCAGCCGCTGCTACACGAGGTCCGCGCTGCCGAAACGGCGCTACGCGCATGACCGTTCGCCGTCGGCGTACCCAGCCGATCCCTGGCGGTAGTTTGTCGCCCCTATGGTGGTAGGTAGAGGCTAAGAGTGTGACCCCATGTCGTTTCAGGTGACGCTGTGGATAGAGCTCCTCGCCGCCGGGCTCGGCGGCCTCCAAGGCGCCCTGTTCGCGGCCGGCGAGAGGCACCGCCGCATCGACATACTCGGCGTCATCGTCATCGGGCTCGCCGTATCGCTCGGCGGCAGCCTGCTCCGCGACATACTGCTCAACCAGCCCTCCGTCGTGATCCGGAAAAACTGGTACCTGCCGGTGGCCGGCGCCTCAGCGATCCTCGGCATGCTGCTGCAGCCGCTACTCGCGCGAGCGGACCCGCCGATCTACGGTCCAATGGCAATGTGGACGTCAGGCTGCTGCTCGTGTGGGGTTACGGTATCGATCCGGCCTCGGACACCGATTTTCCGCATGGGTGCGCAGTTTCCCGTGTTGGTGTTCAAAGCCACTTGAACACCTGCTTCTGTACTCGTGCCCGGGTTCGGGGCCGGTCGTATGGGCACGGCGGTGGTCCGTATGACCATCGCGCCGGTGCCGCCCGTGATCCCGGCCTCCCCTCGTGGTGGCCGTCTTAGCGCTGGCCCGGTGCTGCGGCCCGCTTCCGCTGCCCGCCGTGGCGGCCGCCCGGCTGCTGCTCGAGAGGATGGGCATCTCCCCGGCCGACCTGCTCGAGGTACGACCACCGCGGCCCGTGGCGCCGACGTTTGCCGAGTACGTGCCGGTTGTCGCGGCCGCGGTGTCGCCGGGGACGCTGCGCGCGTACGGCTCGTACTGGAACCGGGTGGTGCAAGCATGGGGCGATCGGCGGATCGACGAGCCCCGCCCGTCCGAGATCGAGCAGCTCCGCGTCCAGGCGCAGGCCAACGTGGTGGTACGAAGCAACTCCAGAGGTGGGCGGTCGGCCGCCGAGAACCTGGTGGCCGCATTGCGCTGCCTGTACCGGAAGGCAGTCGATGACGGCTATCTGGACGCCGCCGACAACCCGGCATTGAAAGTCGCCAAACCGCGCCGGCTACCGAGCACCCGGCGAGCGATCGGCGACACGCGCCTGGCGGAGATCAACGAGGTCGCGGCGACGACCGGTAATGACCCGGCCCTGGACAGCCTGCTGATCCGGCTACACACGGAAACTGCCTGCCGGCGCGGCGGCGCGCTCGCGCTTCGACCGCGGGACCTGGACACCGACCAATGCCTGGTCTTCCTTCGTGAGAAGGGTGGCACGTCTCGCTGGCAACCGGTCTCGCCAACCTTGATGCGGCACCTGGTCGCGCACCACGCGGAAAGAGGTGACGGCGACCGGAACGGGCCGTTGCTGCGCTACCGCAACGGCCGGCCATTACCGGTCATGCTGCTCGTCGGGAGGGTTGGCGGGGCCGGGTTCGGTAGCGGGCCAGGCGTCTGGTCATGATGATGACCATGGCCCACTGGACCATGGCGGCGTGGTGTTCGGGCAGGGCTTCGTAGTCGCGCACGGTGCGCCGGCAGCGGTTGATCCAGGCAAAGGTCCGCTCGGCCACCCATCGGCGTGGCAGGACCTGGCCGAAGTCTCGCGACTGAATGACACCGACGGCCTTTTGGAGCTGCTCTTCCTGATCGATGGCGCGAACAAGAGCAGCCAACCCTAAACAACCGCGACGAATGAAACCCGCCAGAAGCACAGGGTGGGATGGGTGGCCTTGGCCTGGTCGAGCAGGTGGGTGCCGATGACGTTGTCGCTGAGGCTGGCGGCGGTGACGATGACGGCGAGCAGCAAGCCGAGGGTGTCGGCGATTCGTGAGTTTCTGAACCAGACATATTCCGCAGCGCAAAGAAGGAAGGGCTCCGTGTAACGGAGGGCGGGTTAACCCCGCCCTCCGTGTGATGTTGTGGCGGAACAGCCGGTAGAGGTCGACACGGTCCACGCCGTTTGGCACGCCGACGGAGCCTGTCGTGCCGCCGGACCGGACGAGGTCGTTCGCGAGGTCGAGGGCAAGGCCCTAGGCGGCGCTGGCCGCCGCGGCTGTGGCTTTCGCGGGAGAACGTCGTACCCAGCGCCGGAGCAGGATCGCTGCGCCGCTGACCGTGAGGATCAGAGCGACGATCGCCAGGGATGCCTGGGACATGAGCGCGGAGAGGTTGTCTAGGGAGCCACCACCCAGATAGCCGACCAGCACGTACGAGGTCGACCACGCTAGGCCCGCCGGCACGCTCCATCGCGCGAATCCCCAGACGGAGGTTTGCCCTTCGCCGACAAGGCGGGGTACGAGAGTCCGGGCACCCATGATCCAGCGGGCCAGGAAGATCGTCCGGCCGCCGTGACGGGCGACCAGCCGCGCGGCGCGGGGGCGGTGGACGGTCCCGATGGACCGCTGGATTCGGCCGTACACGCGGGTCCAGTACTGGTGCGGCTTGTCGCTTGCCGGGTGGCCACCGGCAGAGGGCTGCCGCGTGGCGGGCCCGCGTCGTGCCCGCCGTCGTCCGACGAAGTAACCGATCGCGTCACCGCAGATGACCGCCGACGCCGCCGTTGCCAACACTATGGGCAGCGGGACCACCCCGGTGTAGGCGAGGAATCCCAGTACCAGTGCCGCGGTGACACTGGGAAGGACCACGCCGGCGAGCAGCGCCGGTTCGCCGATGAGGATCGCCGCCGCGACAATTAGCTGGATCGGTGCGGGCGGGGTCGTCAGGATACTCAGAACGCTGGTCATAGCGGTACACTCCAATGTGGTCGGTCGGGCATGGACGCCCCCCGCCACAAGACGATCATCGGTGTCGTCTTGTGTGGTTTGCCGGACCCGGTGCGCGCGTGAAGGGCGGATGGGCGGGTGCCTTATCGCCTAGCGCCCGGGGAGCCGTGCGTACGTGACCTGCGGCCCCGATCGCATCGCGGCGATGCCGGCGGCCCGGGCGTCGAGGTGTAGACCTTCGTGCAGCGACCAGTGAGGCAGTCGACGCGCATATCAGGTGTTCAGGGCCTACGCCGCCTGCGGCTGCTTCGGCTCCGCCGGTGCGGGCGTGTCCAGGACTGACCGGGTGACCAGCTTGGCGATCGCGGTGACGAGTCGGCGGGGGCGTCGGGGTGTGAGGTGCGCGTTGAGGGAGTTGCCGAGGCCTGGTACGACGTACGCCCGGTCGCGGTCGAGGGCGGCGAGGGCGGCGTGCACGACCGTGTGCGCGGGCATCATTTTCCCGCCCAGGGCGGCTCGTTCGCCGACTGTGTCGAAGAAGGAGGTCTGGGTCGGGCCTGGGCAAAGCGCCAGGACACGTACGCCGCGGCCGCGGTATTCCGATCGCAGCGCGAGGCTGAAGTTGAGCACGAATGTCTTGCCCGCGCTGTAGGTGGCGAAGTAGGGCGAGGGTTGGAATCCTGCCGTCGAGGCGACGTTGATGACCGAGCCTCGGCCCCTGGCGAGCATGCCGGGAACGAGGGCGCGGGTAAGGCCGACGAGGGCCACGACGTTGACCATCAGTTGCTCCTGGTCCCGCCCGTCGGGGATCTGTTCGAACCGGCCGGCGGTGCCGAAGCCGGCGTTGTTGACCAGTACATCAATGGTGAGCCCGGCCGCGGCGAGGTCCGCGCTGATCCGGGTCGTGGCGTCCGGTGCGGTGAGGTCCTGGACGATTACCTCGACCCGTACGCCATGCGTGGCGCGTAGGTGCTCGGCGTGTCGTTGCAGGCGGTCCGCGGAGCGGGCCACGAGGACGAGATTGTGTCCACGCTCGGCGAGTTGGGTGGCGAATTCAGCGCCGAGTCCTGCCGATGCCCCGGTGACGAGGGCGGTGCGGGTCTGCTCATGGTTTTCCATCAACTTCTCCATCCACTAGATGTACGACTGAAGCGTAGCAGTTTCTTGGCTATATGCAACAGAGGTGTTGCAGATTGATAGAAATAGGCAACGGTCGTGTACCGTTCAGCCAGACGTGAAGTAGAGGAGAGTGCGATGACCAGGCCGTTGCGCGCCGACGCCGAGCGCAGCGTGCGCTCGATCCTGGAGGCTGCCGACCGGGTGCTCAGCACCAACCCAGCCGCGTCGTTGGAGCAGGTCGCCGAGGCCGCTGGGGTGGCTCGCACGACGATCCACCGGCGGTTCGCCAATCGGCAGGCGCTTGTTGACGCCATGGCCGCCATGGCCGTGCAGCAGCTGCTCGACGCCGTCGAGTCCGGCCGGCCGGAGACAGCGCCCCCGCTGGTGGCGTTGCATCAGATCACCGTCAACGTCCTGCGGACCAAGGTCAGCTGGGGGTTCGCGCTCGGACAGCCAGCCCCTTCCGGTTCACTCGTCGCCCAGATGCAGCAGCAGGTGGTACACCGCTGCCTGGAGCTGTTGGGTCGCGTGCGGGACCTCGGCGTGCTCGACGCGCAGGCAGATCTCGACTGGACCCGACGGGTGTACTACGCGCTCATCGGCGAGTCCCTACACGGCGACGACGCCGAGACCGACCCCGACGTCCTGGCCAGCCGGATCATCGACACGCTCCTATACGGCGCCGGCCCGCGACAACATAGTTCCCATCCAGCCGCCGCTATCGTCAACGACCCCCGCGAGCTTGACGGGGTTCAGTGAAGCCAACCGTCGTTCTCCAGACTTCGGCCGTCCCAGCAGACAGCACCCTTGTCTGCTTTCACGGAGCTCCCGTCGACTTCAGTCGCGCTGTACACCTCACGCCTACTCTCGGTTAGCGGCAGGAGTTGGCCAAGACGCATCCGCTTCATCCTGGACTTCGCCGGCCATGCCTGCGCGGCGAGTGCGACCGCTCAACGCCCGACCTTGAACGATGAAGCTCCGCCCCAACATGGACCGACCGGCTGTAGTCGACACTGCGCGCCCCCAACTACCCACGATCAAGGTGCGACCGATCCTGGTCATCAACCACCCGGGAGAACACCGTGCTCCATGAATTGCTCGCCGAGATTGCCAGCCAACGCGGATACGACTCTGCGGACGGGCCGGAACCGGTCGTCAGCCTGGAGATGTTCTTCGACGGCAACAACGACATCGGATCGATCGGCTGCAACCTGACCGAGCATCCCGGCCCGGAACGCTTCTACGCGATCCTTCGCACCATCCGCGACCGGGCGGACGTTCTCGACGTCTGGGTCGGCATCAGCGAGGTCATGGACGACAACGAGTGGCCCTTCAGCGACCACGTCTACGTGGTCACCACCGCCGCCGCCTCCGAAGTCGCCGCCTGGGCACGGGAACTCCAACCGGAGGAGCCGACCACCGAATGGTGGACGGGCAAACCCCCAGCCCACCCGATTCACATCCCGGCCGGCGCCAGGTTGATAACCCTGTGGTGGGACTGACCGCTGCCGCTGTAAGAGCCGTTTGAATAACCCGTTGGGGCGGTGGTCCCGGGCGCCTTGGTCGATGTTCGCGTGGGTCGTGGACGGCGTGTCGCGCTGACGTGAGGCGGGGTCGTTAGGTACGAGAACTGGCGACCAAACCACGCCTCACCCCAACGACCCCTGCCATGAGTTTCTACCTTGTCGCGGGCGCTGGTGCACCTACCACCCCGGCGCCTGCCGGGCCATGCACGCAGCCGGCCACCGGCGCCACAAGCAACCTGACCGCGTTATTCAAACCGCTCTTAGACGCCTCGCGTCCAGAACTCGAGCGCCGAGCCGTTGAAATCGGGATCGCCTGCGAGGAAGAACTCGTCCCACTTCGGCCCGTTGGACAGCTCCCAGTGCTCGACTGCGATGCCGTCCTCGAACCGCCACGCGCCCATCCCCACGCGCGTCCACACGACGTCGCCGCGCGCCGTTCGGAACGTGCCGTGAACGATGCCGTAGTAGTCGTCGGCGAGGATCTGATCGAAGCCCAGGGGCTGCACGTTCACGTCCGAGAGCATCGCCCGGCGCTTGTGGTACTTCGTCAGGAAGTCCATGCCGGCGGTAACAGTGAGCCGCACGCCGCCGGTGTGGATGATCATGTTCGGCGACATGCGACTCATGATCACCTGCGCGTGCTCCTTCTGGCGGCGCTCCCGCTCGTCCTCGTCGAGGTTCGGATCGGACGCAATCGCGGCACCGCCACGGTAGACATCCGACAGCCACTGGGCGTTCGGATGTGTTTCGGTCAGCATGCTGTTTTCCTATCTGTGAGCGAGTGTCCGACGGACGGCGGCACGCCGTTCAGGTGAGGCCGTAGCCCAAGTCGTGAGACGTCCGCGAACTCGGTGGCGATGCCATGGCGCCCGCCCGCTAGGAGCTCGAGCCGAGCATCCGGGATCCTGTGTACGTTCTGGCCGTGAATTCGGGCAGGGTGAGGGCCGAGTGGGCCGGTCGTCCGGTCGCGGGGGGCATGGCGCTGAGCTTGCGCAGCCTGTTGTTGCGCTGCTCCAGTTCCTGGGCGGTGGTCGGGAAGAGTGTGGCACCGCCCTTGCCGGCCAGCCCCTGGTTCATGGTCACGAAGTCACGGGTGTTGTCTTCGTAGGCGGCGAAGCCCGTGGCGTGGTCCCGGTCGGCCAGGTGACCGGCGAGCATGTACGCGCCGACGAGCGCGAGGCTGGTGCCCTGTCCGGTGAGGAACGAGGGCGCGTACGCGGCGTCGCCCACCAGCGCGACCCTGCCGCTGGACCAGTGGGGCATGTGGATCTGGCTGACTCCGTCGAAGAACAGGTCGTCCGCGTCGTGCATGGCGGCCAGCATGCCTGGGATCTCCCATCCGGCGTCGGCGAAGACCGTGGCGAGCAGTTTCCGCTGGGCGTCCGGGTTCGAGAACGCGTGGAACGGCGGTTCCGGCTGGGCGACGTTCAGGAAGGCGTGCACGTCGTCGTTGTCCCCCACGGCGTAGAGTGCCGCGGCTCTGCCTGGGGTGTTCCACATCACGGTCTCGTGGGAGAGCCCGAAGGTGTTGCGCATGGTGAACACGGCGAAGCAGTAGCCGAGGTACCGGTGGAACTGCTCTTCGGGGCCGAACAACAACTCCCGGGTACGTGAGTGCACGCCGTCGGCGCCGAATACCATGTCGAACGTGCGCCGGCTGCCTCCGCGAAAGCTGACGTCGACGCCGTGGCCGGTCTGGTCGAGGGTGTCGATGGAGTCGTTGAACAAGAACTCCACGTCGTCACGGACCGCCGTGTAAAGAGCGTCGGTCAGGTCCCCGCGCCGCACCTCCAGGTCCCGTCCCTCGACACCGCCGGTGACGGCGTGCGGTTTGAGCGAGACCACCTCGCTGCCGTCGCTGTTGAGGAAGGTCAGCCGGCGCAGGTCGATGTGTGCGTCTCGCAGCCGCGGGAGGATCCCCATCCGCTGGACGACCTCGAGCGCGGTGCCGCGCACGTCGATGGGATAACCGCCGCCGCGAAGTGTGCCCGCCTTCTCTACCACCGTGACCGCGTATCCGTAGCGGTTGAGCCAGAACGCGAGGGTGGGTCCCGCGATGCTGGCCCCGGATATGAGGACCTTGCGCCTCGGCGCGGTACGGGTACCCGTCATTGCTTGACTCCTTTGTTCATGGAACGGGTGACAACCAGGGACAGCGCCGTGACGACGCTCGCGATGACGAAGGCGGCGACGTAGGCGGATTCGGCCGGGACGTCCGATCCATTGGGGGTGCCGGCTGTGAGGACGGCGCCGCCGATCTGTGCGCCGGTGGCGAAGCCGAGCACGCGGATCACCAGGACCAGGCTCGTGGCGGTACCGGTGGTGCCATGGTCGACGGAGGTGGCGGTCTTGATGACCAGCGCCGTGATGCAGGCGCCATTGGCGAGGCTGATCAGCGCCTTGCCGACGATGAGGTGCCAGACCTCGGTGTGGACGAACGCCATGCCGATCAGGCTGGCCGTCATGACGGCGATGCCGGCGGCGACCACGGCGGTCGAGCCGAAACGCCGCGCCGCGAGCCCGCCCAGCGGCCCGCTGATCGCCGCCATCGCGGCGGCGGGCAACAGGTACCGCCCGATGTCGGTGGAACTGGCCCCGAAGCCGTACCCGTCGCCGGACACCGCGAGCAGCTGCGGAACGAGATAGATCGACAGCGCGGCACCTACGCAAAGGGCGTATGTGAGCACATAGGATCGCCAGATCGCGGGCGTGGCGAGCAGGCGAAGGTCGAACATCGGCGAGGCCGCACGGCGTTCGACGGCTATCCATCCGGTCACGAAGGCGGCCAGAAGCACGACGGCGACGACGAGCAGGAGTGGCTGGGAGGGCATGTCGGGCGCCGTGGCGAGCGCGAACATGAGCGTGAGCACGATGCCGCTCAGGAGGGCCACGCCGGGCCAGTCGATCCGAGCGTCCGACCGGGTCGGCTGATCGTCCGGCAACAGCCTGTGGACGAACACGGTGGCCACGACGACCGCGAACGTCGGTATCGCGAACATCCAGTGCCGGGACAGCCCTTCCGCGATGGGTCCGGCGATCAGCGTCCCCAGCATGCCGCCGCCCACGAAGAAGCCGCTGACCATGCCGATGGCCACCGGAGACTCTTCCGCTGGGAGGAGCTTGCGGATCAGGATGAACGAGAGTGGCATCGCGCCCACCATCGCGCCTTCCAGGACCTGCCCGAGCAGCAGCACCGGCAGGTTCGGCGCCAGCGAGGACACCAGGCCGCCGGCCGAGACCACGACCATCAGCCAGATCATGACCCGTTTACCGCCGTGACGGTCACCAAGGACGCCTGCGATGGGCGCGGTAAGAGCACCGGTGACGAGCATCGCGATGCTCAGTAGTGCCCCCTGGGCGGGGCTGATCGACAGTTCGCGCTGCAACAGCGGGAGTGTCGGTGACACCACCGACTCCAGGGTTCCGATGGCGCCAGCCAGGATGCTGACGGCCCCGACAGCGGACCTTCCGATGCGGAGCGGGGGAGCCAGAGGCGCGGTCATGGACGTCCCTACCTTTCCTCAGGGGCTGATCGCGATTGGAGACATGGCCGATGCGGTCGTGGCTGCCGCCCCGCGGTCGGTGGAGCGAGCGGAGGCGTGGCCGAGGCCGGTCACCGCCAGCACGACGAGCGCTGCCGCTACTACCGCGAGACCTTCGTGCACCTGGCACAGCGCCGCGCCGGTGACCGCGCCGATGGCGATGAGCGTGACGGCCGCGCCTCGACGCAACGCCGCTTGACCGCGGGCCGCTCCCAGCCGGGAGTCGGCCGCGAGGCCGGTCAGCACGGAGGTGACGACCACCGTCGTGACGTCCTTCACGCCCAGGTGGCGGGCCGTCGCCGCCTGTACGCCCATGGCCAGGGCGAGCGACGACGTCATCGACGCGCGGGCGGTAGGGGCTCCCACCCCGGTCACGGCCATGCTGAGCGCCGTGGCGGCCAGAACCAGTCCGACGCCGCCCAGCAGGACCGTGCACCGGGGGCTCCAGTTCGGCGCGGCGGTGCGCAGCACCCGCCCGGCAACGGCTGCGCCGACGAGAAAGGACACCAGCGCCACGACCGGACCGAGGACCGGCAGCCCCGTCCTGCCTGTGGCCGCCATGCCGAGGATGACCACGTTGCCGGTCATGTTGCCCCCGAACACGTTGTCCAGGCGCAGGTACCCGACAGCGTCCACGACGCCCGTCGCGAAGGTAAGGGCGAGCATCAGCCCCAGAGGCGTCACGCGCTGTCGCACGCTCACCGCCCCGCCGCGTAACCCTGTGCACCGCGCGGGTTCGCCGCCGCCTGGAGGACGCCGCTGTCCGGATCACGTGTGACGACTGACAGCCGGCCCTGGCTCCACGGTCCGGAGACGGTCACGTCGTGGCCACGTTCGCGCAACTCGTCGACGACGGCCCCGCCCGCTCGTTCCTCGACCACCAATCCGCCGGGCGTCCAGGTCCGCGGCCAGAACGAACTCGGTACCGAGGTGGTGTGGAACGCGGGTGCGTCGATCGCCTCCTGCGGATCCAGCCCGAGGGCGAGCGTGCGCACCAGGTAGATCAGTTGCCATTGGTCTTGCTGGTCACCCCCCGGTGTGCCGAGCGCGGCCACGGGCCGGCCGTCGCGCAGCAGCAAGGTCGGAGACAGCGTCGTGCGGGGCCGCCGTCCCGGCGCCAGGCGTGACGGGGCGGCCGGGTCCAGCCATGTCATCTGGAGCCGTGTGCCGAGCGCGAAACCGAGTTCCGGCACGGCGGGGGAGGACTGGAGCCACCCTCCCGACGGTGTGGCGGAGATGATGTTTCCCCAGCGGTCCACGACGTCGATGTGGCAGGTGTCGCCCCGGGTCTGCCCGGTCTGTTGCACGGTGGGTTCTCCCACGCCGTCGGCCCGAACCGCGTGCTGATCGGTGACCAGCGGTGGTGTGTACGGTGTGACGCCGATGTCACCGGGCCTGAACGCGGTCGACGCGACCGGGCCGATCAGGCCGGCACGCTCCTTGCCGTACCGCGGGGACAGCAGGCGGCGCACCACGGCCTGCGCATCCGCCGGATCCAGGTCTCCGTAGAACGCCTCCCGGTCGGCCATGGCCAGCTTCAAAGCCTCGGTGATGGTGTGTATGCCCCCGGCGGTCGACGGATCGATCTGTTCGTCGTCGAAGTGGTCGAGCATGGACAGGGCCTCCAGCAGCACGGGACCCTGGGACCACAAGCCCGCCTTCGCCACCGTGATCCCCCGGAACTCCGCGGTGAGCGCGGGCTCGACGGACGGAAGGAAGTCGGCGAAGTCGGCGGCGGTGACCACTCCGGCGTGGTCCCCGCCCGAGGAATGTCGATGCGGCGTCGCCGCGAACTTCGCCACGGCGGCCGCCACGAACCCGGTTCGCCAGGCGCGCCGCGCGGATTCGATCCGGGCTGTCCTCGTCTCGCCGGCGCCGCTGGTGCTCAGCCGGCGCAGGGTCTGGGCGTAGGCGGGGTTGCCGAGGGTCGCATTCGGTTGCGGGACTTGTCCTCCGGGCATCCACAGCGCGTACGACGTCGGCCAGTGCGTCCGGAAGAGATCCTCGACCGTGGCCAGGACGCGTGCCAACTGGGGTACGACCGGAACTCCGTGCTCCGCATAGTCGATCGCGTAGGCCAGGACGTCGGTGAGCTCCCAGGTGCCGAACTCGGCGAGCAGCCAGAGCCAGGAGTCGACGGCGCCCGGGACGGCGGCGGCCAGGGCGCCCGCGCCCGGGACGTGGTCCAGCCCTTCGGCCCGGAAGTGCTCGATCGTGGCTCCCCGCGGGGCATGGCCTTGCCCCGCCAGCACGAGCGGAGACGATCCCGCCGCGGTCGCGAACACGGCGACGAGGTCACCGCCCGGCCCGTTGAGATGGGGTTCGGCCACGTGCAGCACGAAGGCGCCGGCCGTCGCCGCGTCGAACGCGTTTCCGCCCCGCTCCAGCACGGACTGGGCCGTCGCGGAGGCCAGCCAGTGCGTCGACGCGCACATGCCAAAGGATCCCCGCAGCGTGGGACGCGTCTTGTGGGCTGGAGCGTCCATGTCTGTCACGTCCCGTTTCTCATCGCGGGTGGTGGGCGGCGTGATGGGCGGCGAGGACGTCGCCGCCGAAGTCGGTCTCCGGGTCCCGCCACACGGCGTGGGCGTGGTTGACGCCGCGGTGGATGTTGGTCCACTCGACGAGCAGCCGCGGGCCTTGCAGGCGGTAGTAGTGCGGCTCTCCCGCCGCGGTGGAGCCGGCCCAGGCGAGGTGCACGGCGTCCAGCGCCGCCGGGTCGTCGTAGCGGGGCAGCGGGGAAACCCCGGCCGGTACGCGGTCGAGGTAGGTGCCGAGCAGGGCCCGCAGCAGCTCCCGCTGCGCGGCGTCGAGTTCGGCGCCCGGCACGCCCTTGGGCATCGGGGTCAGGGCCACCGCCCGCTGGTCCGTACCGTCGAGGCCGGTGGCCGGGTCCTCGGCACGGTCCGGGGTGTGCTGGCCGGGGCGCCAGAGCTCGCGGCGCTTCACCACGCGGTCGTGGATCCGGGTGCTGTTGCCCGCCACGATGTCGTTCGGAGCGCGTGCCAGCAGCACCGCGCGGGCGGCGAGCTCGGGGCGCAGTGAGCGAACCAGCTCGCGGGCCAGCTCCTCGGCCGACCCCAGCGGGCGCAGCGTCGCGCCGCCCAGCAGCGGCGACACGGCCGGGTCCGCGCCCAGGAAGCACGGCGTGGTGGCGGCGACGCGCCCGTCCACCACGAGGTTGTTGAGCGAGACGTGGTGGCCGCCGAACCGCCATCCCCACGGTCGCCGCCCGCCGGGCTCGCCGAAGACCCGCAGGTAGTACATGCCGGGGTCGCGGGTGCGTTCCCGCCCCCAGTTCACCGAGAAGCTCTCGACGCGGTCGAGCACGTTTTCCAGGCCGAGCACGGTGGCGACGGTGGTGTACCCGGCCTCGGACAGTCCGCTCGCGACCAGCCGCATCACCAGCCGATGCTGGGCAGGACGCTGTTGGTGAAAGGTGAGCCCGCCGTGATCGGTGGGCGTGTAGAACCAGCGGGTGCGCTCGGCCTCGGCCACACCGTCGGCGCCCGGCGCCGGACCGACCGCCACCGTGCGCTGGTCCGCGTCCAGGGAGTCCAGCCACGCCTGGGCGGCCTCGGCCATACGGCTCCCGACCTCGCCAGCGGCGTCAGTCATTGTGGCGGACCTGCATCGGTCGCGGGCACGCCCTTGTAGTCGATGCGTGCGTCGCGCCGGGTTCGCGCTCAACCTGCTGCCTTACCACTGCTACCCCTGTCGAGAAATAGCGAGAGACATCCCTGACTTGAGAGGATCTTATCACATAAGAGGTGCCGGGAAAGGCCGCGCTCGCCACCGCTGAGTAACCGGATCAGCAGCAAGTGCGCCGCGCACGGAACAGCCGCGCACCGCCGGAGCCCGGCGCCGAGTTCGTCGGGTCGGCGCCTGCGCCCGGGACGATCAGCCGGCCCGGGCCCATCCACGCAGCGCGCCGCCGTAGGCCTCGGTCAGCCGCGTGATGACCTCGGGGCGGGACAGGTCCGTCTCCTGTAGCAGATCCTGGATTTCCCGCGGGTCGAACATCATGTTGGCGAGGAACACGGCGTACTCGATCATCTTGTCCGGGAGGCCGATGTCGTCGAGCAGCCCCTCCACCGGCCTGCTCCAGGCATCCCGCACCGCGACCATGATCTCGTTCCCATCATGGAGCCGCTCCAGATAACCTCGCCTGGATCGGAGCTGCACCAATGCCGGCCCGTGCTCGGCAAGCAGGTCCACCCATTTGTTCACGACGGAATCGAACAGCGGTCGCCCTTCCGCGGTCGATGCCGCACTGAAATCGCGGAGCTCCTCGACGACGCTGAGCACATAAGCCGCGAGCACCTCGTCCAGCGAGGAGTAGTAGCGGTAGGCGGTAGCTGGGCCGACCTCCGCGCGGGACGCGACGGCCTGCATGGTGAGCTGATCGGGCGCCTCCCGGGCAAGCTCGCCGACGGCCTTGAGGAGGCGCCGACGGTTGCGGCGGGTGTCACTGCGTGGCTGGCGCCCGCCGCGCCGGGAGGCCTGCTGATCGGTCATGGCCCCTCCGCCCTCGCCGAACCTCATTGGATTCTCTCATCGCCGAGATGACGGACGATGCGGGCCAGGCCGGTCCGCAGCTCCTCCTCAGAGGCCGCGAACGAGATCCGGACGTGCCCCTCGCCCGAGGGCCCGTACTCGGCGCCGGCCCGCACCATCACCTCCCGCTCGGCGAGCTCGCGAACGACCGCCTCGGAGGGCAGGTCGGCGTCGTAGCGAAGGAACCCGTAGAACGCTCCCTCCGGCGGAACCAGGTGCAGCCCGGGAATGCCGGACAGGTGGGCGACCACGAGCTCGCGACGCTGCCGGTACCTGTCGACCATGGCATCAACGACGCTGTCCGGCAGATCAAGAGCAGCAAGGGCCGCGTGCTGGACCGCCGTATTCAACGAGCCGTTGTAGGTCCGGTGCGCGTGCGCCACCGCGTCCACCACCGCACGCGGCCCGGTCAGGTACCCAACGCGCCAGCCGGTCATCGCGTAGGTCTTGGAGAACGTCTGCACGTACACCGTCCGATCGCGCAGCGATTCGATCTCCAACGCCGAGGTGAACACATGCCCCGGATAGACCAGCCGGTGGTACGCCTCATCGCTGACGACCAGGGTGTCGGAGCCGTCGAGCAGCTTCCCGAGGGCCTCGAGCTCCTCCTCGCGGTGCACGATGCCGGTCGGGTTCGACGGATTCGAGAACATCATCATCGCCGCCCCGGGAAGCGCGGCGGCCAACGCGTCGAGGTCCCAATGCAGGTCCGGGGCGAGCGGGACGAAGTCCACCGTCCCCCCGGCGAAAACGACCAGATCGGCGTAGAGCGAGTAGGCGGGCTCCGGAATGACGACACGGTCGCCGGGGTCGATCATCGCGAGCACGGTGGCCGCCAGCGCGGCAGTCGCGCCGTGCGTCACCACGACGTCCTCCGCGGTCCACGTCCGGCCCGGATGCGCCGGCAGCCTGGACGCCAACGCGGCGCGCAGCTCCGGCAGGCCCTTCTGGTCGGCGTAGTGCGTGTCTCCCCTGCGCAAGGCCGCCGCGGCGGCCTCGATCACCGGTGACGGTGTCGGGAAGTCCGGCTCGCCCATGGCAAGGGAGACAGCCCCCGGCGGTGCCGGGCCAAGGGCCGGGCGCCGCGAGCAGCGGCGCAGCTCCTCCATCCGGAGGGCGGGCACCATGGTGGTCACAGGGCCACCGCCGCACGGCCGGCGCGCGCGGCAAGGATGCGCTGCCGGAGCGCCTCCTCCTTCTCGCCGATCCCGTCGACCGCCTCCACGACCTCCATCACGCGGTGCCGTGGAACGACGACGACGCCGTCGGAATCACCGACAAGAACGTCACCTGCTGCCACCACCACGCCGCCGACCGCCACCGGCGCACCGATGGTGCCGGGCCCGTCCTTGAAAGGTCCGGCGGGGGTGACCGCACGCGCGTAGACGGCCAGGCCCAGCTCGGACAGCGCCTGGACGTCGCGGACGGCACCGTCGACCACCGCGCCGACGACCCCGGCATTCACCATGATCTCACCGATGAGGTCCCCGATCAGCGCACGGGTCATGTCCCCGTGCCCGTTGACCACCAGGACATCGCCCGGTCGGGCCTCGTCGAGCGCCCGGTGGATGGCCAGGTTGTCACCCGACCGCACGTCCACCGTCAGCGCGTTTCCAAGTAGCGCGGCGCGCTCGGTGAACAGCCGGATGCCGCCGTCCATGACGGTCATCCGCTGCAACGCGTCGCCGACGTTGGCCGCCGGCACCTGCCCCAGACGGCGAGTCTTCGCCACCGCCATGCGATCCCAGCTCGGAGCGATGAACAGCCTGTCCGTCGCCGCAACAATGAACACCGTGGGTTCCGTTCTCAAATAAGAGAGTCATCTCAGATAGGAGAACCATAGCCCACGAGGCGTCCGGCTACAACGACCCGAGCTGCCCGAGCTGCTCAACGCGCGGAGGGAGTCAGCCCGGAGCGGCCTCAACGGAGCGGCAGAAACCGCGAAGTAGGTCCGGATGGCCCACCTCGATGACCTCCGGACCTCCTCTGCGACTCACATCGGATTGGAAATAGGGCGTGAGTGGGATAGACCCGCAGCGGACCGAAGGCCGCTCCCTGCATCGCCGCGCCCGCAGCGTGAGGCTCTCAAAAGGCCGAGGTGTGCCGAGGCTATTCGATGGCGAGCGCCGCCTCGGCCGGCCGGCCACGCGTCGCCCGCCACGCGGGCAGGAGCATGGCTCCGAGCGTCAGCAGGACGGCGAGTGCGGCCGTCGAAACATAGATCCACGGGGAGCCAGCGGGTACGACCGAGTCGAGGCGCTTGAGGCTGACCGGCACCAGGACTCCGATCACGGCAACCGTGCCGAGCGCGATGCCGCTGGCGGCCAGGATCGCGCCCTCCAGGCCGACCATCCGCAGCACCTGGCCTCGAGTCGAGCCCGCGAGCCGCTGCAACCCGAACTCCCGCCGCCTCGCCGCTGTGCTCGACGCCAGAGTGTTGATCACCGTGATCGCCGCGTACCCGGCGATCATGAGGACCATGATGTAGATCGCGAAGTTGGCGGTCTGCTTCTGGTCGTCATGCTCCCTCAACAGGACGTCGCGTCCGGTGACGGCCAGTCCCTTCTCGGCGGAGGTCACCTCGGTCAGGTCCGCCACCAGCTGCTCGGGGTCGGTGTTCGGGCCAGATCTGACCAGGATGCGTGTCGGGTATCCCTCGGTGGTGTGGGCGGCCAGGGTGTCGGCGGGGAGCAACAGGGTGTCGTAGTCGTCCGGAGCGGAGAACAGCGCGGCCACCCGTACGTCGAGAGCGGTGTTGTCGCCCATCCGCAGCCTGATCGTGTCGCCGACATCGACGCCCAGCGTGTCGGCGTGCTGGTCCTCGATCGCGATCGTGTCGTCGTGCAGGTCGGCGATGCTGCCCGCGGTGACCTGGACCGGCGTGGTGGCGTCGGCGCCCTCGGCGGTGACGCCCTGAAGGGTCCAGCCCTCGTTCATCGGAGAGCTGTCCTTCGGACTCTCGATGAAGCCGACACTGTCGACGTACGCCGAGGCGCCGGCGACGCTCGGCAGGTCGTCGATCCGTTCCACCAGGTCTGCGTCGAAGCGGTCCTGAGTGGTCACCACGGCGTCGGCGACCAGGTTGTCGGCGAAGCTGCGCCGATCAGCCTGGTCGTTGGTCGCCTGTAGGTACAGGATGCCGGTCGACACTGCGGTCAGCAGGATGACCGGCCCCATCACGGCCGCCATCCGGCCGCTGCGGCCGCGTGCGTTGAGCACGGCGAGTTGGCCGGTCACCCCACCCAAGGCGCGCACGGGCCACTGCACGGCGAAGGTTGTGACCTTGGTCAGCACGGGTGCCAGCGAGGCGAACCCGATGGCGAGGAGGATCACGGCAGGTGCGGCGGTGGCCGGCGTGAGCGGTCCACTCATCACGGCGATGGTCACGATGGTCATGGCCAGCCCACCGCCGAGGAAGATCACCGCCAGCAGCAAGCGCCCGGCGCCGATCAGCCTGCCTTCGACGGAGACCTCCGTGAGCGCCTGGGTCGGCTTGACGCGCGACGCCCTTCTGCCGGCGCCCAAGGCACCGGCCAAGGCCGCGAGGATCGCCACCGCCATGGCGGCCGCGGTCGGGATCCAGCCTTGATGGAAGACCACGCCCTCCGCGGCGATCCCGCGCTCGGCCAGTTGGTCGAACACGAGCTCGCCCAGGAACTGGCCCGGGAGGTAGGCCAGTGCGGTGGCGAGCAGGGACAGCAGCAGCGTCTCGCGAAGGATGAGCCGGCGCAGTTGACGAGGTGTCGCTCCCACGGCTCGCAGCAACGCCAGGTCCTGCTGGCGCTGGGCGATCGCGAGGGCGAGCATGGAAGCCACCCCGAAGATCGAGACCAGGATCGCGTAGGCGGTGAGGACTCCGGCCAGGGCCATCACCGTGACGCCGCTCGCCTTGGCCTCGCGCAGTTCGGCCTGCCCGCGTTCGTCACCGACCAGGGTGATGGTCCCGCGGTCCAACTCGGCGTCGATCCGCTCCCGGAGCTCGCCGATGTCCACTCCCGGCTTGGCGATCACACCGATCGCGTCGACCGTACCCGCCGGCGGGTCACCCTCGAAGACGAAGCTTTCGGTCTTTCGCACACCGGGCAGCGCCGCGATCGTGTCGGCCAGCCCCGCGTCGATCCGGACCCGCTCGGGCAGGATCGGCGGTTCGTCAGGGTCGCCGCCGGAGTCGTGGTATTCCTGGTCGCCGGCGACGACGACGTCGGCCGAGGCCATCTGGCGCGGCGGCACAGCCGTGCGGATGCCGGTCTCGATCAGGCCGCCACAAGCCATCATGATGGCCGCTGCGATGAACATGGCGAGAAAGGCCGCCACGAACATGCCCGCGCGAAACCGCAGGGTGCGCAACGCGAACGCCAGCATCAGCGCTGCCCTCCCCGGCTCGTCGCCAACCGCGGGAGCGGGCCTTCGTCGGCGAAAGCACCCAGGTGGGTCATCCGGTCGGCCACGGACTGAGGAGTCGGCGCGTCCAGCTCACCAGCCAGCCGCCCGTCGGCGAGGAACAGGACGCGATCGGCGTACGAAGCCGCGACCGGATCGTGGGTCACCATCACGATCGTCTGGCCGGCCGCCTGTGACGCGTGCCGCAGCAGCGCGAGAATGTCACGCGCGGTCCTTGTGTCCAGCGCGCCAGTCGGCTCGTCGGCGAAGATGACGGCGGGTTCGCTGACCAACGCCCGAGCGATGGCGACCCGCTGCTGCTGCCCACCGGACAGCTCCGCCGGACGGTGGTTGCTCCGCTGGGCCAGGCCAACCTGCTCCAGGACGGTCGAGACCCGGCCCCGGGCCGGTTTGCGGCCGGCGAGCCGCAGCGGCAACGTCACGTTCTGCCGCACGGTGAGGACCGGCAGCAGGTTGAACGCCTGGAAGACGAAGCCGATCCGGTCTCGGCGCAGCTTCGTCAACTCGGTCTCGTTCATCTCGCTGAGCTCGTGCTCCTCGATCCGAACCGAACCCGACGTCGGCTGATCGAGCCCGGCCGCGCATTGCAGCAGGGTGCTCTTGCCGGAGCCCGAGGGCCCCATGATCGCTGTGAACGTTCCTCGGCCGAACCGCGTCGTCACGCCATCGAGCGCGACCACCTGGTTGTCGCGCCTCCCGTAGACCTTGCGGACGGCCGTCAGCCGCACCGCGTCGGTGATGTCTCCGGTGTCCTTCAACGTTTCTTCCCCGCCGCTTTGCCGTCCGACCCGGTGCCGGACGATTCACTCACCAACCCTGTCGTCCACCGCGGTGCCGCACATCGTTTGCCGAAACCGTCTTCGCCTGGTGCACGCGGACCAGCCCCAAACTGCTTCTAGTGCAGACGCACTACACGCGTACGCAGCCGGTACGGGGTGACCGTCCCGTACCCTGGCCGTGTGCTGCGTCGGTCAATGTCGAGGGCGTGGTGGTGGCGGGAGGCAGCGGTCGTCGCGGTAGCGTTCGCGCTCTGCCTGCTCGGAGGTTTGCTGCACGACGACGACACGTTGGCGCCGCCACCGGCGCCGACCTACCTCATCGCCGCGGTGTCGTCGGCGATGCTCCCAGCGCGGCACCGCGCGCCCATAGCCACCACCATGGCCACCACCGTGTGCGGCATGCTCGTCGCGCCGTTGGGCCTGTTGCCCAGCCCACTCATCGTGGCCCCCGCACTCATCAGCGCCTACTCGCTCGCCGTACGCCGCGAACTGCGGGTAGCGGCTGCGGTCCTGCTCCCATCGGCTGCGCTGCTGGTCGCCTTCACCCCCTTCTTCGAGACCGACTTCTCGTGGGAGGACACAAGTAGGCTGGTAACCGTGGCCGCGTCGCCGCTCGTGGCCGCCGTATTCGGCCGCTCGGCGCAGCACCGGCGGGCCTACCTGGCGCTCATGGAGGAGCGGGCGCGTCGGGCCGAGGAACGTCGGGACAGCGAGGCCCGCCGGAAGGTGGCCGAGGAACGGGTCCGCATCGCACGCGAGCTGCACGACCTGGTGGCCCATCAGATCACCCTGGCCAACGCGCAGGCCGCCGTCGCCGCCCACCTCTTCGACACCCGCCCGGAGCAGACCCGCGTCAGCCTCGAGGAACTGGTCAAGACCACCCGCCAGGCGCTCGACGACCTGCGGGCCACCGTCGGTCTGCTGCGCCAGCCCGACGACACATCCGCACCCACCGATCCGGCGCCCGGGCTGTCACAGGTCCCCACCCTGCTGAGGGCGTTCCGCCGCGCAGGCTTGGAGGTGTCGATGAACGAGGACGGCACAGCCAGGCCGCTACCACCGGCAGTGGACCTGACTGCCTACCGCATCATCCAAGAGGCCCTGACCAACGTGACCAAGCACGCTCCCACCAGTAGCGCCCAGGTGCGCCTCGCCTGGCACCGCGACCACGTGACCGTCACCGTCACCGACGACGGCAAGGGCTCTCCCACGCCGGAGCGCCCACCTGGCTACGGTCTGATCGGCATGCGTGAACGAGCAACCGCGGTCGGCGGAACCCTCACGGCTGGCGCGCGCATCCAGGGAGGCTTCCTCGTCTCCGCCCACCTGCCTCTTCCAGCTGCCGAGAACACAGCACGGAGGACTGACGGAGCACCAGCAGAGGCCAGGGATACGCTGTGACGCTCCGAGTGATCCTCGCCGACGACCAGGCGTTGCTACGCGGTGCTTTCCGCACTCTCCTCGACAGCGCCGACGACATCGCCGTGGTCGGCGAGGCAAGCGACGGCAGGGAGGCGGTGGCCCTGACCCGCGAGTTACGTCCCGACGTGGTGGTCATGGACATCCGGATGCCCGACATGGACGGCCTCACCGCCACCTTGGAGATCTGCGCCGATCCGGATCTGCGTGCCACCCGCGTACTGATCCTCACCACCTACGAGACCGACGAGTACGTCGCACAGGCCCTACGCGCAGGGGCCAGCGGCTTCATCGGCAAGGGAATCGAGGCCCAAGAGCTACTGAACGCCGTGCGTACGATCGCCGACGGCGACACCCTCCTGTCCCCGGCCGCGACCCGCTCCTTGGTGGCCCGCTTCCTCGCCACGCCGGTCGACACCACACCACGCCATCCCGAACAACTCGCCGCACTAACCCCGCGCGAACGCGAAATGGTCGCTCTTGTCGCGACCGGTCTGTCCAACATGGAGATCGCCGACCGGATGTATCTCAGCCCTTTCACCGTCCGCGCCCACGTGCAGCGCGCCATGACCAAACTGGAGGCACGCGACCGCGCCCAACTCGTCGTCATCGCCTACCAGACCGGTCTTGCCCGCGCCGACCCCAACGGCAGCACCAACCAGGTGTGACGGCCAAACGAGGAGCCAGTGAAGCGCCACGCAACACCCTCAGTTGCGCCAACAGCCAACCCTCCGACTCGATCGGCGTAAGACGCGACGTACACCCGAAAGAGAAGCGGGCTGGTGGCCGTTCCGGCCCAGCGAAGCCTAGTCAGCTTTCGGCACCGGGCACTCCGAGGCGGTCGCCCTGGAAGTCGCCGGCCGCGCGGGCGGCCTCGTGCCCACCAACAAGCTCGCGCTCCGCGACCTGGTGATCCTCGGCGGCGCCGCGCCCGAAAGCGTGGACACATACGCCGAACGGGATCCGGACACCGCGCGACGCGTATTCGAACTGCACGACATCGGCCCGTCGGACGCGTTCGTCATCGCCTCGAACTCCGGCGGCAACGGATCGACCGTCGAGATGGCAAGGCTTGCCCAGGAGAACCAACTGCCCGTCATCGCCATCACCTCGCTAGAGCATTCACGTGCGATCAGCTCGCGGCATCCTTCCGGGAAACGACTCTTCGAGATCGCGGACATCGTCATCGACAACCGAGCGCCTTACGGGGATGCCGTACTCGAGACAGAGCACGGCCCGGTCTGCGCGGTCTCGTCGATCACCTCGGCCATGGCCGTGCAGATGATGGTCGCCCACGCCATCGACCGGCTCATCGCCCGCGGGTTTCCGCCACCCATATACCTGTCCGCCAACATCGCCGGCTCGGACGAGCACAACCAGCGGCTGGAAGCCCGCTACAAGGGCCGCATCAACCGGAGCGCCCTGTGAGCATCGAACCATCGATCGCGGTGTTCTGGCCGCCACCGCCGGAGGAAACCACCGTCCAGCGGTACCAGGAGATCGCGGACCTCGGGCGCCAACCTGGTGATCACCGGCAACTGACCGGGCCGTACGAGGACTACGTCGGCGAGTTCGTCGACACCGTCGACCCCAGGGTGCTCTCACGCCGGTCGCCCACCAGCTGCGCGATCTGCGGTCCGTCCACGTCGGACACATCGACCAGGTGCCACGGGGCGCGGACGTGTTCCGCCCGGATTCGTGGATCCGCTCCATTGAGGGCTCCGCCATCGCCGGCACTTTCACCGGCACCGGTCCGGATCGGCAGCTGTTCGTCTGCAACGCGAGCCATCGAGACGCCAGCACGGTCATCGTTAGGCTGGACCGCGAAGCTTGCACGGCCGACAGGTTCGACCCGCGGATCCAGACCTACCAGCCGATCGCCGGCCCCGACGTCGTGCTGTCACTGCCGCCCGCCGCGGGCAGCCTTCTCCGGCTGCGGTCGGCGTAGCCCGGCCAGGGCGTCGGTGCGTGGCCGCCGCCGGCTTCGAGAAGCTGTCTGGGGCTTGCGAGCGCCTGGCTCAGTGGTGATGTCAGTCGTTGAAGGATGGCCGCTCGGGGCGGACCAGGCCGGTTTGGTAGGCGATGACCACGAGCTGAGTGCGGTCGCGAACGTGCAGTTTGGTCATGGCTCGCTGGATGTGAGTGCGGACGGTCAGCGGGCTGACCACGAGGTACCGCGCGATCTCGGCGTTGGATCTGCCCTGGGCGGCCAGGCTCATGACCTCGCGCTCCCGTGCGGTCAGTGCCTTCAGCTCCTCGATCGCTCGCGGGAGGGCATCCATCGGCGCGGTAGCGAGAAATCGGCTGATCAGGGCGCGGGTAGCGGTCGGGGAAAGCAGGGCGTCGCCGGCCGCGACGGTACGAATGCCGTCAAGCAGCGCGTCGGCCGAGACGTCCTTGCCGAGAAACCCGCTGGCGCCGGCGCGTAGGGCCTGAGCCACGTACTCGTCGGTCTCGAATGTGGTGAGGATGAGCACCCGCGTGTGGGAAAGGCTCGGGTCGGTACAGATCGTGGTGGTTGCGGTGAGGCCGTTGACTCGAGGCATGCGGATGTCCATGAGTACGACGGTGGGTTTGTGGGTCCTGGCCAACGCGACTGCCTCGTCGCCGTCGGCGGCTTCGCCTACGACCTCCATGTCAGGGGTGGCCTCGATAAGCATCCGGAAAGTCGCGCGCAAGAGCATTTGGTCGTCGGCGAGAAGGATGCGGATGGTCACGGATCGCCCTTCGATCGTCAGCGCAGGATCGGCAGCTCGGTGGCGACGGTGAAGCCCCCGTCGGGCTGAGGCCCCGCGTGGAACCGGCCGCCCACGGACTGGACCCGCTCTCGCATACCGACGATCCCGTAGCCGCCGCCGGCCGGCTGTGAAGCGGTGGACTTGGCTGGCCCAGCGCCGTTGGCGATGATTATGGTCAGCCGATCGTCGCCGTAGGCGAGCCACACCGCGGCGGTACTCGTGCTGGCGTGCTTGGCCACGTTGGTGAGTGCCTCCTGCACAATGCGGTACGCGGTCAGATCCACGCCCTCGGACAGCTGCCGTTGCTCGCCCTCGATGGTGATCTCGACGTCGAGCCCGGCCGAAGCGAACGTGGCAGTGAGGTCGGACAACTGTGCGAGGCCGGGCGCCGGCTCGAGTGGGGAGCTGACGTCATCGGGCTGGCGTAGTAGACCGACGGTGGCTTTGAGTTCGCGCAGCGCGGCGGAAGTCGTGCCAGTCAGCTCGGTAAGGATCCGTTCCACCCGATGTGGATGCTCGCGCGCGAGGTAGGCCGCCGTGCTGGCTTGGGCGTTGGCAAGCGCCAAGTGGTGGGCAACGACGTCGTGCAGCTCCCTGGCGATGCGCACCCGCTCCTCGGCAACCCGGTAGCGGGCCTCTTCTTCACGGTTGCGCTCGGCGTACTCCGCGCGCGCGGTAACGGCGGCAAGGTTTTCCTGGCGCAGCCGGGCGGACTCGGCCAGGACGACCGGCAGCAGGAAGAAAACGACAGGGTTCAGGATGGTGAGGAGCAACGGGTAGCCGTGCCGGTCGCCGGCCAATGCGGCCACGACGACCGCCACCGTGGCCACCAGGTAGTACCTGTGGGTGGTCCGGCCGGGCAGGCGTAGGGCCAACTCGTAGAGGGCGATCATGACGGGAGCCAGGAGTACCGGGGTAACCAGATAGCCGAACCCGCCCCCGGCGGCGGCGCAGGCCGCGGTGACCGCCACCACGATACGGGGGTGGCTTCGTCGCCACAGCAGCGGCAGTGAGCTGGCGAGCGCGAGCGGTATCGCGGACCGCCAGCTCAGGTTGTCGGTCGCGGACAGGTTGCTGTTGAGCGCGAAAGGGCCGGACGCGGCACAGAGCAACAGCGCGATCACCGCTACGTCGACGACCCGCGGATGGTCCTTGAGATACCGACGCCACCTAGTCACCGGTAATCCCTATCAGCGTGACGGCCACCATGATCAGCGTACCGCGCCGGACACCTCGGCAGCCGGGGATGGCTCGATCTCATTGGGCTCGATGTGTACACGGGGCAGCCAGTTCAGCGAACGGGGCAGCCGCCAGTTTCGATCGCCGAGGATGTACATCGTCGCCGGGACGAGGATAAAGCGGATCAGGAAGGCGTCGAGCGCGACCGCCACGGCCAGCCCGAAGCCAATCTCCTGGAGAAAGCGCTGCCCACCCAGCAAGAAGGAACAGAAGACCGCGATCATGATGACCGCCGCGCCGGTGATGATGCCGCTGACCCGCCCCATCCCGTCATGCACCGCTCGGTCGTTGTCGTGATGTGTGTTCCATTCCTCTTGGATACGGCTGAGCAGAAACACCTGGTAGTCGGTGGACAAGCCGAAGACGATAGCGAACATCATCACCGGCAACGCGAAATGAACCGGGCCGCCGGATAGACCCGTCCAGCCAAACTGGAACACCACAATGACAGCGCCGAGCGCTGCGCCTATGGACAACAGATTCATGACGGCGGCCGTGAGCGGGATAGCCACTGAGCGAAACACAATCAGTAGCACAAGGAACCCGATGGCGACGACGACCGCGATGAACGGCACGAGTCGGCTACCAAGCAGGGACGCGAGATCGACGAAGGTGGCAGTGGACCCACCGACGTGCACGGCGACGTGCGTGCCGGCGGTGGCCTGAGGGATGGTCGTGTCACGAAGCCTGTGGACAAGGTCCGTGGTCTCCTCGCTCTGCGGAGAAGTCAGCGGGTAGACCTGGAGGACGGCGGCAGTGCCTGTAGGGCTCATGCGCGGCGGACTCACCGAGCCGACCGCGGGGTCCGACTCGACGGCATCCGCGAGGCGTTGAAGCACGGCGGTGTCGGATGCGGCCGGCAACGTCGCGGCGAGCACGAGCGGGCCGTTGAAGCCTGGTCCGAACCCCTCGGCGAGCAAGGTGTAGGCCTTGTGGGTCGTCGTGTCGGGCGGGTTTGCGCTGGCATCGGAGCTGCCCAGCCGCATGGTGATGACCGGCAACGTGAGGACCCCCAGTACCAGGATCATCGCTATGGCGAGCGGCCACCTTCTGCGCCGCAGGAAGTTGGTCCAGCCCTCGAGTCGAGGAGAAGGCGTCGTGGATCCGGCCGGACGTCGGCCGGGAACCCGAAAACTGTTGATCCGCGGCCCAAGGAGGGAAAGGACAGCAGGAAGCAGCGTGAGCGCGGCGGCCATGGTAAACGCGACTTCCACCGCGGACGTGATGGCGATCCCGTTGGTAATGCCGACGCCCAGCAGCAACATGCCCAACAGGGCAAGCACCACAAGCGCCCCAGCGAACAACACCGCTCGCCCCGAGGTGTTCACCGCCCCGGCTGCCGCCTCTTTCGGGTCACGACCCTCCGCCAGGAGGCCACGGAACCGCGACACGACAAACAGCGAGTAGTCAACGCCTACGCCCAGGGCGATCATCAAGGCGATAGCCTCGGTAGCGGTATTGATGTCGATGACATGGCTGATGAGGGCGTTGACACTGATGCCCGCGGCGATCGCCACCAACGCGGTGAGAATCGGCATCAGCATCGCGGTCACCGATCCGAACAGCACCAGCAGCACCAGCGCTGCGACGCCGAGCCCGACTCCCGTGGCCAGCCCTGGCCCCTGCGACTCGGTCTGTTGGACCGCCTGCCCTCCCAGCTCCACCTGCACTGTGGAAGTACGCGCGGCCTGCGCGGTGCTGATCACCGCGGTGATGGCTTCTTCGGGTAGGTCATTGGCTTGCGCGTCGAAGGTGACGGTGGCAAACGCCGTCTTCCCGTCCTTCGAAATGGCCTGCCCGTTTGACGCGTAGGGATCCGTCACGGTGACGACGTGCGGAAGCTGCTCCACGCGCGCGAACATCGACCGCATTCGGCTCTGGACGGCAGCGTCTGTCACACGTCCCGTCTCGGTATGGAAGACGATCTGATCACTGTCCCCGGCGGCACGCGGAAACTCCTTCTCCAGCACCATCCGCGCGTCCTGCGAGTCGCGGCCCGAGAAACCGAAGCTGTTCTTGTGGACCGCGCCACCGGCCAGCTGTGACAGCACCACCAGCCCTGCGAGCAGCATCAGCCAGGCCCCGATCACCCACCACCGGTGACGCACCGACCACCGCGCGAATGCCTGCACCTCTAAACCCCCATATCCGAGGTCCGGAATCAGTCCCCCCAGAGTCACACCCCGGAACCGTCGCGTCGTCATGCGTTTGCAGGCACCTCGTACTGAAATCGCACTACTCCAGCCGCGGCCGGAGAGTGGTCGTGTGCCAACCACCTCGCCGCAAACCCAGACCTACCAGCCGATCGCCGGTCCCGGCGCCGTGCTGTCACTGCCGCCGGTCGCGGGCAGCCTCCTCCGGCTGCGGCCGACCTGACTCAGCCATGACGATCCCTCGTACACAGTGGACACTGATGGAGACGGGCGCCACCGACCAAAGGTTGCACAGAAAACAAGACTGAGTAATTGTCCACATTGTAGTCTCCCTCCCATTGATGGCGGCGTACGGTGCGACGCGACGACGTTGATCACAACGGGAAGGATTGACGATGCACGTACGCAAAGTCGGCCTGGTGGCGGCGGTCGCGGTCCTCGCCGTGGCGGCCGCCTCGGCTGGCGCTTCGGCGCAGGCGACGACGACTACGCCAGCGGCGAGCGGATCACGCGATGCCGTCGCCGTCGCCGAGTTTCTGCGGCAAACCTTGGACGGGCTAGCGTTCCAAGAGGTTGTCGACCTGGCGCCGCCCGCGACCGCGCAAGGCAAGGCGCTGAATGCCGACGTCGACACCGACGCGACCACACCTGAGCAGCGTGCGCAGCAGTACGCCGCGGTGGCCGCCGCCGCGCAGCCGATCGTCCAACAGCCGCAGATCGACGCGTCGGTGCTCGAACTGGATGACGCCGGGCGCATCGTGTCGTCGGGGACCGTCCTGATGAGCCCGCAGTATCCGCATGGTGTCGTGGTGCCGGTCGATGCCAATCACCACACCACGGCCGTGCGCTACCGCCAGTGGGACACCGCCGGCTGGTACGCCAACCAGGGGCAGGGCACGATCGACGTAGTGCCGGGCAGGGAGTCCGCGCCGCTCGATTTCATGTCGCCGTATCCGGCGTCGGTGCTCAAGCTGATGGTGAACTTCGGGATTCTGCGTCTGGTCGACCAGGGCGTCGTCGGATTGGACGACACGTACAGCTACCAGCCGGAGACCGTCAGCCCGCTGTGCGGGCCAGCCAGCAGCAACACCATCCGCGCGTACGTCGACGCCTCCCTGACCGCGTCCTCCAACGCCGCGACCTGCGCGCTGATCAAGCTGCTGTGGGACCACAACGCGATGGACGGGCTCAACCAGGCGTTCCAGGATCTCGGTCTCGAGACGTTGCAACTGGTCGGCACCCGGCCGTCCAACGGCGGCAACTGGTCCAACGCCATCACGATGAGCTCACTGGACACCGCCAAACTGCTGGTGCTCGTCAACGGCGCCCGGGGGAGGCTGTGGACCACTCCCGCCGGCGTCCCGGTGACCGCCTCGTCGGCGCTCAGCGCCCCGTCACGCCAACTGTTCGCCGCCAAGCTCGGGCAGCAAGGCTGGAACTGGATGCTGTCGACCACGAACTACTGCGGTCGCGGATATCCGGCACCCGGTATCCCGCAGACCACGGCGAGCCGATGGATCGCCCCGGACGGCACCGTGACCGTGGACGGCAACCGGTTCGGGCAGGACGTGCGGCCCTGCAACAAGGCCGCCCAGGTGAGCTTCGCGCACAAGCCCGGCTGGACCAGCAACGCCGGCGCGGACGCCGGCATCGTGAAGTCACTGCCCGGCAAACCACACCGCAGCTACGTCATCACCGTGTTCTCCAACCTCGGTGACCGATACCAGGACCCCCAGCGCCCGGCTACGCCCACCGGCGTCGTCCCGGTCGAGTACACGCAGAAGTTCGCCCAACTCGGCGCGGCGATCGACCAATACGAGGTACGCCGCTGCGCCGCCCGCTAACCGCGTCGATCGGGGTCGGGCGGCCCGGGGTTCGAAACCCTGGGCCGTCCGCCCATCCGCGGATCTCGGACGGTCCGGGCCGCGTACGTGACCGCCACCAGCAGCGGGATGATGCCTGCCAACGTCCACGTGAGCCCGACGGCGTCGGCGACCCAGCCGATCACCGCCGGGGCGATCAGAATGCCGGCATAGGTCATGCTGGTAAACCGCGCCACCATCGCCGCGGCACCAGCGTCGGCTCCGTGGTCGCGGTCCGCGCCGAGGCTGCCGACCACGCTGTACAGGACTGGCAAGCAGGTGGCCAAGCCCAAGCCCATCAACGCGAAGCCGACGATCGCCAGCACCACCCACGGGCTGACCACGACCACGGTCAGGCCGGCCGCGGCGACGCCGGCGCCGAGACGGAGCATGACCGACGCCGACGTCCGGGCCAGGATCGAGTCGCCGACCAGGCGGACCAAGGTCTGGCAGACGGCAAAGGCGGCGTAGCCAATGCCCGCCATACCCAGGGTCGCCCGCCGCTCGTGCAAGAACACGCCACTCCAGTTGGCGACAGCGGCCTCGGCGGTCAGCGCGATGGCGCCCATCGCGCCGAGCACGAGCACCGGCCTGCTCCAACCGGTCCGCCAGGTCAGACCTGTGTCCGGCCGCCCGCCCGCCGTCTCGCCGTCGGCGGCGTTCAGCAGAAACCGTCCGGTCACGACAACGAGTGGCACGAGCACCGCGGCGAGGATCGCATAGTGGACGCCGCGCGACAGTCCTATGTGGGCGGCACCCGCGCCGAGGAGCGCACCGCTGACGCTGCCGATACTCCAGGCGGCGTGACAGCCGTTCATAATGGGGCGCCCCAGAACCCGCTCGACCGTCACGGCATGGGCGTTGACGCTGACGTCCAGCAGCCCGACGACAGCACCGAGCATCAGCTGCACGGCAGCCAACGTCAAGACGTTGGGTGCGACACCCATGCCGACCATCAGCACCGGTTGCACGAGGGATGCCGCTCGCACGAGTGAGCGGCTGCCGAATCTGACCGTAAGGCCCCTGGCGGCCATCGGCTGTCGCGGCCACCCGCAGGGAGACCGGCTGCCCCGGCGCGGCGCCCGGCAGCGCGGCCGAGAACCGGTTGCCGGCCACCCTGCGCACCGGCGCCTCGGTCCAGGTGCTCCCGTCGTCCGTCGAGGTCCACGCCCGCAGGCCGGTGACCCGCTGCGGGGATGTGTCCCGTGCCTGGTGGACGGTGAAGGCGGTCGGGCCGCCGGCTGCCTGGTCTGCCGGTACGGCGTAGTCGACCGAGAGGAGCGGCACCGGCGTGGACCCGTTGCCGGAGGGTGGCGCCGACCGGAACGTCCACGCCGTACTGACCTTTGTGGAGCGTGCCGTTGACCAGCATCCGGCGCAGGTAGGCCTGCGGGTCGCCGCGCGCGGCGACCTTCCGCCAGCGCACGTACAGCTTCACCAGGCAGTCCTGGAGCAGCTCTTCCGCACGGAGGGGGTCGCCGGTCAGGAGCCGAGCCACCCGCAAGTGCTGGTCCCAGGCCGTGCGCACGAAGTCGGCGTAAGCGGCGTCGCTCGTCGGCGACGCCATCGCGTGATCACTCACACCCCTCACACGTGGCAGTGCCGCCAAGGGTTGTCCGCGCCGCGGATCAATTCAGCCGATGACGTGACGCTCGCGGCGGAACGTACTGGCCCGTCGCGACGTACGGGATGTAGATCTCCCGGCCGGTGTACCGATGGCCGGAGCCACGTGGTCGTGCCGCTGACGGCAGCGTTGTCGGGCACATTCCGGCTGCGGCGATCGACAGCGTGGAGCGTGGCGTGAGCTTTCCTGCCGCGTTCGGGCGTGACATGCGGTGATGAATCGGTGTTGGCACGGTTTCCTGGTCGGGTTGGGGCTGGGACGATCTACCGGTGGGCAAGCGTGTGGTCGGCGCGGTGGTGGGGCTGCTGGTGGTGGCGGCGACGGCGGTGGCTGCGGTGGTGACGGTTGGCACCTATGTGTCCGGGTTCCGGTATGGCGCCAATGCGCCGGTGTTCGCTGTGCCGTTGGCGGTCGGGGTGTTGGTGACCGCTGGCGGGGCGGGGTGGCTGTTCGGTCAGGGTGAGCGGCGGGTCGGCTGGTGGCTGGCCGGCACGGCGGGTTCGCTGCTGCTGTACCTGGTGCTTGCCGCGGCCGCGGCCGACTACGCGGGTGTACGCGGGCATCGGGACGCTCTGGCGCACCTGCTGGTGTTCGCGGTCGGCCTGGCCTACGCGCCACCCATCACGTTGCTTCAGCTGACGTTCCTCGCCGCGGTGGACCGGATCGACGGGGGGAGTGCGCGCCGTCGCCGGTTCGGTGTGGCCGCCTTGTGGTACGTAGCCGTTTACACCGGGCTGGGCGTGGCCACCGGGTTCGAGGATCCGGCCTACCCGGGCCTGCACGCGGGCCCGCTGGCGGCTCTGGCGCCGCTGGGTTGGGTGCTGTCGGTGCCTTGGATGGCTTCGGTGCTGCTCGGCCCGGTGGTGGCGTGGCGGTCGCTGCCGCGGCAGCGTGGTGAGCGCCGGTTCCGGCTGTTGCTGGTCGCGGTGCTGTCGATCGTGCCGATCTTGACCATTGTGTTCTGCGTGCTGTCCGGGCTGCTGGCGTACGCGTTCGGGGTGTTGTCCACATCGGCCGGTGAGTCGGGTCTGTCGGTGGCGTTCTGCCTGCCGTTCGCTTTGTGCGCGCCAGGTCTGGTGTTGGCGCTGCGGCCGGGTGAGTTGTGGCGGGTGCAGCGGATGACGCCGGCGGTGGCGAGCACCGTGCTGACGGTCGTGATGGGTGTGCTGTTCGCCATCGTGGTGGTCTCGCTGAGTGCGATCCTCGGCGCCCAGTTCGGGCCGGGTGCGCTGCTACCCGTCGTGTTGGCGACGCTCGCGGTGGCGGCGGTGTTCGCGCCGCTGCGCCGGCGGTTGGTGCGGCTGCTGGTGCTGCGCGCCGACCCGGTGCGGGCGAGGGCGGCCGTGCTGGTGCGGGAGGCCGGCGCGGATGCTCGGGTCCGTCCGGCGCACACCGCGGAGCAGATCCTGCGCCAAGCGCTGGGGGACCCTACCGCCCGCCTGGTGCTGCGCCTGCCCGATGGGCACGGCTGGGTCGACGTGGACACCGCGCCGACCGACCCACCTGTAGCGGAGTCGCTGACATGGGTGCCCGGCGGAGATGGCGGGCCGCATGCCGCGGTGGCGCACACCATGCCTGCGGTGGACGCGGCCGGCGCGGTCGCTGAGCTCGGCCCGCTGATCGACCAGGCGGTGCTGGAGGTCGCGGTCCGCGACCAGGCACGGCGCATCGCCGTGGAACGCGAGCGTGCCGACGAGGCGGCCGCCACGGAGCGGCGGCGGCTCGAGCGGGATCTACACGACGGGGTACAGGGTCGCCTGCTGGCGCTCGCGCTGGAGTTGCGGATGGCGCAGCGCGAGCTGGGTGACGGCGCTGCCCAGTTGGTGCTGTCCGACGCGGTCGACGGCCTCACCACGGCCATCGAGGAGCTGCGCACACTCGCCGCAGGTGCCACACCGGAGCTGCTGAGCCGCCGCGGGCTGCACGCCGCTCTGGTCGACCTGTCCCAACGGATACCCGTGCCGGTCACGCTCAACGTCCACTCCGGACGCTTGCCGCCACCTGTGGAGACCGTGGCTTACCTGGTGATCTGCGAAGCGGTCACCAATGCGCTCAAGCATTCGGCCGCCGCCGCGATCACCGTCGGCGTCGCGGTCGAGGATGGGGCCGCCGCGGTCACGGTGACCGACGACGGGCGCGGTGGGGCGGACATCCGCGCCGGGACGGGGCTGCGTGGGCTCGCCGAGCGAGTCGGTGCGGCAGGCGGCCGGCTGGTGGTCAGCGACGCCCGACCGAGGGGTACCACGGTGGAGGTGATCCTGCCGTGCGTGTGGTGATCGCCGAAGACCTGGTGTTGCTGCGGCAGAGCATCGCCCGCATGCTCGCCCACGACGGCATCGACGTCGTGGCGCAGGTCGGCGACGGCGGCGCGCTGGTGTCCACTGTGGTCGCTGAGCGGCCGGATCTGGTGATCGCGGATGTCCGGATGCCACCGGCGTTCACTGATGAGGGCGCTCGTGCCGTGCTGCTGCTACGCGACCGCTTCCCGGACCTCGCGGTGGTCGTGCTTTCCCACGTCGTGGAGCCGGCGCTGGCGATGAGGCTCGCGGCGGACCGGCCGGCTCGCTTCGGCTACCTGCTCAAGGACCGCGTGTTGGACATCGACGAGTTCGTCGCGGTCGTACGCCGGGTCGCTGCCGGCGGCACGGCCATCGACGAGCACGTCGTGCGGCACTACCTCGGCGCTGCGCGCGGTGCCGGGCTGGCCGCGCTCACCGAGCGGGAACGCGACGTGCTGGGCCTGCTCGCCCAAGGACTGAGCAATGCCGCGATCGCCGCCCGGCTCTATTTGTCCGAGCGCACGGTGGACTCCCACCTCGGCTCCATCTTCACCAAACTCGGCCTGCCGCCCAGCGCCGAGCAAAACCGACGGGTCCGGGCCGCGCTCGCCTGGCTTAGCGGCACGAGCGCGCATCCCGATCCAGCCTGACCGGCGCGGTTCGGTGCTAGCTCCGATGTGTACGGCGCCCTGGCGGCCATAGCGTCGAGGACGACCCCGCCCAGCAACTCCTGGTTTGAGGCGGGCGGACCAAGGAGCATCACCATGACCAGTACCACCGCTTCCGTTCAGACCACAGCGGCGACGGCCGGCGCGGGTGTCGGCTTCGGCCGCCGGGCGTTGGCCGTGCTCGCGCCGGTCGGGCCGCTGGCGATGGCCGGCTGGGCGCTGGCTGTGCCGTACGCGCTCACCGACGATCCCGCCGAATGGATCCCGAAGGTAGCCGACGACATGGGCCGCACCGAGCTTTCGTTCTGGTTGCTGCTGGTCTTCGCGGTCACCGCCGGGGCCGGCGCCATCGTCACTGGCATGGTGGCCCGCCGCGGCTCGCTGCGACTCGGCACGATCGGCATGGCATTGGCTTTTGCCGGATTCAGCGCGCTGAGCTTCAGCGGCGCCGGTTACGACGGCGCTGCCGCGGCCACCATCAACGCCGGCCTCGACGTGCCGACCGCCGAGAACGTGCTGCGGGAGATCGACGGTTACCAGGCCACCGCCGTCGGCGGCGCCCTGTTCATCCCGCTGATGTTCATCGGTGTCCTGCTGCTGGGCATCGCCCTCTGGCGGGGCCGCACGGTGCCGCGCTGGGCCGCCGCCGCTGTGCTCGTGGCGTTCCCGGTCATCCTGGCAGGCGGGTTCGTCGCGATGGTGGTCAACGCGCTGGGCTGGCTACTGCTCGCGGTCGGGTTCGCAGCAGCAGCCGCCGCATACGCCGGCCGCGTCGACTGACAGAGATGCGCGTCGTGCTCGCCCGGCTCGCCACGGGTCTGCGCCCGCCACCCCACCTACCGATACGTGCCGAGCTCGCGTGGACCGCCCTGTTCACCTGAGCAACAGCGGCTCAACGGCGCTTGACGGATCGGCCCATGGCCGGCTGTCGACGCGACAGGTGTATCGCGGTTCCACCATCGACCTGGGAGCGTTCGACCATGCGGTTCACGATCCGTCTGACGCCCGCACCCGGACAGCAGTTGGCGGACGACGAGGCGGAATCGTTGCTGCTGCCGCAGGAGCTACTCGAGGGCCCTGACAGTGGCGGTTCCCAAAACAGTGCCTTAACTGGATGTCCGGGTGGCGGTCACCTTCCAGATCCGGCCGTTGGCCTTGGCGAGCAGGTACAGCTCGCCCGCGCGGTCCACGCCGAGCCGCAGGTCCACTCGGGAGTCGCCGGCCAGCGCGGCCATCGACGTCTCGGTGCCAGTGGCGGTGAGGACGCGTAGCTGGTAGAGCGGCGCCAGCCCGCCGCCGCGGACCATCTCTGCCTCGTTGGTGTAGAAGACGCGGCCGTCGACGATGTCGCCGAAGACGTACTTGCCGCGCAGCGCTGGCAGCGCGCTGCCGCGGTAGACGAAGCCACCGACGATCGCCTTGCCGGCATCGTCGCCGCACGGGATGGTGGCGGCGTTGTGGTCGTACGCCGCGACCGGGTAGTCGTAGCCGAACCGGGCGTCGTCGGCTGGAAGCGAGTAGAGGTTGCACGGCGCCTGCCGGTCGAACACCCAAGAGCCTTCCCGTTCGCTCCAGCCGAGGTTGTCGCCGGCCCGAAGGTCGTAGACGCCCTCGATGTCGTGTTCGCCGATGTGGCCGAGGAACATCCGCCGGGTGCCGCCGGTGTCCCAGCTGAACCGGTGCGGGTCGCGCATGCCCAGCGCGTAGATCTCGCCCAGCGGGCCGCTGTTGCCGGTGAAGGGGTTGGCCGTTGGGATGCCGTACCGGCCGTTGGCGCTGTTCGTACCACTGGGGTCGATCCGCAGGACTTTGCCGTGGGGCACACCGAGTTGTTGCGGCACGGTCGAGGAGCTGCCACGTCCGCCGTCACCGACCGCGACGTACAGCAGGCCATAGTCGCCGCTACCCGGTACCGCGTTGGGGTTGAAGTCGATCTGTTGGATGGCGTGGATGTAGGTGGCGAACCCGATCCGCAGCAGCGTCCGGCGGGTGCCGCTGAAGGACGCGGCCGCCGGGTCGGTCGTCGTCCACTCGGTTAGCACGCTGTGGATGACCGCCCCGGACTGGGTCCAGTCCGGCGTGATCGACCCGAGCGCGCCCAGGGCCTCGGTGTGCACGGTGTAGAAGCGGCCGTTGGTGGCGAACTCGGGGTGGAAGGCGACGAAGCCGAAGCCGCTGCCCAGACCCCGGCCGGAGAAGAAGTTGGCGCCGACGGTCGCGGCCACGTCGAGGTAGACGGTCGGCGTGCCACCGGCCGCCGGCAGGGTGTACAGGCGGCCGTTGAGGTCGGGCGTGAACAGCCGGCTCCCGCCGGGAATCTGCCCGACGTAGTTGATCCGGGCTGTGCGCATCAGCCGCGGATCGGTGGGCGCCGGCACCGGGCTGGTCTGCGGGAACTGCGCAAACTGCGTCAGGACCAGCCCGAGCTCGGACCGGATCGGCGCCTGGGGGATCGGATCGGCGATTGGCGTGCGGGGCGGCACCGAGCCGGTGGGGGACACGCTGGGAGACGGCGAGGTCGGCAGCCCGTCGTCGTAGCTGAGGGAGTCGACGTTGGCCAGGCCGCGCGATGTCGTCGCGGCCAGGCGCACTACGTTGGCGCCAGCCGACAGGGAAGTGCTCAGCGTCTGGGTGCGCCAGGTCGACCAGCCGCCGGTGGCGGGAAACTGCAAGGTGGCCCGCAGGCTGCCGTTGACCGACACCGTCGCCGGACGGTTCGTGCGAGTGCCGTTGGCGTACCGGATGACGAGCGTCCGGGCACCGGCTGCCGGCACCGGCACCGCGAACTCGATGGCCGCCCCGACCGCGTTGGCACTGTTGACGTATCCGGTGCCGGTGAAACCGGGGTACTCGCGCTCCACCACACCGTTGACGATCGTGGCCTGCTCCGCCTCGTACCGTCGCTCGGCCGCCGTGGCCGCGTGGTGGTCGGGGACTGCCACGAGGGCGGCCAGGACGAGGGCCACCAGGCCCGTCCCAATGGCGGTGCGAACGGACGGTCTCATCTGTTCTCCAAAGCTGATCGCGGCGTCAGCCGGGCCGCATGGGGTGTAGCGATGTGAGCAGGGGACCTGCCGTCGCCCAGTTGAGCGACGGTCATCGATTGAGTGACCGAATCTTGCACCGGTGGGCGCCCAGCTGTAAAGGGTCGGGCGTCACTGGCGTCCGGCCCCAGCAATGTGAGGCACATCGATTGACAGTTGTGCGCCCGATCGGGACACTGCTTGATGCAAATGTGAACTCGGCAGGAGCGCTCACAGGTGGCAGCGAAGCCAACCACGCAGTTCAAGGGCGATTTGCTCGATTTGGACGCGCACGAGGGCCGCCGGTCGACGATGGTAGGAGACCACCCGTGACAGTCTCTTCTCGGCATCCGTGGCGACGCGTGCGTGTCCTCGCCGCCTCGACCGTTGCGGTGCTGTCCCTCGCGTTTGTCGGGCCGCCGGTACCGTCCGCCGCGGCGGGGCACCTCGCGGGGGAGACGACCTCGGCGACGACGCCGGAAGCGGGGCTGCCTGAGCTGCGCCTGGACGACCCGTCGATCGACTGGAAAGAGGTCGTCGTCGACGGCGGCGATGTCGAGCGCCGGCCGGGCGGCGCGGCGTACAACCTCTTTGGCGGATTCGGTTCGGTCTCGTGCAACAACACGTCCAACCTGCTGCTCGACTACAAGGAGGAGAACCCGCGCGCCTACTGGCAGATCATGCGGATGCTCTTCGACCCGGTCGAGGGGGCGGGGCTCACGCATATCAAGGTCGAGCTGGGCGCGGACAGCAACAGCTCGTCCGGAGCCGAGCCGGCGACGAAGCGCACCGCCGACGAGCCCGCGAATGTGCTGCGTGGTGCCGGCTTCCACTTCATCGCCGACGCCCTGTCGATCAACCGCGACGTCGAGGTGGAGGCCCTGCGCTGGGGTGAGCCCTCGTGGACCGGCAACGACTGGACCAAGCGGTACCAGTGGTACAAGGAGACGATCGACGCCGCCTACGACATGTTCGGTGTCGAGTTCGACTGGATGAGCCCGGCGCAGAACGAGGTCCGGCACGCCGAGTACCAAATTTCCGAGCTCAACTGGACGATCCAGTTCGCCAAGTGGCTCGAGCGTGACGCTGTCGCGCCGGACGCGCGCTACGACTACTCGCGGATCAAGATCGTCGCGCTCGACTCCTACCGGGACGGCAACAATGTCGCCGGGCGGATTCTCGCCAACCCGGAGGCACTGGCGCACGTCGACGCCCTCGGCTTCCACTACGACATCGTGGGTGGCCCGAACGTCACCCGGCTGAACAAGGAGTACGGTCTGCCGATCCTGTACTCCGAGGGTGTCGCCCCGATGATCGACCCGCAGTACCGCCTCGCCGCCGATCCGGCCCGGGGTGGCGTCGGCGGCACCGTATCCGCCGCCGACATCGCCGACCGGTTCATCAACGCCTACCGATGGAGTGGGGCGGGGAGCGACCCAGCGCACATGACGACGTTCCTCTTCCAGCCCGCCGTCAGCGCCATGTACGAAGGCACCCAGTATTCCCCCAAGCACCTTATCCGGGCCTCCGACCCGTGGTCGGGGTACTGGGAGGGCGACGTCGGGATCGCCACCGTGCGCCACTTCCATCAGTTCATCGACCGTGGTTGGGAGTACGTCGAAGGCGCTACCGGCGGCGACGGCACCAAGGGCGACGGCGGCACCAACGTCGACACCTCCACCCGCACCGTCCTCACGGCGCGGACGCCCGCGAGCGCCGGCGGCTCTCCAGAGTGGACACAGGTGCACGCCAACAACACCCGGACGGATCGGTACTTCGAGGTCAAGGTGGCGGACCTGGGCGAGCGGGGCCGTCCGCTGTACGCCTGGCAGACGCGCGGCCCGGATGCCGGGGAGTCGTACGACGCCAACTATTTCCAGAACATCGGCTACTACGCTCCCGTGCGCAGCGAGGTGATCGACGGCGTCGAGCACGACGTCTACCGCGTGCGGGTGCCGGCGTACTCGATCCTCACCCTGTCCACGCTTCGGCGCGGCGTCCACGGCACCACCGCGACGTACCGGCCGGGCGACTTCGCACCCCGGGCGCGGGACGAGATCCTCGCGTTGCCCTACCGAGACAACTTCGAGTACGACGACTACCCGACCACCGTTGTCGGCGGCCGCAAGATGACCTACCTCGAGCGCCGCGCCGGCACCCCGCGGTACACGGCCGACCAGGACGGCGCCTTCGAGGTGGTGGCGGCAGGCCGCCGCGGCGATCGCCACGTTTTGCGGCAGCAGAACCACGCCCACAACCGGGGCTACCTGTGGAACGTGTGGGGCGACGGCCGGCAGAACGTGCCGTCGACCGCCGCACCGTCGACAGTGCTCGGCGACCATCGGTGGGCAAATTACACCGCCACCGTCGACTTCCGGCTCGACCTCGTCGACCGGGATACGACGCTGGCGAACTTCGCGGGCCTGGGAGTGCGGCAGGTCCACGCCCGCGGCGGCGACCAGGCCACCTACGCCGTCCGTGTCCACGAAGACGGCCGGTGGGAGCTGCGCAAGCTCGACACCGTCGTCGCATCGGGCACCGTGGCGCTGTTCGACCCTGGGGCGTGGCATCGGCTATCGGTCGAGGCGCGCGATAACGTCATCACGGCGACGCTCGATGGCGCCCGGCTCACCTCGCACGTCGACACGTCGGTCAATCCGGTGATGGCCGGCCGGGTGGCTCTGGTGAGCGGGTACTACAACACCCTGTACGACAATCTCGCGGTTACGCCGATCAAGGGCCAGGCATGGAAGTCGACGAAGATCGACGACTCCGACCCCCGCATCGCCTACCCCGACGGCTTCACCTTCAACCAGGCCGGTTTCGCGCACTTCAACCGCACACAGCACGTGCTGGCGGCCGGCCAGTCGCTGGCGCTCGATTTCACCGGCACCGGGCTGAACCTGTTCGGGGCGACCGGCTCGGCGACCCTGGAGGTGCGCGTCGACAACCAAGCGCCCCAGACTGTGCAGGTCGGGACCGTCGGCACGAGGCAGACCTCGTACTGGCTGCGGGACCTGCCGCAACGCCACCACAACATCACGGTGCGCGTCGTCAGCGGGACTTTCACGCTCGATGGCATAGATGTCCTGAGCGGGCGTTGAGCACCTGCCAGATGCTGGCCGCCGCCTCCCCAACAAAACGGTGAACCCGGATCCGCCTGTGCATGGGGTCTGCTCACGTCGTCGTGGTCAGCGCGGCCCAGGACTCGGGGGGCATCGAGACGGTGACGGTGTCCGGCTCGGCGC
The DNA here is from genome assembly GCF_059359075.1 of Phytohabitans sp. LZ39. NCBI lineage: Bacteria > Bacillati > Actinomycetota > Actinomycetes > Micromonosporales > Micromonosporaceae > Phytohabitans > Phytohabitans sp. LZ39. Next base: position 31,335 of record NZ_JCADBM010000029.1, on the reverse strand, counting down.
CGGCGGTGGTGGCCAGCGGCGTGAAGCCGTAGGTGAAGGCGGTCGCGCGGACTCTTTCGTCGGCGACGAGGAGCCGCCCGGACCACGCGGTGCGGCTGGCGCCTCGGGACCGGATCGTCACGGTGGCCGGTTCGGCTGAGCGGTTGGTCAGGTACGCGCTGAGCCGCCCGGTGGAAGGGTCGAGGATGGCCGCGGCGGCGACGGCGGGTACGTCGCCGTGCCGGCCCGCTTGCGGCTGTGCTTGCGGCCGGCGACCGCGTCGATCGTGGCGGTGACGCCGGTGATGAAGTCGTCCATCGCCGCGCCGAGCCGGACCGTAACTGCCCCAGGACGGCGCGACCCAGGTGCCCGGACGAGGCGTGCTGTCCAGCACCAGCGGCTGGAGCGACGGCCTGGCGGTACCCCGCTGACCATCACGGTGCGCGGCTGGCGAGCCAAAGCCAGCTGCGCCAACAAGTCGAGGCGCATCGATTGACAGTTATGTGCTCGATCGCGACACTAGCTGATGCAGGCTAGCGATGGGAGCGCTCACAGATAGCTATTGGCCTCGACTACCCACCTGAACAAGCCGACGTAATCAGCATCGGGTCCCAAGCGGGCGAGTGCTTCTGTGAGCGCTCACTGTCGTTCCCCATCCGGCTGCACGGCCGGGGGCCCGCCCGCCACCGAACACTCAACTGCACAAGCCCCGTAGCGGGTCTCGTCATCATCCGATCTGGAGATCATCATGCTTTCACGCAGACAGCGCGTTGGGCTGCTCTCCGCCTGCGCGGCGGTGGCGGTGACGGGTGCCGCGGTGCTCACCGCCGCGGTGGCTTCCGCGGCGGTGACCCGCTACGAGGTCGAAAGCTCGCCGGCCACATGCGACGGTGTCATCGAGTCAAACCACACCGGCTACTCCGGTAGCGGCTTCTGCAACGGCGACAACACGGCGGGAGCGGCGGCCCAGTTCACCGTGACCGCGTCCGCCGCCGGCACGGCGACGATCGCCGTCCGGTACGCCAACGGCGCCACCGCCAACCGCCCCGCCGACGTGCTCGTCAATGGCGCCGCCGCACAGTCGGGCGCCGCGTTCAACGGCACCGGCGGGTGGACGACGTGGGCCACGGCGACCCTGACCGCATCGCTGAACGCGGGCAGCAATACCATCCGGCTCAGCCCCACCACCGCCACCGGGCTGGCCAACATCGACTATCTCGACGTCGAGGTCGGCGTTTCGCCGTCGCCCTCCGCGACCGCCTCACCCACCATGACGGCGTCGCCGCCGCCGGGTCGGCCCGCCCAGTGCACCGGGAGTTCGCCGATCACCTGCCACTTCGCTGTCTCCCCGGGCAACTACACGGTGACCGCATGGATCGGTGACCGCGCCTCGGCCGGCAACACGTCGATGTCCGTGGAGGCCCGCCGGCGGATCCTGCCGGCGGTCACCACCGCCGCGGGCACCATCACGCAGTACGTCTTCACCATCAACGTGCGACAGCCAGAAGGCCAACCCACCGGGCAAGGTGGCACCGGCACCCCGGGGCTGAGCGTGACGTTCGCAGGACCCGCGCCGAGACTGTCCGGGCTCACTGTGCAGCCGGCGAGTAATCCGCTGGTGGTGTACCTGGCCGGGGACTCCACGGTCTGCGATCAAATGCTCGCTCCATGGACCGGGTGGGGGCAGATCCTGCCCTTGCACGTTGCGGCCGGCGCGGTCGTCGCCAACTACTCCGACTCGGGCGAAAGCTCGGGCAGCTTCCTGAACAACTCGGCACTGTTCCCCGCGATGCGACCGTTGATCAGAAGCAACGACCTGGTGCTGATCCAGTTCGGCCACAACGACAAGTCCACGACCGCCTCGACCTTCCGCGGCAACCTCACCACGATGATCAACCAGGTGCGCGCCAGGGGCGGCACACCCGTCCTGGTCACCCCACCGGTGCGACGGCGGTTCGACGGCAACCAACTCGACGCCACCGCCCGGCACATCAACGGTGTCGGCGTAAACCTGCCGGCCGAGATGCGTAGCCTCGGCTCCTCGCTGGGCGTGCCGGTGATCGACTTGACCGCCAAGAGCGAAGCCCTGGTCGAGTCCATGGGCCCCACCAACTCCGCCCAGCTCTTCCTGCGCCAGTCGGTCGACGGCGTCACGGACAACACCCACTTTTCCGAGTATGGCGCCGGCAGGATGGCCGACCTGGTCGTCGAAGGCATCCGCGAACGCAACCTCTCCTTGGTCAGCTACCTGCGCTGACCACCCGTGGCGGCCCGGCGTGGTACGACGCGCCGGGCCGCCCGGGGCGACGTCGAATTTTGACCAGGCCGCGCCAGCGCGCGCCTGTGACGGACCGGTCTTACATCAGGAGAAGCCATGAGACTCAAGTCCTCGCTCATCGCGTGCACCCTGCTCGCCACGGCGGTCATGGTGCTGGAAGGCAACGCCGCGGTGGCGGCGCCGACCCGCTACGAGGCCGAGGTGGCGCCGGCGACCTGTACCGGCACGATCGACTCCAACCACACCGGCTATTCCGGGACCGGGTTCTGCAACGGTGACAACGCGGTAGGCGCGGCGGCCCAGTTCACGGTGAACGCGCCGGCGGCCGGGACGGCAACGCTCGGCATCCGTTTCGCCAACGGCACCACGACCGCCCGGCCTGCGGACGTCGTGGTGAACGGCTCGCGCGTCACGGGGGTGTCCTTCGAGGGCACAGGCGCGTGGACGACATGGGTGACCGCGACGCTGACGCTGTCGGTAAACTCCGGCAGCAACACGGTCCGGCTCAGCCCGACCACCGCGGGCGGCCTGCCGAATACCGACTACCTCGACTTCGAGGTGACCGGTGACCCCGTCGGCGGTAACGGCAGGCCGAACGACCCGAACATCCAGTACTACGGCCGCTGGAAAACATCGGATCCGGCGTACTACGCCATGGGCTGGGCCGGCGGCTACCTCGAGGCCCGCTTCACCGGAAGCTCCATCGGCGTACGCCAGCGAAACACCATCGACCTGTACTACTCCATCGATCAGGCGCCGATACAGTGGCGCCGCAACGTGTCCGGCAACATCACCCTCGCTAGTGGACTGACCGGCAGCTCGCACACCATCCGCATCGGCTACCGCGAGCGCGCCGGCTCGTACACGGGCGACCCGGTTTTCGGCGGCCTCATCCTCGCCAACGGAGCGCAGACCACCTCCATAGGACGGCCGACGAGCCTCGTCGAGTTCATCGGCGACTCGATCACGGTGGGTCAGCCCAACGCCAACCGTCCCTTCACCGCGTACCCGTGGCTCGCGGCCGAGGCGCTCGGCGCCGCTCACACCCAGGTCGCCCAGGGCGGCGCCTGCCTGGTCAGCCGGGACTGCTACGGAATGATGGACTGGTTTCGCCGCTCGTCGAACTCGGCGACCTACGACGACTGGAACTTCTCGACCTACCAGGCGACCGCGGTCGTGATCAACCTTGGCACCAACGACGTCGGCCATGGCGTGTCGACCACGCAGTTTCAGCAGGGCTACATCACCATGCTGGCGCGGGTCCGCCAAGCGTATCCAAACGCCGAGATCTTCGCGATGGGCGTCTTCCGCAACCGATACGTGACCGAGACCCGCAACGCCGTAGCGGCCCGCAACGCCGCCGGCGACACAAGGGTCCACTTCGTCGACACCGCTGGCTGGGTCAACCCGGCCACGGACACGAGCGACAACGTCCACCCGACCGACGCCGGCCACGCGAAGATCGCGCAGCGGTTGCGGCCGATCCTCGACCAGTACATCTGAGTGACAGCGCCCCGGAGGACCAACAGACGTCATAGTCGACGTGCCGTACGTACCGGTTGGTGAAGTTGCACGACTGCAACCGGTTGACCGGCACGGTGGGAGTGCTGCCGCCGACGCCTGTGCTGGTCCGCGCGACGCGTTGGATGGTGCCGTCGCCGCTCCCGCCCCTGCGTGACGGGAGTGGCGAACGGCATGCCACCCGAGCGAGTCAGCCCCACCGTTGGAGCAGCCGGTCGTACTCCGCCTGGGTGATAGGCAGCACCGTGCCGTGTCGTGGGCGGCCGGGCATCGTGTAGCTAGAGATCGCGGTCCACTGTCCGGAGTTCAGGTCGGTGGTGGTGAAGGGGATGTATCCGCGGCCGCCGTACTCGTCGATGAACATGTACCACCGCTCCTCGGTGTTCGATTTGAACACCGTTGGCCCCTCGCCCTGGCTGATCGTGCCTCGGCCGATGCATTCGGCGACGAAGGAGTAGCCGCGGTTGAGGATGGTGGTGGACTTCTCTTCGAGGATGAACTTGCCGCACGCCGACTGGGAGCTGCTCCGCTCGTCTTTGGTGAGCCGGTAGTACGTGCCGTTGTGTTTGGTGAGCGTCGAATCGATGGTCGAATAGCCCTTGTCCACCCACACCTGGGCCGTGCTGAAGGTCCGGAAGTCGCTCGTCGTGGCGTACATCATCCGGTTGTAGGTGGTGCCGGTGTGGTTCGGGTCGCTGGCGGAGTAAAGCTTCGAGGCCCAGAAGACGACGTACTGGCCGAGGCCCTCGTCGTAGTACGCCTCGGGCGCCCAGGTGTTGCCGGCCGTGTCGGGGGAGATCCGCTGGAGCCGTGGAGTGCTCCAGTTGACCAGGTCGGTGGATTCCCAGACCACGATGGACTTGCTGCCGGTGCGCTGCGCGGCGTCCCAGTTGCCGTTGCCGTAGATCCGGAGGTCGGTGGCGATCTGGTAGAACTTGTCGCCCTGCGGTGAGCGGATGATGAACGGATCCCGCACCCCGCGGGTCCCGATGCTCGAGGTCAGCACGGGTCGTCCACCGTTGAGTTGGCGCCACCGGGTCGGGTCGTTGCCCTGACTGAGTGCGAAGTAGACCTGCTCACCGGTGGAGGTGCCCTCGCCGGTGAAGTGGGTGAACAGATAGCCGGCGTACTTCTGGCCGGGCCCCGGGCTCGAGGTTGGAGTCACGCTCGGACTGGGGTCGGTGCCGACGCGGACGAGCTGCCACTGCTGGTTGGTCCCACCGTTGTCGGTGTACTGGGAGATCCGGGCGCCGTCGGCGGTGGACCGCTCCCACACGTCCAGCGCCTTGCCGCTGTTGCGGTTGATCAGCTTGACGTAGCCGCTGTCGGTGTCGACGACCCGGAAATGCTGGTTGATCCCGCCGTGGTCGGCCCACTGCACGACGTTCGCACCGTTCGCAGTGGACGCGCTCGCCACGTCTACCAATTTGCCGCTGTGCCGGGCCCGGATCTTGTAGTAGCCGCCGCCCGCGTCGACGAACTGGAACTGCTGGTTGGTCTGCTGGGTGCGGGTCCACTGCTGGACCGCGGCGCCGTCCGCGGTGGACTGGCCCGCAATATTGATCAGCTTGCCGCTGTGCCGCGACACGATCTCGTAGTGTGCCGACGTGTCGATCGTCGCCGCGTTTGCCCCGTGCGGCGCGAGCAGCACCGTCGCGCCGGCGACGACCGCCACGCCGATCAGCGCCAGCGCGGCCGGGTGTCGGCGTTGGCGGCGGTTACGGGCCGGGAGGGGAGAAGTTTTCATCGTTTGCCGTCCATCGATCCGTCGTTGCCTTGTGACCCGCGCGGGTCCTGAGCGCCCGGGCCGAGGAGTTACAGATTCTGTCGACATCAGTCGAGCCTGAAGTCGACGACTCGAATTGACGAGGGTGTGGTGCCGCTCGACCGCCGCTGGTACAGGATGGACAGCACCCCGTCGGTGGCCATCCGGGAGCGGTCGACGACGACCTCGCCGAAGGCGTTCAGGCCGGACCCGTCGAATCGGAGCGTCCAATCGGTCCAGCCGCTGGCTTTGCTGGCGGTGACGATGCGTCCGTAGGGCAGGACCACGTAGGCGTTGTCGGCGCTGTCGAGGACGATCTGGGAGCGGCCAAAGGCGTTCAACGCCACCGGAATCTCGATCTTGCGCCAGGTGCCCTGCGCGTTGCGGACGAGGTGGAACGCGCGCGCGCTCGAGCGCCGCTGGCTGGTGAAGTTGTTGACGCACTGGGTGAATCGGCCGGGCACGTAGCTGATGACCACGTGCGGCTGACCGGTGGAGTCGACGGTCTGGCTCTCCTGGTTGATCAGTGCGTGGTCGGCGTTCAGCGCGTCGACGACGTGCCCGGGGGAGGTGACCGAAACGAGGGTGCCGTTGGTGGTGCCGACCTGTTGGCCGGCGTTGTTGCGCCAGGTTCGGCCACGGTCGTCGCTGTAGACATAGCCTGTGTCGTGGTTGCTGAGTCCACCGCGGTTGCACATGACCGCGGCGTTCTGCTCCCGCCAGGTGAAGGCGGCGTGGAGCCGGCCGTTCGGCCCGTACGTGAGGCCGTGCAGGTACATGTTGCGGCGCGTACTGGTCGCGCCGTGCTGGCTCCAGTTGCCCGTGGCCGACGACCACCGGCCAAGGCGGCGCCAGGTGGAGCCGTCGTACTCGACCAGTTCGTTTGTGCCGTTGCCCGAGCTGCCGGTGCGGTAGCTGAGTTGCAGCCGGCGTTCCGGGGTGATGGCGAACTGGGGGTAGGTGATGGAGCCTAGCTCCAGGCCGTCGAGCGTGCGCTGTACTGGTCCGAACGTGGTGGCCACCCAGCTGCGGGAGCCGGCGTCGGTCAGGAGGCCGGCCTCGGACTTGACGTAGAAGACCCGGCTGTCGTGGGTGTCCATCGCCACGTGCAACCGGCCGTCCGACGGCGACACCCCAAGCGAGATGGAGTTGTGCGAGTCGTTGGTCGTCAACGAGTGGGGCAGTTGAAGTGTTTGCCACGCCCCGCTCGGGAGCTGCCGGCGCGCGATCACGACTCGGCGGCTGGCTGTGTACCACGCCGCGTACTGGTAGCCGCCGAAGGTGAGGATGCCGTCCTGCTGGTAGGAGGCGTTGTTCACGAGGCCGTCGTACGACACGAAGTACAGCGCCCGCGGGTCGAGCTCGGTGTCCGCCACCCGCGTCACCGTCGGCCCCGCGGCTGCGCTGACCGCCGCCGCGGCCGTCTGGGCGCTGCTTGCCGTTGCGACGGTGACCGGGATAGCAAGCCCCGCCACGAGGATGGACGCGGTCAGGGCTCTTCGGGTTGCACGCGTTCGAGATCCGATCATTGCGGGTTCCTTACGCCTGGGTGGCGGCATGGCCGCCGGAGAACGTCGAGATGACGGTCCAGTGCGCGCCAGGGGGTGTGGCCGCTCGGTCAGGTCCCTGTGAGCGCTCCCAGGCCCGCGCCGTATCAGACAGTGTTCCGGCCGAACAGCTAACTGTCAATCGATAGACATCGACCGAATGGATGACTGGGTGCTGCGCTGAGCCTTGGTGTGCGACCACGCGGCCTGCGGCGGTCTCGCGCGTCGCGCCGTCAAACCGGGTGACGGCCGTGACGGCTGCCCGGCGGCCATGGCTGACGTGGATCAGTTGACAATTCGATGTCCGGCGGTAACATTCGTTGACACATATGAATGTGAGCGCTCACAGTATCGGAGCACGGGTGGCGCGAGGCCGTCGCCAGCCGGACGTTGGCGGGCCCGATCCGCTGCGCCGGCGGCCCGAAGCGGCAGGCCTGCCGAACTACCTATAAACCCCACGAAGGAGTCATTGTGTCGATGCGACGACGGACGTTTCTCAAGGCGGGCGCTGCGGGTGCGGTGGCCGTGGGAGGTGCGGCCGTGCTGGGTAACTGGCAGGCGAACGCCTCGGCTGCCGCCTTGGATCCCGCGCCGACCACGCCGTTCAGGGTGGGCGTACGCCGGTACAACTGGACGCGGGGCAGCCGCCCGTGTACCACGTATGTCTACTACCCGGCCACCGGCACCCCCGGCGGCAACCCCGTCACCGACGCCCCCGTCGCGGCCGGAGTCTTCCCTGTCTACAACTTCACCCATGGCTACGACAGCAGCCCGCAGAACTCGCTGTTCATCATCCGGGCACTGGCGGCGGCGGGGTTCGTCGTGCCGGCCCCGCACTTCCAGCACAACTTCGGCGATGTCAACAACGGCAACACCTCCAGAGACGTCTCGGAAATCATCACCCGGACCCTGGCCCTCAACAGCAGCGGACCGCTGGCCGGGCACATCAACACCAGCATCGGTGTGGGCGTGTCGGGTCACTCCCTGGGTGGTATGACCACGCACGGGCTGCTGACCTCCTGGCCGGACAGCCGGATCGTTTCGGCCAACCCGCAGTCGTGCACAGACATGGGCAACCCGGCCAGCTCGGTTGCGGCCAAGGTGCTGTTCGTCCACGGCGACCGGGACGACCTCACGCAGTACTCCTCGGCCCGGCAGGCGTACTCGGAGATGCCCGCGCCCAAGGCGTTCCTGACCTTCGTGGGTGGCAGCCACACCAGTTTCTGGAGTGACAGCCGGTTCCCGGCCACGGTCGTGGACTGGGCGCGCTGGAGCATGTACGGCGACACCGCCGCCCGGGACCGCCTCCCGTCCGACGCGGCCGGCTCCAACACCAGATGGGAAGCCAACCTGGGCATCCCGCCTGCGGGGCAGCGGTACGAGGCGGAAAACTCGCCGGCGGTGTGCCAGGGCACGATCGATTCCAACCACACCGGCTACTCCGGCAGCGGGTTCTGCAATGGCACCAACGCGCTCGGCGCCTACTCCGAACTCACGGTCAACGCGGCAGCGGCGGGCACGGCCACGCTCGCAGTCCGGTTCGCCAACGGCGCCGGCGGCGCGCGTCCGGCGAACCTGGTCGTCAATGGATCCACGGTGGCGACGGTGTCCTTCGAGAGCACCGGCACCTGGACGGCATGGTCCACCAAGACCCTGACCGCCGCGGTGAACGCCGGCAGCAACACGGTCCGGCTCGTTCCCACCACGGCGGCCGGATTGCCGAACGTCGACTACATCGACGTTCGATAGGCCGGCGCCTGTCGCCACTCATCAGCACAACATCCATGAGATAGGGCAACGTCATGCCACCCAGCCGTACCGACAGTCCCTCACCGGCTCGCCCCCGTTCCCGCCGCCGCGTTCTGGCTAGCGTTCTGAGCGCACTGGCCGTGTTGCCGGCCGCCGTCGTCGTTGCCAGCGCCTCACCGGCAAGCGCGGACACCAGCCAGTTCCGGGGCGTGAACTGGGCCGTGCCGGGCGACAACTTCAAGAAGGTCCCCCTCGTCCTCGACGGGCTGAGCCAATCGGACAGCTACGCGACCGTCCGGGCCAAGGCGGACGCCGTCTACAGCGGGTTCGCGAGCCAACTCGGCGTCAACACCGTCCGGTTGCCGGTCAACACCCACACCGTCAGTTCGTCGTGGTGGAACGCCTATCGGGGGACCATCGACGCCGCGACCGCCAAAGGATTCAAAGTCATCCTCGCGTACTGGGAGGACGGAGCGGCGTCCGCCGGCAGGATCACCAACACGGCCGCCTTCAACTCGATGTGGAACACCGTGACTACCCAGTATGGCCCCAACAGCCTGGTCTATTTCGAGCCGATGAACGAACCCCACGGCTACAGCGCCTCCGAGTGGACCAACCTCGCCGTCTCGTGGATCAACGCTCGCCCGTCGATCCCGAAAAGCCGGATCCTCGTCGGCGGCACCGGCTACAGCCAGGACATCAGGCCGGTCTGCGCCGACAGCCGCCTCAACGGCACGCTGCTGTCGTACCACCACTACGCGTTCTTCTATGGGACGAAGGACTACGCCGGATGGGTCCAGAGCTTCCGGGAGCGGCTGGGCAACTGCGCCTCGCGTGCGATCCTGACCGAGTTCGGTGCGCCGATGGATACCGGCCTCAACTACAACAACGCGAACAGCACCGACAACTTCGTCCGGTACCTCCGCGCGGACACCGACTCCCTGCGGGAACTCCGCATGGGTGCGGTCTACTGGCCCGCGCTCGGCGGCAAGATCACCGCCGGCCAGAACTACGACTGGTACTCCATGTTCGCGCTCCACGGCAGCGGCACCAACCTGAGCGTGAGCATCCGCAACTCCACCGGCGCCGATCGCCTCAAGCACGGCTGGGGCTCCGACGGTCCGACGACACCTCGGCACGAGGCGGAGAGTGCCCCGGCAGTGTGTACGGGCTCCATCGACTCGAACTGGTCGGGTTACTCGGGCACCGGGTTCTGTAACGGTGACAACACGACGGGGGCGTTCGCTCAGTTCACGATCGAAGCGTCAAGTGCGGGTACGGCCACGTTAGGGATCCGGTTCGCCAACGGCACGACCGGAGCGCGGCCGGCGGACCTGGTCGTGAACGGGTCGATGGCGCAGGGCGTGTCGTTCGACAGTACGGGGTCCTGGACCGGCTGGACCACGAAGACCGTAATGGTGCCGGTGCAGGCGGGCAGCAACACGATCCGGCTGAATCCGACCACTGCCAACGGCCTGCCGAACCTCGACTACCTGGACCTGTTCCTCAACGTCTGACCGTCTGGAGTGGATGATGAGACGCGCAGGTGCACTGATCGCGGCACTCACGATAGGGCCTTTCGCGGTCGTCGCGGTCTCGGCGACGGTCAGCACGGCCGCGGCCGTGCAGACCTATTACGTAGCCCCGAACGGCAGTGACAGCGCGGCAGGCTCGCAGGCTGCCCCGTGGGCGTCCATCGCCCGTGCGCAGACCGCCGCCCAAGCGGGCGACACGGTTTATTTCCGGGGCGGCACCTACGCGTACACCCGCGCCAACAGCGCCTGCGCGAGCCAGACAGCCAGAGTGGACGCGATCAGCCTGAACAAGAGCGGCAGCTCCGGCAACCCGATCCGCTACTGGGCGTACCCGGGCGAGAAGCCGATCTTCAACTTCTCACGCATGACGGACAACTGCCGGATCAAGGGCTTCAACGTCACCGGCAGTTGGATCCACCTCAAAGGGCTGGAAGTCACCGGCGTGCCGCAGAACAACAACCTGAACGCCGAGTCCTGGGGGCTCTGGATCTCGGGCAGCAACAACATCTTCGAGCAGATCAACACCCACCACCACATGGGAACCGGCCTGTTCGTCAACGGTGGAGGCGGCAACCTCGTCCTCAACACGGATTCACACGACAACTACGACCCGCGCAGCAGCGACGGACCCGGCGAAAACGCCGACGGGTTCGGCTCGCACTACACACCGGCAGGCCGTCCGGCGAACGTGTTCCGCGGATCGCGCGCCTGGTGGAACGCCGACGACGGCTACGACCTCATCTCCACCTACTCGCCCGTAACGATCGAGCACTCGTGGGCCTGGCGCAACGGGTACGTGCCGGGGACGTCGACGCCGTCGGGCAACGGCGCCGGGTTCAAGGTCGGAGGCTTCGGCGCCGAGTACGACGCCGGCGCGGTCAAGCACACCGTCCGCTTCTCGGTGGCGTTCCTCAACAAGGCGGCCGGCTTCTATTCCAACCACCACCCGGTGGCCAACGACTACTTCAACAACACCAGCTACGGAAACCACCCCGACTTCAACATGCTCGGCATCAACTCGAGCGGCGGCGCGGTCGGCCGGGGCAACCTGCGCAACAACGTCGCCTACACCGGCACGCTCACCTCGAACATGAGCGGTACCAGCTCCGCCTACAACTCCTGGGATCTGGGCATCACCCTGTCGGATGCCCAGTTCCAGAGTGTGTCGACGTCCGGCTGGGACGCGCCCCGCCAGGCCGACGGCAGCCTGCCCGTGCTGCCCCACCTCCGCCTCGCGGCGAACAGCACTCTCATCGACAAGGGCACCAACGTCGGCATGCGGTACACCGGGGCGGCACCGGACCTTGGCGCCTTCGAATCCGGTGACACACCGCCACCGTCGACGCGGTACGAGGCGGAGACCCCGCCGGCGGTGTGCCAAGGCACGATCGATGCCAATCAAGCCGGCTATTCCGGCAGCGGCTTCTGCAACGGCAACGCCGCGGTCGGCGCCTACGCCCAGTTCACGGTGAACGCGTCCGCGGCCGGCACGGCGACGCTGGGAATCCGGTTCGCCAACGGCGCCAGCGGCGGTGCCGCGCGACCGGCGAACGTCATCGTCAACGGGACCACGGTCGGGACGGTCTCGTTCGAAACCACAGGCGCGTGGACGGCATGGGTCACCAAGACCGCAACCGTCTCGCTTGGCGCCGGCAGCAACACCATCCGGCTGGAGCCGACCACGTCAGCCGGACTGCCCAACCTCGACTACCTCGACACCACCGGTTGAAAGGCCACGGCGGCCTGAGCTTCGACATGTTGCTGGACGAAGCCTGTGGAGTCCTCGGTCCGAACTGATCGATCGTTAATGGCGCGCCCCCGGTGCCGGCACCCAGCATGGACCGCAGCACCCGTTACAGTCGGTGCAACGTTGCAACCCACCGGCATCGGGAGCGCGCAGTGGTACGCCCGTTTGATATCGAGGAGGTCTTTCCCGAGGTCGCCGCTGGATCGCCGCGGCGGCGGCGCCGACAGTCGGGCAGCTCGGCCCAGGGCGTGGCGGTTACGCTCATCGCTGACTACACCGTGCGTACCCGGGCCTGGTTGCCTTCGGCGGCGATCGTGGCGTTGCTGGGTGAGTTCGGGGTTACCAGTGGCGCCGCCCGCACGGCCATCAGCAGGCTGGCCCGTCGGGGGATCCTGGAGGGCAGCCGGCAGGGGCGTCACAGCTCGTACCGCCTGACCGAGGACGCCGCCAGCGATCTAGCGAAAGGCGGCACCGCCATCGGCGCTGTCGGCGCGGACGCCGAATCCTGGGACGGTTCGTGGACGGTCGTGGTCTTCTCCATGCCGGAGCAGGAGAGCACGCGACGGCGTGCACTACGGGATCACTTGCGTTGGAACGGTTACGCCCCGTTGTACGACGGGGTATGGATCTCGCCGGATCCGTTGCCGCCGGCAGGGCGAGCGGAATTGGCGGCTGCGGCGCGCGGCTCTTTGACGGTGTTTCGCGCGCAGCATCTGGAGCTGCGAGCGGAGGCTGACCGCAGTCCGGTTGAGGCCTGGGACCTGCCGGGCATCGCGAAAGAGTACGACACGTTCATCGATCGGTGGAGCCCGCTGCTCCCGCGGATAGCTGCCGGCGAGGTGACCGGTGCGGCAGCGGTCCGGACCCGCACCGAGGTGATGGATGTCTACCGACGCTTTCCGGTGCTCGACCCGATGCTGCCGGTTGCCCTCATGCCGCCTGACTGGCCACGCAGACGTGCCCGGGCAGTGTTCGTCGCGATCTACGACGGGCTGCTCGAACCGGCGCAGGACCACATCCGCGCGGTGGTTGCCCGTGTCGCGGACGGGCCCTGGCCCGACATCCAGGCACACACGGTCGCGCACATGGCCGCCGGGGTTCGCCACGGCTCGGCCCGCCGCTGACGCGGACCCGGGAAATCTCCCCGGCCAGCAGAGTGGGCCGCCGCGCCCAGTGACGCGGCGGCCCGATCGTTTACAGTCCGTTACAGAGTCGGGTGTCAGGAAAGCGCCCCGGGACGCTCGACGACGTCGATGACCGCCGTTACGGCACCGAACCTGGTCATACCGGTGACGAGCACCTCACCTGGTGCGTCGGTCGCGCCGGCCGGCAGCGCCTGCCATCGGACGGGGACGGTGGTGACGGTATCCCGCGCGGTGGTGAGTACGCGGATTGCGGTGGGCAGCGCCGGAACCTCGCCGATCCTGGTGGCGGTGTAGACGGTGTCTTCCCGGATGTGCTTGGCCCGGCTGGCGTTGAACACGTTGATGGACGCGTGTGGCTCCCAGGTATTGGGCAGCTCGGGCACGGCCCGGAACATCGTCTGCCATCCCGCCGGTTCCCAGACCAGCACTGCGCTGCCCTGGTTGTTGACCACGTCGTTGGCGGCCTGGAAGACCCGCTGGATCGCGTCCGCCTGGCCTTGGATGGTGCGCGGGAAGGGCGAGTTGGGCAGCGGTGAGCCGTCCCCGCCGGAGGCGGGGTAGGAGGTCTCGGCGACGTCGATCTCGTAGTCGGGGTAGGTGGTCGCCATCGTGTGCAGGTTGAGGTCCAGCGCCTCGGGTGTGCCGTGCCACTCCGGGTAGTAGGAGATGGCCAGCACGTCGGGGTTTTGGCCCTTTGCCTTGACCCGGGTGAGGAACTGGTGCCAGAACTCCATGGTCTTGGGGAGCCGGTTCCTGTCGACGATCACGTGGATTTCGACCTTGGATTTCGGGGACGCGTCACGGACGGCCTCGATCCCGGATGCGGCCAGGGTGGTGAACCGGTCCCACGCTTGGTCGTACAGCTGCTGTTCGGCCGGGTCGGTCGATCCCCAGTACCGCCACAGCAGGCCACCGCCGGGCTCGGACTGGTAGATGTCGGCCTCGTTGGTGAAGTACGGCGGGTTGGTGGTGCCGATGAGGGCCGCCTCGCTGCCGTACATGAAGCCGTTGATGATCTCGTTACCGACGGCGACCTTCTCCGGTCTGGTGCCCTGCCGGATCAGCCGGCGCAGGTAGTCGGCGGTGAAGTCGTACACAGCCTCGGTGAGCTCGTCGAATTCCAGTTCGGCCCAGGCGCGGGGTTTGGGTTGCTTGCTCGGGTCCGCCCAGGAGTCCGCGTAGTGGAAGTCGATGCCGAGGCCCATGTCTCGTTCCTTGATCCATTGGGCTGACTCCAGGGACCGCTCCGGGCCCTGGCGTGGGATCGGCGTTAGTTGGCCGGTGGTCTCGTCTCTTGGCTCGTTGAAGATCCGCAGCCGGGCGTACTCCATGCCTCGATCCTTGGCCACGTCGAGCAGGTGGGGCCCGGCCCCCCGGTTGGCGGCCAAGGGGTCGACCCAGTACTGCCGGGTCTGGAAGTCGTCCACCCAGGACAGGTCGGCACCGAGGGTGAGGTCGCTGCGTAGATAGTTGAAGACCTGGAGCTCGCTGACGCCGACCTTGGCGTGCCGGGACGCGCCGGTGATCGTGAGCCGCACGAAGCGCGTATCCGGCCGGGTGAACAGGTGCACCGCCCCCCGCGAGACGGTTCGGTTGCGGGAATGGTCGGCGATCGTCTGCCACCGGCGAGCGTCGGACGAGGCATCGACGACGTACCGGTACACCGCGCCACGGTCCGGGAAGACCACCCTGACCTTGCGCAGGTTGTCGTAGGCGCCGCCAAGGTCGACCGTCAGCCGCTGGTGGGCGCCGGGGCTGTCCGCATACCACGACGTCGCCGGGTCGCCGTCGGTGGCCAGGCGAGCGGTGGACGCGCCGCTGCTGGCCGTCGCCGAGGCCCAGAACTTGGCGGCGATGTTGCTTTCGATGGGCTTGATGTCAGCGGTGCCGAAGACGGCGTGCGCCGGGGTGGGCGCCGCAAGCATCCCCGCGCTCACCAGCGCCGCGAGTGCGGTCACCGCCACGGCTGTGCGAGCGGGGTTCCTGACCCCCATACCTTCTCCTAACCCGTGCGGGCTCTGGCTTCAGAACCATGCTGCACGTCGAGGCCTATCGATTGACAAGTGTGCGTCCGACCGTAACACTTCTTGAAACATTTGTGTGGGAGCGCTCACAGAACCCGCGTCGACTCCCTCGCTCGCCGTGTCCACGTCGTAGCGCACTACGCGCGGCGACCGGCACACAGAGCGACGACAGTGAAAGGCAGCGTCATGATCCGTTCCACCCGCAAGACACTGAAACGGGCGGGCCTAGCCGCCGCCGCGGCACTGCTGTTCGTGTCGGTGGCGGCTGGCGGTGGCTTCGCCGCGGCGGCGACCACGACCAGCGGCGAGGCGGTCTTGGCAGAGCAGGCGGGGGGCCTGGGGAGTCTGGTCGCGGACTACAAAACCCGCTCCGCGAGCAGGTACACCGGCGACTCCTGGGCGCCCTTCGCCAAGGCGTTGGAGACCGCAACCGATGTCGCCGCTGACGCGTCGGCGACCGCGCCGGAAGTCGCCGCCGCGAAGACGGCGCTCATGAGCGCAGCCGGCGAGTTGGAGGCGGCCGACGAGGGCACCTTCCAGACCATCACGAACAACACCTTCTGGAACGACACCAGCGGCAGCCCCATCTATTCGCAAGGCGGGGGCGTCTTCAAGTTCGGCGACACCTACTACTGGTACGGCGTGCACTACCTGGGCGCTGAGAGCTACCGGGCCAACCCGACCCAGAAGTACGACAACCAGGTCTCCTTCGTCTCGATCCCCGTGTACTCCTCGAGGGATCTGGTGAACTGGAAGTTCGAGAACCGTGTCGCGACGCGCTCGACCCCGATCAACAACGGCGCCACCCTTGGTCAGGCAGGGTGGGTTGGGCGGCTCGGCGTCTCGTACAACGAGAACACCGGCAAGTACGTGCTCGCCACCCAGGCCTATGTCGGAGGCGGGCACGGGGTTCTGTTCCTACAGGGCGACTCGCCCACCGACACCTTCGACTACGCCTACTTCCAGACCCAGATCACCAACTCGCCGACGACGGGCACCGGGGACCAGACCGTGTTCACCGATGACGACGGCAAGGACTACCTGATCTTCTCCAACCGCGAAGGACGTTCTCGCGCGTTTGTCAGCAAGTTCAGGGAGTCCGACTCGCTGCGGCTCGAGCCGGGAGCGCAGATCGGCCAAAACTCTTCTGGGCGTGAGGGCAACGCCATGTTCAAGCTCGACGGAAAGTACTACCACGCGGCCTCGGACCTGCACGGCTGGAACACTTCAGTCAACTACGTGATCGAGTCGAGCAGCGTGCAGAGCGGTTACTCGGGTGAGTACGTCCTCGCCGGCACTGAGATGGACTACAGCCACGTGACCCAGACCGGGTTCTTCGTGACGGTCAAGGGCACCAAGCAGAACACGGTGATCTACGCCGGTGACCGGTGGGCGGACTTCGCGTGGAACGGTATCGGCTACAACCAGTGGGTGCCGATCACCAGGACCGGCGCGCGGCCCCAGTTCCACTCGATGACCCAGTGGCAGTTCAACGTCACGACCGGGGAGTGGCGGGTCGGTCCGGCGAACAACTACATCCTGAACCCGAACATTCAGGCCGACCGCATCGTCGTCTCCCAGGTGCGGGGCTGGACCAACACCGGCGGGGGCGTGACCAACGTCAGCCCTGGCGCGAACGGCAGCCGCTTCGCGCTCCAGCTCGGCTCCGGATCGGCCGGCGTCCGGCAACAGATCACCGTGCCGGCCGGCACCTACAAGCTGTCCACGTACGCCAAAACCGCTGGCTCGGTCAGCGGCGCACAGTTGTCGGTCACCGACGCCACCGGCGCCACGCGCACGCTGAGCATCCCGTCATCCAGCGGCTGGACCCGGCGCGACTCCGCGGAGTTCCAGCTGGCCGCTGGCGCCGCCACCGTCAACGTCCGAACCAGCGGCGGAACCCTCACCGTCGACGACCTCGCACTGGTCAAGACGTCCGGCGACGACCCGCCGCCGGTGGGGCAGCGGTATGAGGCGGAGACCGCGCCAGCGGTGTGTCAGGGCACGATCGATTCCAATCATGCTGGCTTCACTGGCACCGGATTCTGCAACGCCAGCAACGCCGTAGGCTCGTACGCGCAGTTCACCGCGAACGCGGCGGCGGCCGGTACCACGACGCTGGGAGTGCGGTTCGCCAACGGTGGCAGCGCGGCGCGGACGGCGAATCTGATCGTCAACGGTTCGACCGTCGCGACCGTCTCGTTCGAGAACACCGGCGGGTGGACGACATGGTCCACGAAGAGCCTGACCGTCTCGCTCAACGCCGGCAGCAACACCATCCAGCTGAGTCCAACCGTTGCCGACGGACTGCCGAACATCGACCACCTCAACGTCGGCTCCGCCTGACCTACCCCTGGTAAGGCCGGCGCGTCCGCGGCACCGCTGATCCGGGCTAGCGGTGCCGCGGATGCGCTGGCAACTCTTTGGCAGCCGGATCACGGGGGCTGGCTAGCGGGAACCGGCCGCAACGGCACCAACCGCGAAACCACCATCGACCGCATGGAGTTCAACACCCGACGGCACCATCCGGCCGATCCTGCCCACCCTTTAGGAGTTGTCCTCATCGGGCCCCGCGCGCGTTCTGCGCGCGGGTCCCGAGCTCACGAAGTAGTGCGCAGGACGCGGACGTCTCCCGCGGGTACCGGTAGCGTCCCGTGGCACGGGGCGCCGGTGATGAGCTCCTTGCCGGAGGCGGCCAGCTCCGCGTCGCGGTCGCTGTGGTTGATGGCGATGAGATAGCTCGCGGAGTCGCCGACCCGGCGGACCAGCTCCAGGCCGTCCGGCAGCCCGGCGTGGGGGACCAGCCCGGCCTCGGTCAGCACGGCGTCGAGATCGCGGCCGTTCAGGCGGGTGGAGACATACCAGGCGGTGCCTTCGCCGCAGCGGTGCCGGGTGATGGCGGGTTCGCCGGCGGCCGGGCCGTCCAGGTACCGCCGCACCGATTCGGCCCCGGCGAGGACCAGCCGCTCGGTCCAGACATCCGCGGTCAGGTCACCGTCCAGCCGCACGCGGGAACCGGCCCGCAACGGCAGGAACTCCTCGACAGACAGGCCGAGCAGGTCGCGCAGAGCGCCCGGATAGCCGCCGGGGTGCACGGTATCGGTCTCGTCGACGATGCCGGAGAAGTAGGAAACGACCAGCGTCCCGCCGTCCCGGACGTAGGCGGCCAGATTGGCGGCCGCGGCCGACGACATCAGGTACAGGCTGGGCACCAGCACCATCGGGTACCTGGACAGGTCGCCTTCGGGATGGACGAAGTCGACGGTGCGGTGGGCCCGCCAGGCGCGGTCGTAGTAGGCGGACAGCCGGTCTAGGTAGCCGAGGTCGACCGAGGGGCGCCACTCCAGCTCGAGCGCCCACCACGCCTCCCAGTCCCAGACGACGGCGAGATCGGGGACGACCCTGGTGCCGACCAACTCGTCCATGTTGGACAGATCCGCCCCCAGCCGCGCGACGTCGCGCCACATCCGGCTGCTGGTGCCGGCGTGCGGCAGCATGGCGGAGTGGAACTTCTCCGCGCCGAAGCGGGAGGCGCGCCATTGGAAGAAGAGCGCGGAGTCGGCGCCGCGGGCGATGTGGGCGAAGCTGTTGCGGCGCATCTCGCCGGGGGCCTTGGCGATGTTGCGGGGCTGCCAGTTGACCGCGCCGGTGGAGTGCTCCATGAGCAGCCAGGGCCGGCCGCCGGCCAGCGACCGCGTGAGGTCGGCGGCCATGGCGAGCTCGATGTGGTTGTCGGTCCGCTCGGCTTGCAGGTAGTGGTCGTTGGAGATGACGTCCACCTCGGCCGCCCACCGCCAGTAGTCCATCCACTTGCAGTTGGGCGCCATGAAGTTGGTCGTCACAGGTACGCCTGGCGCGAGCCGGTGCAGCACGTCGCGCTCGTCGCGGAAGCACGCCAGGTACTCGTCGGAGGAGAAACGAAGGAAGTCGAGCTGCTGGGTCGGGTTGACACCAGGCGGCGCGAGCCGAGGCGGGTCGATCTCGGTCCAGTCACCGTACCGCTGGCCCCAGAAGCTGGTGCCCCACGCCGCGTTGAGCTCATCGAGCGTGCCGTAACGCAGGCGCAGCCACTCACGAAACGCTGATGCCGAGGCCTCGCAGTAGCAGGCCGAGTTGGCCCAACCGTACTCGTTGTGCGCGTGCCACAGCGCCAGGGCGGGGTGGTCGCCGTAGCGGCGGGCCAGTTGTGCGGTGATTCCGGCGGCCGCCTTCCGGTAAGCCGGTGAGCTGGGGCAGAACGCGTGCCGGGCGCCGCCGCCGAGTACGTGCCCTTCCCGGGTGACCTGGCGGGCCTGCGGGTGGCGCTGGAAGAACCACGCGGGCGGCGCGGCCGTAGGGGTGGCGAGGTTGACCGCGATGCCGGCGTCGTGCAGCATCGCGATGACCCGGTCCAGCCAGCCGAAGTCGTAATCGCCGGGGGCGGGCTCCAGCAGCGCCCACGCGAAGATCCCAACGCTCACCTGGTTGACGCCCGCCTCGCGCATGAGCCGCACGTCCTCGTGCCAGACCGCCTCGGGCCACTGCTCGGGGGTGTAGTCGCCGCCGTACCCGATTTTCCCGAGGCGGGGCAGGGCCCGCGTGCCGCCGTTCATAGGCCTCCAGATTGTGAGCGCCCACAGAGATGTCCGTCATCATGACACAACACTCAACAGTTACGAGACCGGCAGGTGTGGGTCTTGACACACCCGGCAGGTGGGGCGAACACTGTGAGCGCTCACAAGTGATTTCCGCCGGGTTAACGGAGGAGAGCTCCATGCTCGATAGAGACATCAGCCGGCGCCGCTTCCTCACCGGTTCGGCGCTCGCCGCGGGCGGCGCCTTCGGTGTGCCGCTGCTCGGCGCGTGTGACGCCAGCTCGGGCCGTGATTCGTCCGGTGACGGCAAGACCGTGACGCTCACCGTCATGTACAAGAACAACGAGCTGACCAAAGAGCACATCGCCGACTTCGAGGCGAAGCACCCTGGCATCAAGATCAGCTTCATCGAGTTCGACGAGACGCGGCTCAACGCGATGCTGGCGTCCAACGAGCCACCGGACTTCGTCCGCGCGCCGGCGGTGGGCAGCGCCGCCAACAACGCCCAGGGCTTGACCACCGCGCTCGACCCGTACCTGGACAAGAGCACGGTGCTCACAAAAGACAGCCTGATGGCGGTCAACGAGAGCTTCCGCTGGGACGGCACGCGCACCGGCCAGGGTCCGTACTACGGCATCACCAAGGACTGGAGCCAGGACGCCACGCTCTGGTACAACCGGGCGCTATTCGAGCAGGCCAAGATCCCGCCGCTGAGCACCACCGAGCCCATCTCGTACGACGAGCTGCTGGAGATCGCGAAGAAGCTGACCAAGAAGAGCGGCGGCAAGACCCAGGTCTACGGCCTCGGCGTGGAGTGGGCGTGGGGACTGTCCTCACCGATCTTCATGATGATCCTCCAGCAGGGCGGCCAGGTTTACAACGCCGACCTGACCGAGACCGACATGACCACGCCGGAGGCCAGGCGGGCCATCCAGTGGTACGTCGACTTCGGGCAGGCGGGCGTCGGGCCGACCACCCTCGACCCGGCCCCGGACGGCGCCGACCTGTCGCTGTTCTTGGCCAAGCGGATGGCGATCACCCAGGACGGCTACTGGTACGGCGGCAACTTCGTCAAGGAGTCCGAGGAGGTCAAGAACAGCGTGGCGATGGCGCCGGCGCCGGTGATGGGCGACAAGCGGATCAGTCCCACGTACGTCGGTTGGGGCGCCATGATCCCGGCCAAGGCCGGGAACAAGGACGAGGCCTGGAAGCTCATGGAGTACTTCATGGCCGGGCCACCGTCGGAGGAGCGGGCCAAGAGTGGCTGGGGCTTGCCGAGCCTGAAATCGCAGCTGTCGCTGCTGCCGCAGGAGCTGCCATACCAGAAGCAGGCCTACCAGACCACGCAGGCCGAGCTGGAGTACGCCGGGCAACTGCCGGACTCGCCATACATAACGGGGGGCGGCTGGTTGCCCGTGCTCGACAAGCACATCACCCGCGCCATCAAGAAGGAGATCACCGTCGACGCCGCCTGCAAGGCGATCACCGACGAGATCAACAAACTGCTCAAGCTGGGCAAGGACCAGATCAGATAGTGGTCGCCATGGAAGCGGAGAGGGCGGGACGCGGGCGGCAGCGCCGCTGGTCGCGGTACCCCAGCCGGACCTTCTACCTGTTCGTCTCGCCCTGGGTCCTCGGTTTCGCGCTGCTCACCGCGTTGCCGCTCGGGTACGCGCTGCTGGTCAGCTTCACCAACTTCAACGGCCGCAACAGCCGGTGGCGTTGGGTCGGCCTGCGCAACTACACCGAGCTGGTACGCGACGCCGACGTCATCTCCAGCATGGTCCGCACGCTGGCGTACACGGCGATCACGGTGCCGCTGATGGTGGCCGGCGGGCTGGGCCTGGCCGTGCTGCTCAACCGGCGGCTGAAGGCGGTCGGCCTGTTCCGGACGATTTTCTTCCTGCCCTCGGTGGTGCCGGTGGTCGCCATGGCGATCATGTGGAAGCTGATCTTCAACCGGGACGCCGGCATCCTCAACGCGATACTCGAGAAGGTCAGCGTGGGGCCGACCGCCTGGTTGGTCGACCCGTACGCGTTCTACGCGCTGATCATCCTCACCCTGTGGGGACTGGGCGGCGGCATGGTCATCATGCTCGCCGCTCTCCAGGGTGTGCCGGTCGAGCTGGAGGAGGCGGCGGTCGTCGACGGCGCCAGCCGCTGGCACGTGTTTCGCCACGTCACCGTGCCGATGATCTCGCCGGTCATCTTCTTCCAGGTGGTCACCGGCATCATCGCGTCATTCCAGATCATCATCCAGCCGCTGCTGCTCGCCGAGGCCAACCAGGTCGGCTCGGTGGCCCTGGTGCCGCAGAGCACCCACCTGTACATGGTGCAGGTCTACGAGGAGTTCTTTCTCAACAACCGCTACGGCTACGGCTCCGCCATGCTTTGGGTGTTCTTCGTGGTCATCCTGGCTATCACCCTCGTGGTGCTGCGGTCCAGCCGGCTGTGGGTGCACTACCAGGTGGACAGCGAGGCCGAACGATGACGATGGTCCGTGACCCCGCACGCCCGGCGATCAAGCCGGCCTCGTCGACGCCGGCGCGGCGACCCCGGCGCAGGGCCAACGCGGCGGGTACCTACCTGCTGCTGATGACGCTGGCGGTGCTGTTCGCCGGGCCGTTCGCCTGGCTGGTGCTCGCCGCGTTGAAGACCAAGACGGAGTGGGTCGCGATCCCGGCGAAGATCCTGCCGGAGACTCCGCAGTGGGGAAACTTCACGCAGGCGCTCACCGAGATCAACTTTACGGCGTACCTCGGGAACTCGCTCTTCCTGTCGTTCCTGTACGCGGTGCTGGTGACGTTCTCCAGCGCGGCCGTCGGCTTCGGTTTCGCGCGGCTGCGCGGGCGGGGCAAGCGTCCGCTGTTCGTGGTGCTGCTCTCCACCATGATGCTGCCGCAGATCCTCACCCTGATCCCCACCTATGTGCTGTTCGCCCGGGTCGGGCTGGTCAACACGTACTGGCCGTGGGTGCTGTGGGGCCTGGCCGCCTCGCCCTACCTTGTCTTCCTGTTCCGCCAGTTCTTCGCCGCCATCCCCGCCGAGCTGGAGGACGCGGCCATCATCGACGGCTGCGGATACGGCCGGATCTTCGTACAGATCTTCCTGCCGCTGTCCCGACCCGTGCTGGTGACCTCGTTCCTGCTCTCGTTCACCTGGATCTGGGGCGACTACATCGCCCCCGCCCTCTTCCTCGACCCCGACCACACCACGCTGTCCGTGGCCATCTCGGCGTTCTACCGCGACCCGCACGGCAACCCCGACACCACGCTCCAGGCGGCCGCCGCCACGCTCTACGTGGTACCCGTCCTGGTCATCTTCCTGTTCGCGCAGCGCTACTTCATCCGCGGCGTCCTCGGCTCCGGTGTGAAGGGATAACTCACGACGCGCCGATACCGGTCGACGTCTTCGTCGCCCGGGGGTCGACCACGCCCAGTGACGTCGTTCGGGCAGGTCGACGGCCGCGATCGGCCTTCCGTCAGCTGGCAATGGGCGCTGACATCCGTCGATTGACAAGTAGCTGTCCGACAGTGACACTCTTTGATATATCTGAATGGGAGCGCTCACAGCGCGTTCTGGCAGGGCACCAGGACGAGGGCGCGTTGAGCGGTTGGGCCGTTTTCCGTGCCAGCTGTTGGTGTGCCTTTGATCTGCTGCGTGCGGCGGATGGAGGGGCGGGGTCGGCTGAGGTATCTGTAAATCCCACGAAGGAGTCATTGTGTTGATGCGACGACGGACGTTTCTGAAGGCGGGTGCTGGGGGTGTGGTGGCGGTGGGAGGCGCGGCCGTGCTGGGTAGCTGGCAGGCGAACGCCTCGGCTGCCGCCCTGGATACCGCGCCGGTCACACCGTTCGCGGTGGGCGTGCGCCGGTACGACTGGACGCGGGGCAGCCGCCCGTGCACGACCTACGTCTACTACCCGGCCACCGGCACCCCCGGCGGCAACCCGGTCACCAACGCGCCGGTCGCGGCGGGGGTGTTTCCGGTTTACAACTTCACCCACGGCTATGGCAGCAGCCCGCAGAACTCGCTGTTCGTCATCCGGGCGTTGGCGGCGGCGGGGTTCGTCGTGCCGGCCCCGCACTTCCAGCACAACTTCGGTGATGTCAACAACGGCAACACCTCCAAAGATGTCTCAGAGATCCTGACCCGGACGTTGGCGTTGAATGGGAGTGGGCCGCTGGCCGGGCACATCAACACCGGTATCGGTGTGGGTGTGTCGGGTCACTCGCTGGGCGGTATGACCACCCACGGCCTGCTGACCTCCTGGCCGGACAGCCGGATCGTCTCCGCCAACCCACAGTCCTGTGTGGACATGGGCAACCCCGCCAGCTCGGTCTCGGCCAAGGTCCTGTTCGTCCACGGCGACCGGGACTCGACCACGCAGTATTCCTCGGCTCGGCAGGCGTACACCGAGATGCCGGCGCCGAAGGCGTTCCTGACCTTCGTCGGCGGCAGTCACACCAGTTTCTGGAGTGACAGCCGTTTCCCGGCCACGGTCGTGGACTGGGCACGTTGGAGCATGTACGGCGACACCGCCGCCCGGGACCGCCTCCCATCGGACGCGGCCGGCTCCAACACCCGATGGGAAGCCAACCTGGGCACGCCACCGACCTCAGCACCGGCGACCACGGCACCCCCGACGACACCGCCCCCGACGACCTCGGCACCCGGCGGGGCGGTCAGCGCCACCTACCGGACCGTCAACAGCTGGCAGGGCGGCTACCAGGCCGAGGTGACCGTGGCGGCGGGCAGCTCACCGATCAGCGGCTGGACCGTCCAGTGGAGCCTCGCCAGCGGCCAGAGCATCAGCCAGCTCTGGAACGGCACGTTGAACGCCAGCGGCTCGGCGGTAACGGTTCGCAACACCTCGTACAACGGATCGCTGGCCGCCAACGCCTCGACCACCTTCGGGTTCGTCGGCACGGGCTCGCCGTCGACTCCCTCGTTGACCGCGACCACGCCGTAGCAAGGAACCGCGCCAACGCAGCCTCGGCGCCGCCGGCGCAAGCCGCGGCCGTCCGTCAACGGCGCGGACGTCGGGATCGACGACGTTCGGCTTCATCGGCGGCGGCGGGACGCCGGCCACCCCGACACCCACCCGCACCAGCCCGTGATGGGCATCGCCATCATCTCACTCTGGAGATCATCATGTTTTCACGCAGACAGCGCGTCGCGTTGCTGTCCGCCGGCGCGGCGATAGCGGTGGCGGGCGCAGGGGTGCTCACCGCCGCGGTGGCTTCCGCGGCGGCGACCCGCTACGAGGCGGAAACCGCACCCTCCACATGCGACGGTGTCATCGAGTCCAACCACACCGGCTACTCCGGCAGTGGATTCTGCAACGCCAACAACGCGGTCGGCGCGGCGGCGCAGTTCACGGTGACCGCATCCGCCGCCGGGGAGGCCACCGTAGCGGTGCGGTACGCCAACGGCACGACCAGCAACCGTCCGGCGGACGTGGTGGTCAACGGCGCGGTCGCGCAGTCGGGTGCCGCGTTCAACGGCACCGGCGCGTGGACGACCTGGGCCACCACGACGCTGACCGTATCGGTGAACGCCGGCAGCAATACGATCCGGCTCAGCCCGACCACGGCCAACGGCCTCGCCAACATCGACTACGTCGACTTCGAGGTCGGTGGCACGCCACCCACGTCGCCACCGCCCAGTTCGCCGGCGCCCGGATCGGGCAAGCAGATGGAGGACCTCAACCGCGGGCTGGTCAGCGTCCGCTCCGGCAGCGGCAACCTGGTCTCCTGGCGACTGCTCGGCACCGAGGCCGCGAACACCGGCTTCAACGTGTACCGCGGTTCGACGAAGGTGAACTCGTCGCCGATCACCAACTCCACCAACTACCTCGACTCCGGCGCGGCGGCGGACGCGTCGTACACGGTCCGCGCGGTCGTGGACGGCGTCGAGCAGGCGGCGTCGGAGGCGTCGCTGCGGTTCGCCGGCGGCAACTACCTCGACGTGCCGATCTCCCGTCCGGGCAGCAGCTACACCGCCGGTGACGCGAGCGTCGGTGACGCGGACGGCGACGGCCAGTACGAGATCTTCCTCAAGTGGGACCCTTCCAACCAGAAGGATCCTGCTCAGGATGGGGTCACCAGCAACGTCTACATCGACGCGTACCGGCTCAACGGCACCCGGCTGTGGCGCATCGACATGGGTCCCAACATCCGAGCCGGGGCGCACTACACCCAGTTCCAGGTGTACGACTACGACGGCGACGGCCGGGCCGAGATGGCGGTGCGGACCTCCGACGGGACCCGCTCCGGGACCGGTCAGGTGATCGGTAACGCCAGCGCCGTGCACCGCAACTCGACCGGGCATGTCAACGCCGGACCGGAGTTCTTGACGATGTTCGACGGGCTCACCGGTGCGGTGCGCTCGACGGTGACCTTCGAACCGGTCCGGGGCAACATCGCCGACTGGGGCGACACCAAGGGCAACCGCGGTAACCGGTTCCTGGCCGGGACCGCCTACCTCGACGGTCAGCGTCCCACTGTCATCATGAGCCGCGGCGTCTACGAGAGGACCGCGATCGCGGCCTACGACTTCCGCAACGGTCAACTGTCACTGCGGTGGAAGTTCGACTCCCGCACCGCCGGTAGCCAGTGGGCCGGCAAGGGGGCGCACTCGCTGTCGATCGCCGACGTCGACCGCAACGGCACCGACGAGATCGTCTTCGGTGCTATGGTCATCAACTCCAACGGCACCGGCCGCCACTCCACCAGCTTCTACGGCCACGGTGACGCGCTGCACGTCAGTGACTTCGTGCCCAGCCGGACCGGCCAGGAAATCTGGATGATCCACGAGGCGGCCCAAAGCCCGGCGGCGACCCTGCGGGATGCGAACACCGGCGCGGTCATCATGCAGAAGAACAACACCTGCAACTGTGAGGGCCCGGCCCGTGGTGTGGCCGGTGACATCCACGCCGGCAACGCCGGCGGCGAATTCTGGGGCAGCGGGACCGGACTTGGCAACCTGTTCAACGCCTCCGGTGGCTCGGTGGGTCGCAACCCGAGCAGCAACAACTTCCTCGCCTGGTGGGACGGCGACCCGGTACGGGAACTGCTCAACGGCAACTACGTCGACAAGTACGGCACCGGCGGCGACACCCGCCTCATGACCGGTTCCGGCGCCCACTCCATCAACGGCACCAAATCCACTCCGTCGCTGTCGGGTGACCTGTTCGGCGACTGGCGCGAAGAGATCATCCTTCCGCGTGACGACAACAACGCACTGCGCATCTACTCCACCCCCACCCAGACCGACCGGCGCATCTACACCCTGTTGCACGACGCCCAGTACCGCGTCGCGATCGCCTGGCAGAACACCACCTACAACCAGCCGCCGCACCCGAGCTTCTTCCTCGGCAACGGCATGACCAACCCGCCACAACCGAACATCCACGTCCGCTGACTCCTTTTAGGGCGCGCCGGCCGCTGGGCCGGCGCGCCCCAAGGGGTCCCCTAGAACGGATCCAGCCATGGGCACAGCTCGGAATCATCGATGAAGTGGTTTTCGAAGGCTTCGGCAATCATGGTGGCGGCGACGACTCTGTCCGGCATCGCCGCCATCGTCGCGATCCCCGCGCATGCCGCGACAACTCGGTACGAGGCGGAGTCCGCACCCGCCACGTGCGGCGGCTCTGTCGCCTCCAACCATTCCGGCTTCTCCGGTAGCGGTTTCTGTGACACGACCAACGCCGCCGGTGCCGCCGTCCAGTTCACCGCGAACGTGCCGGCCGCGGGCACCGCGAGGCTGGACATCCGGTACGCCAACGGCAGCACCGCGAACCGGCCGGCGGACGTCAGCGTCAACGGGACGGTGGTGCAGTCCGGCTTCGGGTTCGAGGTCACCGGCGCTTGGACCAGCTGGGCGACCAGGAGCATCACCGTCCAGCTGAACGCGGGCAGCAACACCGTGCGGCTCGCCGCGACGACCGCCGGCGGGCTCGGCAATATCGATTACCTTGACGTCGTGACCGATGACACCGGAGGCAGCCCGATCATGCAGGGCGCGGACGTCTCCACCCTGCGGCGCGCCGCCGACCTGGGCGCCAGGTTCTCCTACGCCGACGGCACCCAGGGTGACCCGCTGGACATCCTCAAGAGCGTCGGCGTCAACTACGTGCGGCTGCGGATCTGGAACAACCCGCGCAGCGGCTACAACAACAAGGACAAGGTCCTACAGTACGCCCGGACGGTGAAGGCCAAGGGCCTGAAGCTGATGGTCGACTTCCACTACTCGGACACCTGGGCCGACCCTGGCAAGCAGTTCAAGCCGGCCGCCTGGGCCAGCCACGGGATCAGCCAGCTGCCGACCGACGTCTACAACTACACCTACGACGTGTGCAACAGCCTGAAGGCGCAGGGCACCACGCCGGACAGCGTGCAGATCGGCAACGAAATCAACACCGGCATGCTCTGGGAAGACGGCCGCGTGGTCAACAACAACTTCACCAACCTCGGGTTGTTGCTGAAGGCGGGTTACAACGCCACCAAGGCGTGCAACAGCGGCACCCAGGTGATCATCCACACCGCCCGGGTGGAAAGCGGTGCCCGCTGGTTCTACGACGGCATCCGCTCCCAGGGCGTCCAATGGGACATCACCGCCCTGTCGTACTACTGCATGTGGCACGGCAGCTTGTCCAATATGGCCAGTGTCGTCTCCGACATGCGCTCCCGGTACGGCAAGCCGGTCATCATCGCCGAGACCGCCTACCCGTACACGACCGCAAATGCCGACGGCACCGCCAACGTCGTGACCAGCGGCTGCTCCGGCTACGCGGTTTCACAGACGGGGCAGCAGGCCAACTTCGCCGCGGTACAGAACACCGCCCGCAACGCCGGCGCCATCGGCGTCTTCTACTGGGAGCCCACCTGGTACGCCGTGCCCGGCAACGGCTGGAATCCGGCCGACATCAACAACTCCGGCAACGAGTGGGACAACATGGCCGTCTTCGACCGGAACGGTCGCCTCAACCCCAACATCCGGTGGCTCCCCTGACGACGTGACTGGGGACGGCCTTACCCGCGGCGCCGAGCGCCTCCGGCGCGACCTGCTCGCGCTCGGCGCCATGACCTCTTCGCTACACCGATGCCTTTGTGAACGAGTCCTCATGAGTCGGTTGCTGAGGCTATCGGTCATACCGGTGGTGGCGGTGCTGGCCGCCGCCGGTGTGGCGCTCGCACCGAGCGCGCACGCGCAGGCGACGCGGTACGAGCGTGGAGCGCGCCGACGCGGTTTTACTCGAGCACGCCGCAGATCGTGCTGGACAACATGGGCAGCGGCCAGTGGCTGGACTTCTGGATCATCTGCGACACCGTGAACTGCCACATGTACTCCTCCGACGACAACGGGCAGCTGTACCGCGCACAGACCACGGTGGCGACCTTCCCGAACGGCTTCTCCACCCCGATCATCGCCATGCAGGACACCAACAAGTTCTGGCTGTTCGAGGGCGCCAACGTGTACCGACTGGGCGCCGCGAACGAGTACCTGCTGCTGGTCGAGGCCATCGGCGAAGGGCGCCGGATGTTCCGATCCTGGAAGGCACCCAGCGCCTCCGGACCCTGGACCCCGCTGGCCGACACGAAGGAAAACCCGTTCGCCCGCCACAACAACGTCACCCACACCGGCACCGACTGGACCAACGACTACAGCGACGGGGAAATGATCCGCAGCGGCATCGATCAGAACATTGTGGAACGGGCACTGGTGGCTGGCGGAGCAGAGACCGACAGCCAACGCCCTGACAAGATCCAGCACACTCTCTCATGCTGCGAAGCCCGCCGAGCAGCGGTGTTGCGGACGCGCTCGGTCGCCGATTTCTGCAAGATCGTATGCGCGGGATCTGCCGCCGATCGGGTGTCACGGTTCGTGGCGCGGCACCGCTCAGCGCGCGTCGGGAGGGCCCCGCCGGCCCGTGCCGCGAGATGGTGTGAGGTGGGTGTGGCGGCGGGTTCACGCCGCGCGTCGCGGTGGAAAGCGACGACTAGGCGACCGCGCAGGGCTTCGTGGCCGCCGGCCTCGGCGTCGCACTGATGCCCGCGACAGGGCTGGGCAACCGCCACCCGCAGCCTTGCCGCCCCGGTCGCCGCGTTCACTCCTCCGACGGCATGACGCGGCGCAGGCGCGCCTGAGCGCGGGCCATCCGCTCCCCCTCGATCGCGAGGCCGGGATCGAGGAGCGCCTGGAAGAGCAGGCCGTCGAAGAGGGCCAGTGCCAGCCCGCCCGCATCCCGGCCGACCGGGTCCGGCCCGAGACCGAGCACCCGGGCGACCTCTTGCCGGCTACGCCGGAAGCCCTCCGCCAGCAGCGCCTGGATCCGCTCGTCGTGCAGCGCCTTGGCCATCGCCGCGAGGAAGGTGCGGGCCAGCCCCTCGTGCTCCCGCCGGGTCTCCTCGACCACCGCCGTCGCCGCGCGAAGGCGCTCGACCGCCGACCCGGGGTTCTCCACAGGCACCACCCCGTCCAGGCGCCGCCCGATCTCGGCCAGCCACCGGTCGAGCCCCGCGACGACCGCCTCGGTGACGAGCTCGTCCTTCGACCCGAAGTGGTAGGTGATCGAGGCGAGGTTGGCGCCTGACTCGTCCGCGATCGCCCGCGCGGTGACCCGCTCCGGCGGGAGGCGCTCCAGGCAGCGGAGCGTCCCCTCGATCAGCTGGGCGCGGTTGCTGCGCTGCGGGCTCATGGGGTTAAATTGTACAAGCGTATAGATTCGTGCTCCCGGAAGGACACGCCCATGTCCGTCGCCACGGCCGCGGTCTCCCTGCTGCTCGCCGCCCTGCTGGTGTTCACGGCGCTCCGCAAGCTGAGCCACCGCCCCGAGGTCGTCGCGACGTACACGCGGGTGGGCGTTCCGGAAGAAAGGCTGAACCTACTCGCCGCGCTGCTTCTGGCCGGTGCGGCCGCACTGGTCGCCGGCCTGTGGTGGCGCCCCGTGGGCATCGCGTCCGCGGCGGCGCTGGTGGCCTATTTCGTGCTCGCGATCGGGGCCCACGTGCGCGCCCGCGACGCCGCCAACGCTTACATGCCGGCCGTCTACCTCCTGCTGGTGCTGGTCACGCTCGTCCTGTTCACGGTCTAGCGGTGGGCCGGCCGGAAAGATCTCGGGCAGTTGCCCGTGACTGTTGGGGCTGTCAGTGAGGATTCGAAGCCGTCGTGGCGGGTTGAGCATCGCTACCGGGCGGTGATGGATGCGTTGTCCGGGCAGGCGGTGACCGCGGTGGCGGCCAGGTACGGACGTCGCGGCGGACGATCTACTCCTGGGTTGAGCGGTACCGCGACGCAAACGGGTTCCACACCCCGGTCAACCAGCGCCTACGAACCCGAACCGCCCACGACCAGGAAGGCCCGAGGGCACCTCACCGCCCCCGTGCCATCCCGCAGGACCGCGGTCTTCCGCGGTCCGGACTACGGTCGAGCGCATGATTCCCGACATCCACATCGTGTTCGACTGC
>NZ_JCADBM010000028.1:0-154627 GCF_059359075.1 Phytohabitans sp. LZ39 | reverse complement strand
GCCTTGGTGGTGACCTCACCGGCCACATGCACCTGACCGGTCGTGATCAGCGTCTCGACCGCGACCCGGCTACGCGGGTCCTGGGCGAGCAACGCGTCGAGAATGCCGTCACTGATCTGGTCAGCGATCTTGTCCGGGTGGCCCTCCGTGACCGACTCGGACGTAAACAGACGACGCGCCATCGACCTCTCCCTGGTGAGTTCGGCTCACCACATCGTCGCGGGTCCGGGCGGCGAGCGGGAGTGGACGGTTGAGGACGGTCCGGCGAGTGTCCGCATCGGACCAGCATGTTGACGTGTGGCCGGTGTCATCGGCCGTACGTCAGGCGCCTGAGTAGCCACTCAGCCGGTCCGCGTCGCCGACGCGACTCCATGGCGCTCGCGACCAGCACCGACGTGAACCACACCACGACGGCGGCGGCGAACGCGGTGTACGTGGAGCCGCCGAGGTCGAGGGTGAACGGGACGAAGAGCACGGTCCAGGCCACCGACTGGAACAGGTATCCGCTCAAGGATCGCCGTCCGAGCGTGGCGACCGCGTCGACCGCGGGCCGCCGCCGGCTGTCCGAGAACCGCAGTGCCAGCAGACCGAACAGGGCGACGTAGCCCGGGCCACCGGACATGCCGCTGGCCGTGTGTAGGTAGGTCATGGCATCGAGTGTGGCGGTGTCGACGTGAATGGTGCCGGCGGCGGCCAGCGCGTATGGCAGCCCACCGAGGAACGTGATGGCGAGAGCGCCGACCGCGACGCGGCGCAGCAGGACCCGGTGCGCCGCCGGTTCCTCCAGGATGTGGCGGCGGCCGGCCCACATGCCCAGCCAGACGATCACGATGAACGGCAGCACAGAGGCGGTGTGCGCCGGCCACTCCTGTATCCGGTCCACAATGGAGCTGTCGTAGGAGTTGGCGGCCAAGGACGGGTTAGGGGAGTTGGTGACGATCGCGTCACCGCTTCGGGCGCTGGCGGTCAGCCTGGCGGCGATCACCACGACGGAGGCGAGTTGCAGGCCCCACAGAAACAAAACGATGTGGTGGAACCGGTCGCCGCGGCGCAGCAGCAGGACCGTCGCCACGACCCCGACGATGCCGTACGCGCCGAGGTAGTCGCCGTAGTAGAGCAGTGTGGCGTGGGCGGCGCCGAAGCCGACGAGCAAAGCGTTGCGGCGCAACAGGACCGCGCGCGTGGCGGTGCCGGCGGCATCGCTTCGGCGAGCCAACTGCACCACGCCGTAGCCGAACATGATCGCGAACACCGGGTACGCGCGACTGTCCACAAAGGTTGCCAAGAAGAAGTTGAGGACCCGTTGGAGCCCATGCGGCGTACCGTCGAGACCGGGTTGGCCGGCGAAGGCGAAGTTTGCCGCGTTCGCGAGCGCGATGAACAACAGCATCCCGCCGCGGGCCAGGTCCGGCGCGAGCGCGCGGGCGGCGCGGGGTACCGGCCCCGCCGTCGCCGCCCGTAATGGCGAGGTGACTGTCGATTGTGTCATGGGCCCACGCTAGGCCGTTAGAGGCCCACCGTCGCTTGGGCAGAACATGCCACGTAGGGCACAGGGCTAGCGCAGGCCGGCGAAGAGGTCGTCCTCGCCACCGGATGGGTGGACGTCGCCGTGCTGAAGGATGAAGTATTCCTTCGCGAAAACCAGGTGCTGGATCTCGCGCGGCAGGAACAGGAAGAACATGTTCTCGCCCTGACTTGTGTGCGCCTCGAGTGCCTTGCACTTGCCCTCCGCGTAGGGAGACACGTCCACTCTCGTGCTGACCTCGTCGTCCGGGATGCCGAAGTCCTCCGGCGGCTCGAAGCCGAGCTCGATGCCGGCATCCCGCATGTGCTCGAACAGCTCTCGGAGCGCGCCACGGGGGATGGCGGTGTGGTAGAACTTGCGCGGAATACCGGTCGTTCTTGACGCTTCCACGGCGATGCGGTGGGCCTGGATGTGGTCGGGATGGCCATACCCGCCGTTCTCGTCGTACGTCACGACGACGTCGGGCCGGTACCGCCGCATCAGCGCCGCGAGGGGAGCGGCGGCGTCGGCCACGGGGATGTTGCTGAACGCCTCGGGGTGGTTGTTCGCCTCCCAGCCCGGCATCCCCGAGTCCCGGTAGCCCAGCAGCTCCACATGGTCGATGCCCAGGTGGCCGGCCGACGTCTGGAGCTCCTCCAGCCGAAGCCGGACGACCTCAGCCTCGTCGTGCCCGTCCTGGTCCGGCTTGATGCCGCCGGGGCCGTCGCCCTGCTCACCGTTGGTGCACGTCACCAGCACCGTTCGCACGCCCTCGGCGGCGTAGCGGGCGAGGATCCCTCCTGTGCTGATCACTTCGTCGTCGGGGTGCGCGTGCACCGCCATCAGTGTCAGTCCCATGCTCGCACCCTAGATGGCAATCTCAGCGGACCACAGAGAGCTGAACGAGAGGAGGCCGACAGGTTGGGGACACCGTACGCCCTGGCACGAACAGACCACTTCCGGGACGAGAAGGGGGCGCAAAAGATAGCCAGCGTAGGCGGTTGATGCCCCGTCCTCGGAAGGAGCCGTGCGGATGGCCCTCAATACCTCCACCGAAAAGTCCGGTGTCGGCAGACACGCGAGCGAGGTCCGCAGGCTACTGAGCCCCGTCGAGCGCTGGCTGTGGATCTCGCATCAGATTTCGCCGATGAACGGGTTCGCGTGGGTGCAGGTGCGCGGCCGGCTTGTTCCGGAGCAGCTGGCCTGGGCGGCGGCCGCGGTGGTCGCCGAGCAGCCCCTGTTACGGGTCTCGATCCACGCCAAGCCGGATGGCACCGATCCACGGTTCGAGCCCGCCACCGGCCCGGTCATGCCGATCCGGATCGTGCACGCCGATGCCGACGACGAGCAGGCGGCCGAACGGGAGCTCGACACCCGCGAGATGAGGGAGCCGGTGGACACCACCACCGCCCCGATGGCCCGGCTGGTCGACGTGGTGCGGGGCGCCGGCACCGACGCGGAGACCCACGACCTGATCCTGACGATGTCGCACACCATCGTCGACGCCACCGCCCGGGTCGGCATGCTCGCCCAACTGCTGCGCTACGCCGCGGAGTGGGATCCGAACAGTGACGAGCCACGCCGTGTCGTCTCCCGAGAGCCGGTGCCCCCGATCGGCTACGCGCTGCCGCGCGGCGTCCGCGGTCTCGGCCGCGCCATTGCGACGGTGTTCACCGAGCACATGGCGTCGCTTCGGGCGCACACGAAGCCCATGGCACCGGAGCGACACGTACCACCGGCGGACAAACGCACCCGACTGCTGCTCCGCAAGCTGTCCGGCGACCAGCTCGATGCGTTGCTGTCCACCTGCCGGCGCAGAGGCGTGACCGTCCACGCTGCGCTGTCGACAGCCACCGCCCGAGCGGTCGGCCGCGAGATCGGCATCACGAACGGCAAAGTCACCATCCGCACGCCCGTCCAAGCCCGCGCGGAGCTGTCCCCGCCACTGACAAAGAGCGACGTCGGAAACTACATGTGCGTCACGCAGACGTACGTGAACGTGGACCCGAACGCCGACTTCTGGGCCGTCGCCCGCCAGTTCAACAAG
The DNA here is from genome assembly GCF_059359075.1 of Phytohabitans sp. LZ39. Classification (NCBI taxonomy): domain Bacteria; kingdom Bacillati; phylum Actinomycetota; class Actinomycetes; order Micromonosporales; family Micromonosporaceae; genus Phytohabitans; species Phytohabitans sp. LZ39. The sequence goes on along the minus strand of NZ_JCADBM010000028.1, from coordinate 151,076 downwards.
GACCTCAGGAAGCGATTGCGGCTGCGGGCACACCTGTCCTCCATCGCTCTCATGCGCAAGTTCGCGCCGAAGTCCCTCGCGACCAGCACGCGCTTCGTCGACGGGATCGACGACCGGGCGGCCGGGGCCGTGCTGGTCTCCAACCTGGGCCGGGTCGACTTCCCCGACCGAGTCGGGGACTGGGAGCTGTCGGCGGTTCAGTTCTTCTCCACCATGTCGGTCACCGGCCAGATGGCCATCTGCGCGGTGACGAGCAACGGCGTGCTCCACCTCAACACCTGCTATGTCGAGGGGCAGAGCTCGGCCGAGCGCGCGGCCCGTGTCACGGACGACACGCTGGCGATCCTGATGGCCGCGGTCGGTAGGGGATAGCCGATGATCAAGACCGACGCCTGGGTGCTGTACGCGCATCCGGCGCATGCGGAGCGACCGACCTTCGTCGAGGACGTGCTACGCCGGGAAACCTTCTCGTTCCCCGAGCCCGACGAGGACGAGGTGCTTGTCGAACCGCTGTTCGGGTCCTACGAGGCCAACATGGACCACGCGTTGACCCGCGACCCGATCGACGTGTGCCGGCAGCGCGGCGAAGAGTCGACGGTCATCGGCAACCTCGGCATCGTCCGAGTGCTGCGACCCGGATCCCTTGCCCGGACCACGTTGCGCGAGGGCGACGTGTGCATGGTCATGCCGTTCGGCAAACAAGACCGCCACGGCTACGCCGAACTCGTCTACGCCTTCGACATGCCGGGGACCGTCGGCCTGATGGCCAAACGCACCAAGGTGCGGGCCGAAAACCTGCTTCCCGTTCCCCAGGACAGCGCCTACTCACTGCCGCAGTGGGCCGCCTACGCGCGCTACTTCACCGCCTGGGACAACTGGAAAGTCGCCCTCCGCTGCTGGAAGGCGCAGCTGGACAACGTCGACCCGGGCGACCATCTGGTGTTCGGCTGGGGCGGCGGCGTCTCCGTCGCCCAACTGGAGCTGGCCCGGCGTGCCGGCTTTCGGGTGGCGATGACGGCGAGCAGCGACGACCGGCTCGCCTATGTGCGGAGCAAAGGAATCGAGCCGGTCGACCGCAGACTCTTTCCGGATCTGGCGAGAAACGGGCCCAGCGGGCAGTTCGACGCGATCGCGGAACGCCGCTACCGCGCCTCCGAACGGGAGTTCCTGCGGGTGATCTCCGACCTCAGCGACGACGCGGGCGTCGCGATATTCGTCGACTACATCGGCGCACCGGTGTACAAGGCAACGCTGAAGTCGCTGGCCCGGGAGGGCGTGGTGACGACCGCGGGCTGGAAAGGCGGGATGGACCTGCTCAACCGTCGAGCCACCGAATGCATCAAGCGCCACCTGCATGTGCACACGCATGTCTGGCGTTTCCAGGATTCGCCGGTGATGCGGGACTACCAGGAGGAGACCGGCTGGATCGCCGACATCGATCCGGACGCGATCTACGGCTTTGACGAGATCCCCGTGCTCGCCCAGGACTACCGGATGGAAAAGCTGAGCACGTACTTCCCGATGTACCAGGTCAATCCAGTGTAGGAGCGGTATCGATGACCGAGTCCATCCTCGCCAGCGCTGCCGAAGAGCAGTCGCTTGCGTTTCCCATGGCCCGAGGGTGCCCCATGCACCCGCCCGCCGAGTACGCGATGCTGCGCCCGGATCGGCCGGTCGCCAAAGTCACCCTGCCGTCCGGCCTGACCGCCTGGCTGGTCACCCGGCACGAAGAGGTGAAGCAGCTGATGGTCGACCCGCGGCTAAGCTCGGACCGCACCGCACCGGGGTTTCCGCTCATGCTGCCGGTGCCGCCGGGCATGCTCAAGCAGCTGAACCTCTCGCTGATCTCGATGGACCCGCCGGAGCACCCGGCGCACCGGCGCATGCTGATTCCCGAGTTCACGATGAAGCGGATGCAGGTCCTGCGTGCGCGCATCCAGCAGATCGTGGACGAACGCGTCGACGCGCTTCTCGCCGCGGACCGCCCAGCCGACCTGGTCGCCGAGCTAGCGATGCCGGTGCCCTCCCTGGTGATCTCGGAACTGCTCGGCATCCCCTACCCCGATCGTGACTTCTTCCAACCGCTCGCCATGCGGATCGTCAGCCGCGACAACAGCCCGCAGGTCCGGGCCGCGGCGGGCCAGGAGCTCGCCACCTACCTGCACGAGCTGGTCATCGCCAAGGAGAAGGACCCGACCGACGACCTGCTCGGGCGCCTGATCGTGAAGAACCGCGAAGAAGCCGTGATGACTCGTGAGGACATCACGAACCTGGCCCGGCTGATGCTGATCGCCGGACACATCACCACGACGGACATGATCTCGCTCGGCACCATCGTGCTGCTGGAGAACCCCGACCAGCTGGCCCTGATGCGCGAGAACCCCGAACTCGTCGGCAACGCGGTCGAGGAATCCCTGCGCTACTTCGGCATCGCGGACATGTCGCGTGCGGTGCTCGAGGACGTCGAGATCGGCGGTGTCGTGATGCGCAAGGGCGACGGCGTCATCTGCGCCGCCGTGGCGGCCAACTGGGACGACGAGGTCTACGAGCACCCGGAGCGGTTCGACGTCCGGCGCGGCGCCAAGAACCACCTCGGGTTTGGTCACGGCGCACACCAGTGCCTCGGCGGCAATCTCGCCCGGCTGGAGCTGGAGATCGTGTTCAAGACGCTGTTTTCCCGGATACCGACCCTGCGGCTGGCCGCCCCGGTGGAGGAGATGCCGTTCAAGTCCGACGCCACGCTCTACGGGGTCTACAGCGTGCCGGTCACCTGGGACGCGGACGCGAGCTAGGGGAGCCGACCGCGCAGGAGGCATCCCTTGCGTAGCGCGCCGCAGAGTGCCATATCGATATCAGGGCTGGTCAAGAACTTCGGACGCACGCGTGCGCTGGACGGTCTCGACCTTTCCGTGAACACCGGGGAGGTGCACGGGTTTCTCGGGCCGAACGGTGCGGGCAAGTCGACGACGCTTCGCGTCCTGTTGGGTCTGATCCGTCCGGACAGCGGCACGGTACGCGTGCTCGGCGGCGACCCGTGGCGCGACGCCGTCTCACTGCACCGCCGCCTCGCGTACGTTCCCGGCGACGTGACACTCTGGCCGACACTGTCCGGCGGCGAGATCATCGATCTGCTCGGCAGGCTGCGCGGCGGACTGAACCCGGCCCGCCGCGCGAGGCTGATCGACCGCTTCGAGTTCGACCCCCGCAAGCTAGGGCGCGCCTACTCGAAGGGAAACCGGCAAAAGGTGGCGCTGATCGCCGCGCTCGCGTCCGATGTGGAGCTGCTCGTGCTCGACGAGCCGACATCGGGCCTGGACCCGTTGATGGAGGCGGTCTTCCGCGACTGCGTCGCCGAGGAGAAGCAGCGTGGCCGCACCGTCCTGCTGTCCAGCCACATTCTGGCCGAAGTGGAGACGCTGTGCGAACGGGTCAGCATCATCCGCGCCGGCCGCACAGTGGAGACCGGCGCCCTCGCCGAGCTGCGCCACCTGAGCCGTACGTCGATCAGCGCCGAGCTGACCCGGCCTCTGGTCGGATTGGACGAGCTGCCGGGGGTGCACAGCGTGTGGATCGACGGCCGGCGGGTCAGCTGCCAGGTCGAGGCCGAAGCCCTGGACCTGGTGTTGAGCCATCTGGTCGCGGCCGGTGTACGCGGTCTGGTCAGCCGACCGCCCACACTTGAGGAGCTGTTCATGCGCCACTACACCAGGGGCCGGGCGGATCAGGTGGTGGGCACGTGACCGGTCTCGTCGGCACCGGCATGCTGGCCCGGCTGGTGCTGCGACGCGAGCGGGTGGTGACCGCGGTCTGGGTGCCGCTCCTCGCGGTCGTCCTGATCGGCTTCGCGGCTGGAGTGCAGTGGCTGTACCCGACAGCGGCGAGCCGGCAGGAGTTCACCGCGTCCGTGGCGGACAACCCGTCGCTGGTCGCCATGTACGGCCCGGTGTTCAGCTCCTCGATCGGCGGCCTCGCCGCGTGGCGCAGCGTGTTCGTCCTGCTCGGTGCGGCGATCGCCGCCCTGCTCACGGTCGTCCGGCACACCCGCGCTGACGAAGAGGTGGGGCGCCGGGAGCTCCTCGGCTCCACTGCCGTGGGGCGCCACGCGTCCGCCGCCGCGGCGCTGGTCGTCACGTTCGGCAGCACCGCCGCGCTCGCCACCCTCATCGTGCTCGGCCTGATCGGGCGTGGACTGCCGGTCGCGGGATCGGTCGCGGAAGGACTCGCGGTGGCCGCTGTCGGCATGGTGTTCGGCGCGGTGGCCGTCCTCTGCGCCCAGTTGACCGAGAGCGCCCGGTCCGCGCGCGGGATCGCCGCCGCGGTGCTGGGCGGCGCGTTCCTGCTGCGGGTCATCGGCGATCTGAACTCCGACAACGGCCTGTCCTGGCTGTCGTGGACCTCGCCGTTCGGCCTCGTGCAGCGGGTCAGGCCATTCGCCGACGAGCGCTGGTGGCTGTTCGCGCCGATCGCCGCGCTCGTCGCGCTCCTCGTCGGCCTGGCCTTCGCGGTCGAGTCGCGCCGAGACCTCGGTGCCGGCCTGCTGCCGGCGCGGCTCGGCCCGGCCGCCGGCGGGCCGAGACTCAGCAGCCCCTATGCGCTGGCGTGGCGGCTGCACCGCGGCGCCCTGTTCGCCTGGACGGCCGCGTTCGCCGTGGGTGGTCTGGTCGTCGGCGGCGCGGCGCAGGGAGCGGTGCGGATGCTCGACGACAACCCACGGCTGCGGGTGATGTTCGAACGGCTCGGTGGCAGCGGTGCGGCCGCCGACACATTCCTGGCGGTGGTGCTCGTGTACATCGGCACAGTCGCCGCCCTGTACGCGATCCAGGCGGTGCTGCGGCTGCGAGGCGAAGAGCTCGAGCACCGGGCCGAGCCGCTGCTGGCCACACCGGTGTCCCGGCTCGAGTGGACAGTGAGTCACCTGGGTTTCGCCTTCGGCGGGCCGGTACTGCTCATGGCGGCGGCCGGTGCCGGCGCCGGCGTGGTCCGGGGGGCGGCGAACGGCGACGTCGCGCACCACGTCGCCCAGCTGCTCGGTGCGGCGCTGGCGCAGCTACCCGCCGTGTGGGTGCTGCCGGGTCTGGCGATCGCGGCGTTCGGGCTGGTGCCGCGATGGGCGCCGCTCGTCTGGGCCGCCGTGGCGTTCTTCGCGCTGCTGGGAGAGTTCGGCGCGATGCTCGACCTCAACGGCTGGCTGCTGGACGTGTCGCCGTTCCACCACGTGCCGCGGCTGCCCGGTGGCACCTTCGCGGCCACTCCGCTGATCTGGCTGACGGTCATCAGCGGATCGCTCGTGCTCGTCGGCCTGATCGGCGTCCGCCGGCGCGACATCGGCTAGTCCGAGACGAACCAGAAGGGCGGAAGCATGCCGCACGACTCCGATCCGCGCCGGTGGTGGGTGCTGGGCTTTCTCGCGGTGCCGTTGCTCGCGATCGGCCTGGACGGCGCGATTCTCAACGTCGCCCAGCCCACGCTCGCCGCGGACCTGGGCGCCTCGATCACCGAGCTTCAGTGGTTCAACAACGCCTACACCTTGGTGCTCGCCGCAGGCATGCTGCCGGCCGGCCTGCTGGGCGACCGCTTCGGCCAGAAGCGCCTGCTGGTCGCGGCCGTCATGCTCTTCACCCTGGCCTCCGTCGCCTGCGCGTACAGCACCTCGCCTGAGATGCTGATCGCGGCCCGCGTCTTACTCGGCATCGCCGCCGCGTTCATGCTGCCGCTGTCCTTTTCGATACTCACTGTGGTATTCCCGCCCGAGGAACGCCGCAAGGCGCTGTCCATCTGGGCGACCGCCACCGCCGCCGGCATACCGCTCGGCCCCGTGCTCGGCGGCTGGCTGCTCGAGCAGTACTGGTGGGGTTCGGCCTTCCTGATCAACGTGCCGCTGCTGGTCGTGACGGCGATCGCGCTGGTGCTGCTGATCCCGCCCGCGCCCGGCTCCCGCGAGGTGCACATCGACCTGACCGGTATCGCGCTGTCCAGCCTCGGCCTCACCGCGCTGACGTTCGGCATGATCGACGCCGGACGGCACGGCATGCGGTCCGGGGTGGCACCCGCGGCGATGACCCTGGGCCTGGCCCTGCTGGTCGCGTTCGTCATCTGGTCGCGCCGGGCGAAGAGTCCACTGGTCGACCTGGGCCTGTTTCGCAACAGCGACTTCTCCTGGGGCGCGGCGCTGGGCACACTCGCGTCCTTCGGACTGATGGGCGCGCTGTTCATGCTTCCGCTCTACTTCCAGGCCATCGACGGCACCAGCGCACTGGAAACGGGTTTGCGCCTGCTTCCGGTCGTGGCCGGGATGCTCGTCGGAGTCCCGGTCGCCGAGCGGATCCAAGGCAGGTACGGTCCTCGTTCCGTCATCCCGCTCGGCTTCGCCCTCATGACCGCAGGCCTGGTGGTCGGCACCGCGACGCGGGTCGGCAGCGGGTACTGGCTGACCGCCGTGTGGCTGGCGATCCTCGGGCTCGGCCTGGGGTTCGCCCTGCCGATGTCGCTCAACCTCGCCCTCGGATCACTGCCCGTGGCGCGCAGCGGCGTGGGTTCCGGGCTCGTCCAGGTGCTGCGGCAGTTCGGCAGCACGGTCGGCGTGGGCCTCCTCGGCACGGTGCTCAACCTCACGTACCGCGCCGGCGTCGACGTGTCCGGACTGAGTGACGACGAGGCGCGGACCGTGCGGCGCAGCGCGACGGCCGGCGTCGACGAGGCACGCGATCTGGACCTGCCCCACCTGGAGGCGTCGGTGCGTGAGGCGTTCCTCCACGCCATGCACACCACCCTCTGGGTGGCCGCGGCGGCCATGCTCGCCGGGACCGGACTCGCCTACGTGTTCTTGCGCAAGCCAGTGCGGGAGCCGGCCGCGCCGGCCGTGTTACAGGCCGTCGACAAGTAGGCCCGTCCCGAACGCCGCGATGGCGACGGGGCTCGCCGCCGCTCCGGTGCCGCCGGCGAAAGCGACGTCGGTGGCACCTTCGCGGATCAGCCAGGCCCCTCGCCGATGGCATGCGCGCCTGAGGCGCGCGCCGTCGTCACGCTCATATTCGACCGCGCCAACCCAAGCGGATCGCGAGGACCGTGGCCGGCCCGTGCGGCCTGGACCGTCGGTACCGGCCCCGGGTGAGGCTAGACGTCAGCCGCGGTTCGAGAGAGCTGCGACTCGGTTTGCGTCCTTTCCCGGGCGACCTCCTCGGCGCCGTATACCTTTCCGCGCCGGTCGCGCCCGAACAGGCCACGTACGCCGTGGATCGCGCGGCGCACCGCGGTGTCAGCGACGTCGTAACCCAGCGCCCACGCGGTGATGACGAGGAGGAAAACCCCGAACGTCTTGGTAACGGCGGGTGGCCTGGAGCCGACCTTGAGGTCGATGAACGAAGGCTCCTTGATGGCCTTCATGGTCAGGTCCGCGCGCCGCCTGAACCGCAGGAACGGCAGCCGCCACAGCGCCGGCATCGGCGCGTCCGCCCGCATGGCGCCGGTGGTCGCGCGCAGGTTGACGCCGTGGTCCATCCGCCAGATGGCGCGCCGCGCGGCCCGCTCGTGCAGCCGTTCGACAAAACGCGCGACCCGTGCGGGATGCACCGAGCTGAACGGCACCACCGACTGGGACAGGAAAAGCCGTCGGCTCAGGCGCGTCCGTAGCTTGGCCAGGTCGGGCGTCTCGTTGCTGGTGTAGCCGTCGGTCTGGGACAGCCAGCGCGAGATCCCCCACCTGATGCCGGTGGCCGAGCCGAAGACGAGGTAGTCGATCCAGTGATCGAGGATGAAGAACCGGCTGTCCGCGATGGCCCGGCCGTACTTCGACTGGACCATGCTGCGCATGATCCGCCAGTCGGCGAGTACAGCGTCGTTCACCCGCTTGATGTACTTGGTGTCGAGGACACCCTCGCGCAGGTCGCGTTCGACGATGTTGGCGCCGTGCCACGAGGTGGCCAGCGACAGTGAGATGCCCTGGCTGTAGTAGGCGTCGATGATGGACGACGCGTCGCCGACGATGACGTACCGCTCGGGCGAGACGTAGGTGTCGCTGATGTACTGGAGATCGCGGTAGGCCGAGAAGTCCAGGACGTTCTCCGGCTGGAGCCAGTCGAGCATCGGGTAGCGGCGGATGATCTGCCAGAACGCCGTGCGGAGGTTGCGGTCCAGGTCGGTCCGGGTCTTGTGCAGGCTGACGCCCACGCTGATCCGGTCGTCGGTGAGCCGGATGAGCCAGATCCAGTAGCCGTCACCCCACAGGTGGACGGTGTCCAGGTCGCGCCGCACCACGTCGCCGTCGGGAAACTGGAAGTTCCACCGCTCGTCGAAGAACTCGTCGGTGCAGCCGGAGAACTGTCCCCAGACCGATGAGCTGACGAAGTCGTCGTCGAGGGGGACGTCGTGCCCAAAACGCTTGACGAGCAGCCGAGCCCGGCCCGAGCAGTCGACAAGCCAGCGGGCATGGACCGTGCCCTCGGCGCTGTTGTCCTTGGACCGCCAGGTCACGACGTGGTCGGCGTCCGATCCGCGTGAGCCGCCCAGTTCCAGGTCGCGGACGAGGCCGCGGTCGATCAGGGTGATGCTTTCGAACTGCTTGAGGCGGTCGCGGAGCACGGCCTCGATCTCCGGCCGGACGATCTGGCAGTCGCCGAACATGGTCCGCTGGAACTTCTTGTCGGTGAACGCGTCCTTCCAGCGCTCCGGGATGGCGTGCTGGAAGCCCCATTCCGAGACGTTGCCTTCGAAGCTGGTCTTGCCTTCCAGGCCGTAGCTGAACCAGACACCTCGCTTCTCGAAGGATTCGGAGAGCTCCTTGTCGAGCTCGCCGATCGTGCGCAGGAACGCGTTCGAGAAGATGAGCAGGGACTCGCCGACCTTGTAGGCGCTCTTGCTGCGTTCGGTCAGCTCGTCGACGACCACGACGCTGAATCCGCGTCGCGCGTACTGTAAGGCGTTGTGTAGACCGACGATACCGGCGCCGATGACGCAAACGTCAGCGCGCACTGTTTCGGACATCACCCGGCTCCCTTCACGACGCCCGACGACCGGTGATCTTGGCCGGGAACACCCCGGCCCTCGCCATGCCGGTGACGGAGTCGCCGTCGAAAGTCAGCTCCATCTTGGCGATGACCTTGATCGGCCGGGTGATCTTCGACGTCCAGCTCAGCGTGTTGCCCTCCAGTTGCGGATTCGTCAGCTCCTGCGCCTCTTCCTGCTCGTACCTGCTCTGGCCGGAGATCTGGTCGGGCCCGTGTTGCACCAGGTCGAGCTCGAACTTCCGGTCACCCACCGGAGTGGCGATCGAGAGCTGCCAGGTACCGGTCAACGACATGTTGGTCCTTTCCTTAGTCCTGGATGAGCGACAAGGCTTCGGTGGGGCACCCTTCGACCGCCGCCGTGACGGTGTCCAGTTGGTCCGGGGCGACGTGTTCGGCGAGGACGAGCACCGCGCCGTCGTCACCAACCTCGAAGACGCCTGGCGCCGTGACCTCGCAGAGGCCCATCCCCAAGCACGTGATGCGATCAGCAGCGACCTTCATGGCCCAACTCCCAGCTGGAGTCAGTCGCGGGTGGACACAGTTCCTTTCAGACCATGCTCACCGGCGCGGGCGCCGATCGGGAGTGGACGCTTCATGACGGTTGGCCACCTGTCCGCAATGGACCACCTGGGAAAACGTCAGGCGCCGTCGGTGAATCGCCTGACGATGCGCCGGCGCAGCGTGACGGCGACGGCGAGAGCGGTAGTGGCTCCGACGCAGCATCCGATCACGACGTCCGCGGCGCTGTGCGGGCGCCACTGCACGAGGGTGACCGCGCCCGGCGGCGTCAGCAGACCGAGCCAGCGCAGCGGTGAGGGCAACCACCAGGGCGCGACGGCCAACAGCAGGAGCAGTCCACTGAGGACCTTCAGGATCCCGACGCCCTGCGTCCGGTCACCGGCGAAGGCGGCGGCCGTTAACATGATCAGCGGCGCCTGCGCGGCACCTAGCACGATCGCCGGCAGCAGTGCGGGCAAGGCGTTGGGCACGAGGCCGCAGAGCGGCACGGCGACCAACAGGCTGGCCAGCGCCAGCAGGCCGGTGAACGCCATCCGGTACCCGAGGTAGCGCTCCAGCGTCACCGGCGTCACCCGCAACAGCTGGAGCCGGCGCTCGGCCACGTCGTCGAGCGTCAACAGCGCGCCCACCATGCCCATGATGAGCGGCACGTGGATGACCACACCGACGGTGAGCAGCAGTTGCCGGTACGGTTCGAGGTCGAATCCGGCGCGGTCCCGCACCAGGTCGGCCAGCCACGGGTACCCAAACCGGATGCCAACGGCCAGCGCGACCGGCACCACCGTCAGGAAGGTGGGGAGGAGGTCCAGGCGAGCGGTGCGCATGTCGGCCCGCGCGAACGTCACCACCCAGCCGCCCCGCCACTGGATCCGCCGTGTCCTGTCCACCCGGGCGGGCCGGGTGGCCGGGGCTTGCACCGCGTGCCGGTGGAAGCGCCGCCGCGCCAGGACGTACGCGCCGCCGATCCACAGCAGCAGGTAGCCGGTCGCCGCGGCGCCCGCTGCCGGCGTGAGCGCCCCGCCGGTGAGCCCGGCGGCGATGAGGTCGGCACCGCCAGTGGTGGGCAGCGCGTACAGCAGGGGATGGTCGGCGACACCCGCGATGTGCGCCAGCGGCGCGGCCAGCAGCGGAGCGATCACCATCGGCGCGGTCGTGAGGTACCCGACCAGGGTGCGGTGCGGCTGCACCAGCGCGAACGCCAGCAGCAGCGTGAGGATCGCGACCAGACCCACGCCCAGCAGTGCGAGTGCCGGCTGAGGCGGGCGCAGCCGGGCCGCCGCCAGCCCGACCGGCACCGCGGCGGCGAGCGACAGGCCGGTCAGCACGGCAAGCCGCACGCCGAGGTACTCCGCGAAGCGCAGCGGGCTGACAAGCAGCGCGGCGAGCGCGCCGTCGGTGCGCTCGCCAAGAAACAGCGCGGGAAGGAAGAACCCGCCGAACGTGGCGGTGTCCAGCACGAGAACGGCCGTGCCCAGCCGCCCCGCCACGGACGCGGGTACCACCGCCAGTGCGACCGTCCACATAACGCAGACCGCCGCCGCGACGGTGGGGATCTGCGCGTGCAGCTCAAGCCGCCACTCCAGGCGGGTCAGCGCCGCGATGCGCCGCACCGCTGGTGCGGTCACAGCCGCCCACCCGTGATCCGCACGAACACGTCGTCGAGCGAGGCCTCCGTGGTGTGGATGGTCTCCACCCGGCCGGCGCGCAGGAGCTCCAGGAAGTCGGGATCGGTTGGCAGCTCGGCGAGCCGGAACTCCCTGCGGGCGGGCGCGTCTCCGTCCCGGTACTCGACGGTCACGCCGTGGTGCCCGTACCGCAGCCGGAAGCCCCGTGGCGAGTCGATGTCGGCGATCGTGCCGGAGACCACGAAGGCCACCCGGTCGCACATCTGGTCCGCGGTGGCCATGTCGTGGGTGGTGAGGAAGATCGTGCGTCCCTGGTCGACCTGCTCCCGGATCAGCGCCCGGACCGCGGCCGTGTGCACCGGGTCGAGACCGGAGGTCGGCTCGTCCAGGAACACCAGGTCGGGAAGGTTGACGAAGGCCCGGGCGAGACCGAGGCGCACCTGCATGCCTTTGGAGAAGGTGGCCACCGGACGATCGGCCGCGTCCGCGAGGTCGACCCGTTCCAGCAGCCGGCGCGCGTCGGCGACCGGCGGCTCGAACAGCGAGGCGAACGCCTCGAGGTTTTGCGCGGCGGTGAGCTTCGCGAAGTGGGCCGGCAGCTCGAAGCCGACGCCGATGCGCTGGTAGTAGTCCGGCCCCCAGGCGTGGACCGGACGGCCGAGCACCTCCGCCCGCCCCTCGTAGCCGCGCAGCAGCCGGGTCAGCACCTTTTGCGTGGTGGACTTGCCGGCGCCGTTGGGCCCGAGAAATCCAAACACCTCACCGCGAGCCACGTGGAAGGACATGCCGTCGACGGCGTACCGGTCGGCGCCGCGGTAGCGGACCCGCAGGTCCTCTACCTCGATCACCGGACCGCCGTCACCTGGGTGGCTCATCGATCGATCGTAAGCAGTCCACCAAGGGCGTCCCGATGCTGGGCGGCCGTGCCCAGCGCGATCGAGTCCGCCTTGGCCCGCTTGAGGTACAGGTGCGCCGGGTGCTCCCAGGTGAACCCGATCGCGCCGTGCAGTTGCACGCACTGCTCCGCGGCGTGTACCGCCACCGGCCCGCAGTGCGCCTGTGCCAGTGCCGCCGCTACCGGCGTGTCTGGGTCTCCCTCGGCGAGGCAGCCGGCCGCGTAGCGGGCCACCGCGCGGGCCTGGGTGACCTCCACCCACAGCTCGGCCAGCCGGTGTTTGACTGCCTGGAAGGAACCGACCGGCCGGCCGAACTGGTGCCGCTGTTTGACGTAGGCAAGGGTGGTGTCCAGGCACCACTCGGCGACACCGAGCTGCTCGCTGGCCAGCAGCACCCGGCCGGCGAGCAGCGCCGCCGCCACCGCGGGTCCGGCGTTCGCCACCCAGGTGGCTGGTGCGCCGGCCAGCGTGAGGTCGGCCAGTGGCCGGGTCAGGTCCAGCGAGGTGACCGCGGATACCTCGACCACCTCCCGTGGCACCGCCCACAGCCGGCCGCTGGCGGGCACCAGCAACAGGTCCGCGGCCGCCGCGTCGGCCACGCCGCCGACCGTGCCGGTGAGCCGTTCGCCGTCGGCGGTGACGGTCGCGGGCGGGCCGACGCCGGGGTGGGTGGACAGCGGCAGCGCGAGGACCGCGACGACGGCACCGGTGGCCACCTTGGTCAGCAGTCCGCAGTCGTGGCCGGTCAGCAGTGCGGCGGTGGCCATCGCCGCGCCCAGGTACGGCACCGGCGCGACCGCCCGGCCCATCTCCTCGGCGACCACCGCGGCCTCCCGGTAAGAGCCGCCCGCCCCTGCCCGATCCTCGGGGATGACGAGACCGGCGCAGCCCACGTCCGCCGACAGCGTCCGCCACAGGTCGGTGTCGTAGGGTTCGGAGCTTTCCACCCGGGCCAGTACCGCCTGCCACGGCGCCCGGTCGGTGAGCACCTTGCGTACACCGGCGCGCAGGTCGTCCTCGATCTCGGAGTACCGGAGGCTGATCACGCGGTCACCTCGCGGGGCAGGCCGAGCACCCGCTCGGCGATGATGTTGCACAAGATCTCCGAGGTGCCACCCTCGATGGAGTTCGCTCTTGCGTACAGGTATCGGTAGGCCGGCACGCGCCCCTGCCAGTCCCTGATGGACGGTCGGCGCATCGTCCAGTCGTCGTAGCGCAGCGCCTCGTCGCCGAGCAGTTCCAGCTCGAACCCGGAGATCTCCTGGTTGAGCCGCGCGTGAGCGTGCTTGACCGCGGAGCCGTCCGGGCCGGGCTGCCCGGCGGCCAGTTGCTCGCGCAGCCGCTGTGCGGTCAACCGGCTCGCCTCGGCCGCGACCCACAACCGCAGCAGCGCGTCGCGCGCGGCCGGCGTGCGCACCTCGGGCCGCTCACGCCACTGCCGGGCGACCACACCGATCATCCCGTGCTCGCGCGGCACCAGGTCGCCGCCGAGCACCACCCGCTCGTTCATCAGCGTGGTACGGGCGACCCGCCAGCCCTGCCCAACCTCGCCGACCCGGTCCGCGTCCGGGATACGTACCCCGGTCAGGAACACCTCGTTGAACTCCGCCTCGCCGGTGATCTGCCGCAGCGGCCGTACCTCGACGCCGGGGGCGGTCATGTCGCAGGCGAAGAAGGTCAACCCATCGTGCTTGGACGCGGACGGGTCGGTGCGCGCCAGCAAAAGCGCCCAGCGGGCCTCGTGCGCCGTGGACGTCCACACCTTCTGCCCGTCGACGACCCAGCCACCATCCTGCTCACGCACCGCCCGGGTGGAGACGGCGGCCAGGTCCGAGCCGGCGGCCGGCTCGCTGAACAGCTGGCACCACACGTCCCGCTGGATCCATAGTGGACGCAGCCAGCGCCGGTGCTGCTCCTTGGTGCCGTGCCGCAGTATGGTCGGCGCCGCCATGCCCAGCCCGATGCCGATCCGTGGCTGGACATCGGGCGCCCCGGCCGCAGCGAACTCGGCATCGGCCAACGGTTGCAGATCCCACGGCAGGTCGAGCCCGCCCAGCCCGACCGGAAAGCTCACCCAGGCGAGCCCGGCGTCGAACCGGGCGCACAGAAACGGCAGCCGCTCGCTGGTGGCCGGGTCGTGCTCGGCGAGAAACGCCCGAACCCGCCGGACCAGTTCGTCACTTCGCATTCGAACCCTCGACCGCGTTAGTCCACAATGGTGACCCGAGAATTGTGCTCACTACTCGAACGGGTAAACAAGCAACTGCCCCATACGACCTTGTGGCCGCTTCCGGGAGCCTGGTCCGGGCTGGCAGCAACTGTCCACTACCGCCATAGGTGTGGCCGGGGAAGCATGACTGGGACGGCCGGGTCATACCGGCGCCGCCGAGTCACTCACTCCGGGGGCCGCAACGCCATGTCCGCAAAGAACGTCTTCCTGTTCGCCGGCCAGGGATCGCAGTACTACGGAATGGGGCGCGACCTGTTGTCCGGCCATCCGGTTTTCGCTGCGTCCATGCGCGCCTGGAGTACGGTATTCGCGGACCTCGGCATCCCCGGCATATTCGACGAGATCTATCGCACCGACCGCACGGCGGCCGACGCGTTCGACGAAATCCGGTTCACCCACCCGGCGATTCTCATGGTCGAGCTCGCCATGGCGGAGACGCTGCGCGCCGAAGGCGTCGAACCCGACTACGTGCTCGGCGCGAGCCTTGGCGAGTTCGCGGCGGCGGCGGCGACCGGCGTGCTCAGCGCGGAGGACCTGGCCAGCTCGATCGTGGAACAGGTCGGCATGCTCAAGGCGCACCGGGTGCCCGGAGCGATGCTCGCGGTGCTCGGCGACGTCGCGCTGTACCACGACGACGCGTCGCTACGCGCCGACGTCGAGCTGGCCGGCGTCAACTCGGACCGCAACTTCGTGGTCTCCGGCGACCCCGCCGGCGTGGCCCGCGCCGAGCGCCGCCTGCGGGAGCTGCGCGTGCTGTACCAGCGGCTGCCGGTCAACTACGCCTTCCACTCCTCAGGGCTGGACGCGGTCGCCGAGCCGTACCTGACCTCGCTGGCACGGCTGACACTGCGACCTCCCGCGGTGCCGTTCGTGTCGTGCGAGTCGGCCGGCTACGTCACCCGGTTCGAGCCCGAGCACTTCTGGCGACTCGTGCGGTCACCCATCCGATTTCGTGACGCGATCCAGTTCCTGGACCGGCAGGACCCCGATCTGGTGTACCTGGACCTCGGTCCGTCCGCCACGATGGCGAACTTCGTGGCGAGCATCGTGCGCGGCGACGGCCGGGCCCGCGCGGTACCCATCCTGGATCCTTTCGCGCCGCGCGGACGGTCCCTGGAAGCCATCAAGGCCCAAGCCATCCGGTCACGGCGCGGTCCCACCACAGCCCAAGGCCAGCGGGGGAGTCAGATGAGAGCGGTTGTATTTCCGGGTCAGGGTTCACAGGCGCGCGGCATGGGCGGTGACCTGTTCGCCCGCTTCCCCGAACTGACCGCCATCGCCGACGAGATCCTCGGCTACTCCGTCGCCACGCTGTGCCGCGAGGACCCACGCGGCCAGCTCGACCAGACGCAGTTCACCCAGCCGGCGCTGTTCGTGGTCAACGCCCTCACCTACCTGGCCCGCGGGCAGGACGGCGAGCCGGCGCCCGACTACTTCGCCGGGCACAGCCTCGGCGAGTACAACGCGTTGTGCGCGGCGGGAGCCTTCGACTTCGCGACCGGGCTGCGCCTGGTGCGCGAGCGCGGCCGGCTCATGGCGGCCGCCACCGGAGGCGGCATGGCAGCGGCGGTCGGGCTGAGCGAGGGCGCGGTGCGCGAGATCCTGTCGCACGGCGGGCTGTCCGGCGTCGACCTGGCCAACCACAACGCGCCGGACCAGTTCATCCTGTCCGGACCGCGGGAGGCGGTCGAATCCGCGCGCGAGCCGATGCTCGCCGGCGGCGCGCGGGCGTACCTGATGCTCCGGGTCAGTGGCGCCTTCCACTCCCGATACATGGCACCGGCGTGGCGAGAGTTCCAGCAGGTGCTCGCGGACTGCGAGTTCCAACCCCCGCGGGTTCCGGTGATGGCCAACGTGACCGGCCGCCCGTACGAGCCGGGGTCGGTACGGGAGATCCTCGCCGAGCAACTGGTCCGGCCGGTGCTGTGGGAGCAGACCGTGCGTCATCTGCTCGCCGCTGGTGTGACCACCTTCGACGAAGTCGGGCCGGGGCAGGTGCTGACCGGCCTGGTCAAGAAGATCCGGCAGTCCCCGCCGCCCCAGCCGGCAAAGGCTCCCGCGCCACCGGCGGCGGTGTCGCCCCTGTCACCGGCCGGCGCCGCGCGGTTGCGGCCGGAGGATCTGGGCAGTGCGGAGTTCCGACGCACCTACGGCACCCGGTACGCGTACGTGTGCGGCGCGATGTACCGCGGCATCGCCTCCGAAGACCTGGTCATTCGGGCGGCCGGTGCCGGCATCCTGGCGTTCTTCGGCACCGGCGGCCTCGACCAGTCCCGCATCGCGGCGGCCATCGACCGGCTGGCCGCCGAGCTGGGCGACGGCCGCCCGTACGGCATGAACCTGGTGCACAACCCGGCACAGCCCGACGTGGAGGACGCCACCGTCGGGCTGCTGCTCGACCGCGGGGTGCGCAACGTCGAAGCCTCCGCCTTCATGAAGATCACGCCGGCCCTGGTCCGCTACCGGCTCGCCGGGCTCAGCAAGGACACCGACGGCGAGGCGGTCGCCGCCAACCGCATTATCGCCAAGGTGTCCCGGCCCGAGGTGGCCGAAAGCTTCCTCTCTCCCGCCCCCCAGCGACTTGTCAGCCAGCTGGAGCAGGCCGGGCTGATCACCGCCGAACAGGCCGCGCTCGGCGCCGGCGTACCGATGGCGGACGACCTATGTGTCGAGGCGGACTCCGGTGGCCACACCGACCGGGGCGACCCGATCGTGCTGCTGCCCACGATGCTGCGGCTGCGCGACCGGATGGTCGCCGACCACGGGTACCACGCGCGGGTACGGGTTGGCGCGGCCGGCGGCATCGGCACTCCCGAGGCGGCGGCCGCCGCGTTCGTGCTCGGCGCCGACTTCGTGGTTACCGGCTCGATCAACCTGTGCACGGCCGAGTCCGGTATGAGCCCGGCCGCCAAGGACATGCTCGAACAGATCAACATCCAGGACACCGACTACGCACCAGCCGGCGACATGTTCGAGCTGGGGGCGCAGGTGCAGGTGCTCAAGCGGGGCGTGTTCTTCCCGGCCCGGGCACGCAAGCTCTACGAGCTGTACCGGCGGCACGAGTCGCTTGAGGAGATCGACGCCGAGACCCGGTCGGTCATCGAGACGCGATACTTCCGCAAGAGCTTCGACGAGGTGTGGCAGGACACGCGCGCGTTCTTCACGGCCCGGGACCCGCGCGAGATCGAAAAGGCCGAGCAGAACCCGAAACACAAGATGGCACTGGTGTTCCGCTGGTACTTCGGGCACAGCCAACGCGCCGCGATGGAAGGCCGGGAGGAGTACCGGGTGGACTTCCAGGTGCATTGCGGCCCGGCCCTCGGCGCGTTCAACCAGTGGGTCCGCGGCACCGCCCGGCAGAGCTGGCGCAACCGGCACGTCGACGAGATCGGCGAGCTGATGATGCGCGAGACCGCGGCCTGCCTGGAGGAGCGGCTCGAGCAGCTGGTGAATGCGGAGGGCCGATGATGGAGCAGACCGCGGTGGCGGTGACCGGCATCGGCTGCCGCGCGCCCGGCGCCCGCGACCACCGCGAGTTCTTCGACAACCTGCGCCGGGGAGTCAGCTCGATCCGCGAGGTCGACCGGCAGCGGTGGAACCCGGCCGAGTTCTACTCGCCGGACATCTCGATACCGAACAAGACCGTCAGCAAGTGGTGCGGCCAGATCGCCGACCCGTACGGCTTCGACGACAGCTTCTTCCGGGTCTCACCCAAGACGGCCAAGCTGATGGACCCCCAGCAACGGCTGCTGCTGGAGGAGACCTGGCACTGCATCGAAGACTCCGCCACGCCGCTGCGCGCGCTCCAGCAGTCTCGCACCCTGGTCTTCGTCGGCGTCGCCTCGCGCGACCACCTTCAGCAGGGTACCGAGCCCGGCACCACCGTGGAGGCACACACCACGTTCGGCGGCTCCGACTACATGCTCGCCAACCGGGTATCGCACGCGTTCGGCCTGCGCGGTCACAGCATGGCCATCGACGCGGCCTGCGCCTCGTCCGCGGTCGCGATCCACCTCGGCATGCGCGCGCTGCTGGACGGCGACGCCGACTTCGTCCTCGCCGGCGGCGTGCTGCTCAACCTCCATCCGTGGAAGTACATCTCGTACTCCAAGGCGCGGATGCTCAGCCCGTCCGGGCTGTGCCGGACCTTCGACAAGGACGCCGACGGCTTCGTCCCGGGCGACGGGGTCGGGATGGTGATGCTGCGCCGGCTGGACGACGCGGTGCGCGACCGCGACCACGTCTACGGGGTGCTGATGGGCAGTGCCGTCAACCACAACGGCGCCGGTCGTACCATCACCGCCCCCTCGGTGGCGGCGCAGCGCGACGTCATCACCGCGGCCCTGGAGCGTGCCGGCTTCGACCAGTCCACGGTCTCCTATGTGGAGGCGCACGGCACCGGCACGCCGCTCGGCGACCCCATCGAGGTCGAGGCGCTGCACAAGGTGATGTCCGCCGTGCCGCGCGAGGACGGCGGCTGCTGGATCGGCTCGGTCAAGCCCAACATCGGACACCTGGAGGCGGCAGCCGGGGTCGCCGGGCTGGTCAAGGTGCTGATGATGATGGCGCACCGGCGGGTCCCGCCGAGCATCCACCTGCGCACGGTCAACCCACTGATCAAAGTGGACGACGGCGTGCTCCGCCTGGCCCGCGAGGAGAGCACGTGGGAACCGGCCGGCGATCGGCCGCTGCGCGCGGGAGTGAGCTCGTTCGGCGGCGGCGGCGTCAACGCGCACCTGTGCGTCGAGGAGTACCGCCCGGCACCGGACAGCGGCGCCGACCCCACGGCGGGCACCGCCCAGCCGTTCCTGCTCTCCGCGCCGTCCGCCCGTTCGCTGGAGCTGCTGCTGGACCGCTGGCGGGCCGGCCTGACCGGAGACGGCTGGATCCGCGGCCAGGTCACCGACATCTGCGCCACCCTGGCCACTGGCCGCGAGCACTTCGCCGTGCGCACCGGCGGCCTCGTGTCCACTGTAGACGACATTGTGTCCCTCCTGGCCGATCCGCCGTCCCCGACCACCGCAGAGCCCGCACGGGACTGGGCGCTACGGGTGGGCGAGCTGACCATGCCACCGCTCGGGCAGCTGCGCGCCCTCCTCGACGCGCCGCCCGTCGCGGACGTCCTCGCCGCGATGGCGGCCGAGGCGCCCGAGGCCGGCGCGGAGCTTGCCGGGCTGCGCCGCGGCGGCGATGGGCCGGAGGAGCGTTTCCTGCTCACCTACCTGGTGGTGCGGGTGCTGCGACAGCTGGGATTCCGGCCAGCGACGGTGACCGGGCACGGGGCCGGCGTGCTGGCCGCGCTCGCCGCCACCGGCGCGCTCGACTGGCCGGCGGCGCTGCCGATCGCCCGGGGCGGTTCCGCGGACGTCGCGCTGCGCGCCCCGGACGTGCCGCTGATGCACGCCGCCACCGGCCGGACCGCCTACCCGTACCTGGTCTTCGGCGGCTACTTCAGCGATCTGCTGGACGGGCTCACGGTGGAGCCGGAAGTGGCCGCCGCGGTTGGCGCCCGGGCCGCCCCGATCATCGGCGGCCAGCGGGTGCTGCGCCGCGCGGTCGACGAGTGGAACAGGGTGCTCGGCCTGCGCGGGCTGGGCAACTGGCGCGTCCCGACCGACGAGGCCGGCCTCGCGGTGGGCGCCGGCGCCGACCCTCGTGCCGTCCTGGTCCGCGTCCTCGCTCTGGAGAACGCGTTCGACCAACTCAACCGGGAGTGGAAGCTGTCGCTGGACCGGCTGGTGCCGGACGCCCGGGTCACCGAGTTGCTGGACCTGCTCGCCGACGGCCTGGTGTCGCCGGACGGGCTGCTCGGCCTGCTGAGCGGCGAGTCGGCGGAGCGGGCCGCCACCGTGGACCAGGTGCAGCGCGGTGCTGCCGGACTCGTGATTTCCGGGGACAGCCGGTACCCCGTGCTGCGCGGCCGGGCGCGGATGCCCGCCGGACTCGACACGGCCGCGGCGTGGATGCGGGACGCCGCTGCCGGTGATGCCGGCACCTCCGAGGACGCGGCGGCGACCGTCTCCGTCGGCACGGTGCCCGGCATCCCGGAACGCAGCGACCACGTAGCGATCGCCGATCCGCGGGCGCTGGCCAACCAGCTCGCGACGCCGCTGATCGCGCTGTGGCGGCGCGGCGTGGACGTCGACTGGCTCCGGTTCTACGCCGGCCGTGGTGCGCGCAAGCTGCCGCTGCCGACCACCGAGTACGTGCGGACCGTGCACCGGCAGGCGCCGGCCGCACCGGCGGACCAACCGCACGGGCCCGACGTGCGGCTGGTCGAGCTGGAGGCCGGTTGGGTACCCGACGACGGCTCCGCGAACCCGGTGCGGGACAAGACGGCCCTGGTGGTGGCACCTGCTGTGCTGCTCGACGACGTCCGTGCCGCGGCGGCCGCCGCGCTGCCCGGGTACCGCATCGCCTTCGCCGGCATCGGTACGCGGTACAGCCACGAGGCCGTGGAGGTGTGGACGGTCCGTGCCGAGGAGGACGACTGGGACCGGCTGTTCGCGGAGCTCGCCGAGCAGGGTCTGCGACCCGGCTACGTGGTGCGGCTGGCCGGGCCGGACGGCACCGACCTGGCCCGGCGGGTCGAGGACAGCGCGCTGGTGCCGTTTCTGCTCGCGCAACGACTGCTCCGGCGCCGCGACGGGACACCGACCCTCATCCTCGACGTGGCCGTACCCGGCGCGCCGGAACCCGACGCGGCGGCGGCCCTCGGCCGCTGCGTGCGCTGGGAGAGCGGTTCGGTGCGGCTACGACCGATCACAGTGGACAGCGCACACGCGGCAGCGGAGACCTGGCGCCGGATCGCCGAGGAGTTCGGCGTCGCCGGCGACGACCCGGTCCGCTACAGCGGCGATGTCCGGTACGCCCGGCGCTTCACCGCTCGGGAGCCCGAACCGCCTACGACCGCGCCGGATTCCGTGGTCCGGCCGGGCGGCGTCTACCTGGTCACCGGCGGCCGGGGCGGCCTGGGCCAGGCGGTCGCGGCCCACCTGCTGTCGGTGCCCGGGGTCCGGGTGGCGCTGGCCGGCCGCAGCCTGATGAACACCGAACTCGCCCGCGACCTTGCGACCGTGGCCGAGGCCGCCGGCGACCGGATCGCGTACTTCCCGGCTGACGTGTCCGACCTGGAGTCCACCCGCAGGCTCGTGGCGGACGTACGGCACCGGTTCGGTCCGGTCAACGGCGTGGTGCACGCGGCCGGCGTACTGCGTGACCGGTACCTGGTGAACAAGTCCGTCGCCGACCTGCGCGCGGTTCTGGCTCCGAAGGTGCGCGGCGCGGCGAACCTGGACGTGGCCCTGGCCGACGAACCACTCGACTTCTTCGCGCTGTTCTCGTCGCTGGCCGCCGTCACCGGAAACCCCGGCCAGGCGGACTACGCGGTTGCCAACGCCCTCATGGAGACTTTCGCCGTCGATCGGGAGAGCCGGCGCGCGGCGGGCACCTGCCGGGGGCGCACCGTGGCGATCGGATGGCCGTGGTGGGACGCGGGCGGCATGACGGTGCCGGACGGAGCCGGCGCCGTGTTCTGCGTCGAGAACGGCTTCGCGCCGATGCCGGTGCCGGTCGGCCTCGCCGCCCTGGACTCCGCGCTGCGCGGCGCCTCCGCCCGCCGGCTGTTCGTCTTCGGCGACTCGGAGCGGGTGCTGCCGCTATGTCACGGCGGGGCCGGCGCGCCCGCACCCGCGCAGCCGTCCGCGGCCGGTGACAAGCCCGACGTGCCGTGGGCCTCCCAATACATCACGTCGCTGTTCTCGGATCTGCTGGACGTGCCGGAGCACGACATCGACCCTGGGCGTGGGCTGGACAGCTACGGCGTCGACTCGATCCTGGTGCGCAACTTCAACACCCGGGTGGAGCGCGACCTGGGCGCGATTCCGCACACGCTGCTGTTCGAATGCCGCACCCTGGCCCAGGTCGCCGCGGTACTCGCGAGCCACTTCCCGGACGTCGCCACCGCGCCGCGCGCGGACACCACGTCCGCGGCGGATCGTCCCGGACCGGCACCGCGGCGACCGGTCGAGCCGGCCGCCGCGCCGCCGCCAGCGGTTGGTGAGCGGGCACCGATAGCCATCATCGGCGTCTCGGGTCGGTATCCGCAGGCGCCGGACATCGACGCGTTCTGGCGCAACCTGGTCGCGGGCCGCGACTGCGTGACCGAGATTCCGGCCTCCCGGTGGGACTTCCGCGAGCGGTTCACCGAAGACCGGGAGGACGGGACGTACTGCAAGTGGGGCGGCTTCCTGGACGGCGTCGACATGTTCGACCCGCTGTTCTTCAACATCTCGCCCCGCGACGCGGAGCTGATCGACCCGCAGGAGCGCCTGTTCTTGCAGACGGCGTGGAACGCCTTCGAGGACTCGGGCTATCCGCCCTACCGGCTCGGCAGCCCGGACGCCGCCGGGGAGCGCGCGGTCGGCGTGTTCGTCGGCGTGACCACCCAGTCGTACCTGTTGTGGGGGCCGGAGCAGTGGCGCCTGGGCAATATGGTGACACCCACCTCCACGCTGTGGTCCATCCCCAACCGGGTCTCCTACTGCCTCGACTTGCACGGTCCGAGCATGCCGGTCGACACCGCGTGCGCGTCCTCGCTCACCGCACTGCACCTCGCGTGCGAGAGCCTGGCCGCGGGGGAGTGCCGCATGGCGCTGGTCGGCGCGGTCAACCTGTACCTGCACCCGAGCAAGTACGACTGGCTCTGCCAGATGCAGATGGTCTCGCACACCGGGCGCTGCCACACGTTCGGCGCGCGGGCGGACGGCTTCGTACCCGGCGAAGGCGTCGGCGCGGTCGTGCTCAAGCCGCTGTCCGACGCGGTGCGGGACGGCGACCGGGTCCTCGCGGTCATTCGCGGCACCGCCGTCAACCACGGCGGCCGGACCAGCGGGTTCACCGTTCCCAACCCCAACGCCCAGGCCGATCTCGTCGTCCGCGCGATCAGTGCCGCCGGGCTGGACGGCGCTGCGATCGGCTACCTGGAGGCGCACGGCACCGGCACGTCGCTCGGCGACCCGATCGAGATCGCCGGGCTGGGCAAGGCGTTCGACCAGTTGGGCCAGCGGGAGACCTGCGCGATCGGCTCCGTGAAGACCAACATCGGCCACCTGGAAGCCGCCGCCGGCCTGGCCGGGCTGACGAAGGTGTTGTTGCAGATGCGGCACCGGCAGCTCGTGCCGTCGCTGCACGCCGAACCGGCCAACCCGAGCATCGACTTCGCCGCCACCCCACTACGGGTTCAGCGCACGCTGGAGCCTTGGGTGCGTCACCGCTCACCGGACGGCACCGAACTGCCGCTGCGCGCCGGGATCAGCGCGTTCGGCGCGGGCGGCGCTAACGCCCACGTGGTGGTCGAGGAGTACCTCGGACCGCAGCCCGTACCCGACGCGACCCCCGGCGAGCACCTGGTCGTGGTATCGGCGAAGAACGGCGACCGGCTGCGCGCGCACTGCGCGAACCTGGCCCGGAGCATCCAGGAGCAGGACGAGCAGGTCAGCCTCGCCGAGGTGGCGTACCAGTTGCAGGTACGCCGTGAGCCGCTGGCCGAACGCGCCGCCCTGCTCGTGTCCACAGTGGACGAGCTGGTCGATGCGCTGGACGCGCTGGCCGCGCACCGGGCACCGGAGGTGCCGCACTGGTCACGTGCCGGGCGCTCAGGACCCACGCGACCCGACGGTGAACTGGGGCAGCTCGCCCAGCGGTGGGTCTCCGGCGCCGAGGTGCGGTGGGACGAGCGGTATCCGCGCCCGCTGCGACCGGTCGCCCTGCCCGGTTACCCGTTCGCCCAGGAGCGGTACTGGATCCCCGAGGTCGAGTCCGGCGAACCGCACCCCTTCCTCACCGGCTCCGGATCTACCCACTTCACCGGCGACGAGTTCTTCCTCGACGACCACCGCGTGCACGGCGAGCGCATCTTCCCCGCGGTGGGCTACCTCGAGATGGCCCGCGAGGCCGCCTCCGCCGCCGGGTACTCGGCGCGCCGCCTCTCCGGCAACGTCTGGGCACACCCGATCACCGTCTCCGAACCTCGAACCGTCCACGTCGAACTGACCGCCGATCAGCGCGGCGCCCGCTACGTGGTCTACAGCGACGGCGCAGCCGGCGAGCGGGTCGTGCATGGCCAGGGCCGGACCGACAACGCCGGCGACGCCGGCACGCCCGAGCGGCTGGACCTCGCCCGCATCCGCGGCCGTTGCACACAGAGCATGCCCGGCGGCGACTACTACCCCTGGCTGCACCGCCTGGGCCTTCAGCTGGGCCCGGCATACCAAGGGGTGCGGGAGCTGCACTGGGGGGACGGGGAGCTGCTGTCGGAGTACCGGCTGCCCGACCGGGTCGCGGACGGCGCCGCCCGGTTCACGCTGCATCCCTCCACCTTGGACTCGGCGCTTCAGGGCGCGCTCTGGCTGCTAGGCCAGCACGGCGGCCTGGACCACCTGCACCTGCCGTTCACGATGGGCTCGGTCGAGGTCTTCGGCCCGACCCCGCGACACGGCTTCGCGCACGTCGTCGTCCGCGCGTCCAGCGACACCGGCAAGAAGGTCGACATCGACGTCACCGACCCGGCCGGCGACGTGGTCGTGCGTATCCGGGACTTCTGGCTGCGACGCTGGAACACCGGCGGGCCCGAGCAGCCGGCGAGTGCTGGCACCTTCCTGCGACCCGACTGGGTAGCCGCTCCCCGTGCGGCTGCCGTGGCGGCTCCGGCGGCTCCCCCCGCCGCCGGAGCCATGCCAACCCTCGTCCTGGCGCCGTCGGCGGCCGCCGGGGACCTGCTCGTCGCGGCGCTGGAACGCTCCGGTGCAGGAGCGGTGCGGGTGGTGACGCCCGGCGCCGACGTGGCGGCGGCGGTCGCCGCCCTGCCGGCGGGCGGCGATGTCCGCCGCGTGGTGTACGCCTGGCCGCGCACGATGTTCACCGGAACGGCCTCGGGCGCCGCCCGGCAGGTCGACGACGGGTTCATGCCGCTGTTCCACTTGGTGGCCGCGCTGCTGCGGGCGGGCGGCAGGGAGCCCGTGCACCTGCTCGGCGCGTACCCCGCGACGGCGGCGGGTACGCCCGGATACGAGGCGCTCGGCGGCTTCCTGCGCACCGCCCGGCGGGAGAGCCCCCGGCTGGCGCACCGTCTGGTCGAACTTCCCGAGGGCGAGTTCGCGGAGCTCGTCGAAGGCCGCGGCCCGGCCGCCGACCGGCTGGCCGGCGAACTGGCCGACTTGCCGGGCGCACCCGAACACGTGCGGTACCGGCCCGGCGGACGCGAGGCCCACCGCTGGACGCGCCTGTCGCCGCCTACCGCGGCCCGCCCCGGCGCGCTGCGTACCGGCGGCACCTACCTGGTGACCGGCGGAGCCGGCGGGCTCGGCGCGCTGGTGGCCCGGTGGCTGGCCGAGACCGCTTCGGCGCGCGTGGTGCTCACCGGTCGCTCACCGCTGGGACCAGCCGCAGAGGCGGTGCTGGCCAGCGTGCGCGAGGCGGGCGGCGACGGCCGGTACCTGCCCGCCGACGTGTCCACAGCGCAGGGATGCGAGGCGGTGGTACGGGCGGCCCGCGCGGCGTACGGCGAGCTGCACGGCGTGTTCCACGCGGCGGGCGTACTGCGCGACGAGTACCTGGTGAATCTGGACGCCGGCCAGGTCGCGGACGTGCTCGCCCCCAAGGTCGCCGGCACCATGCACCTCGACGCGGCGACCCAGCGCGAACCACTCGACTTCTTCTGCCTGTTCGCCTCGCTCGCCGGCCCGATCGGCAGCGTGGCGCAGGCCGGATACGCCTACGCCAACAGCTTCCTGGACGCCTTCGCCGGCTGGCGGGAACGGCAGCGGGCCACCGGAGCCCGCCCCGGCCGGAGCATCTCCATCGACTGGCCACTGTGGATGGGCGGCGGGATGGCCGTCGACGACGAGGTGCGGGAGTCGATGTGGCGGCAGTTCGGGATGCGCCCACTGGAAACCGTGGAGGGCCTCAGCGCGCTCGCCACCATCCTCGACAACGTCACCGGCCAGGTCGCATACATCGCCGGCGACGGCAGCCGGCTCACCGCTGAGTTGGCCGGGAAGACCGCGCCGCCGCCGCAAGCGGCCGCCACCGGGGTACCGGAGCTTGAAGGGCTGATCACACGCATCGTCGCGGAGATCGTGAAGCTGGATCCGGCACGGGTCGACCCGGCCGAACCCATCGGGAGCTACGGCTTCGACTCGCTCGCCTTCAACCGGCTGGCGAACGAGGTCAACAAGGCGCTGGACCTCGACCTCACACCGGCCACGTTCTTCGAGTACACCACCGTCGCCGACCTCGCCGCGCACCTGCTGGACCGGTACCCGGCCCAGCTGGCCGCCCAGGTCACCACGCCGGCGCCTGAAGCACCCCCGGCAAGCCCCGTCTCGGCGGCTCCGGTGCGCGAGCCGATCGCCATCGTCGGCATGTACGGCCTGATGCCCGGATCCCGCGACCTGGCCGAGTTCTGGTCGCACCTCGACCGCGGCGACGACCTGGTGACCGACGTACCGCCGGACCGGTGGGACTGGCGCGACTACTACAGCGCGACCGCCGGCACGCCGGACAAGACCAATAGCAAGTGGGGCGCGTTCTTGTCCGAGGTGGACACGTTCGACGCCCGCTTCTTCGGCATCTCGCCGCGCGAGGCCGACCTGATGGACCCGCAGCAGCGGCTGTTCCTGCAAACCGTCTACCGCACGATCGAGGAGGCCGGTTATGCGCCGTCGGACCTCGGCAAGGGCCGCACCGGGCTGTTCGTGGGCGTCGCCAGCCACGACTACTACGACTTGCAGCGCGAGGCCGGTCTCCCGGTGGAGGCGTACACCACCACCGGCTACTTCCACTCGATCCTCGCCAACCGGATCTCGTACCTGCTGGGTCTCCGGGGTCCGAGCGTGCCGATCGACGCAGCCTGCTCCAGCTCCCTGGTGGCCATCCGCTCGGCTATCGAGTCCATCTGGGCGGGCAGCTCGGACGTCGCCATCGCGGGCGGGATCAACCTGCTGATCTCTCCGATGATCTACATCTCGTTCTCCCGTGCCGGGATGCTCAGCCCGACCGGCCGTTGCCGCACCTTCGACGCGGGCGCCGATGGGTACGTGCGCGGTGAGGGCGCCGGCGCCCTGCTGCTCAAACCGCTGTCCCGCGCGCTGGCCGACGGCGACCACATTCACGCGGTGATCCGCGGCAGCGCGGTCAACCACGGCGGCAAGGTCAACACGCTGACCACCCCGAACCCGAACGCCCAGGCCGAGCTCATCGTCAGCGCCTTCGAAGAAGCAGGCGTCGACCCGGAGACCGTCGGCTACATGGAGATGCACGGCACCGGCACCGCGCTCGGCGACCCCATCGAGGTCAACGGGTTGAAGAAGGCTTTCCGCGAGCTGCGCCGCCGGGCCGGAAAGCCCGAACCTATCGCTGCGGAAACGCTGATCGGCTCGGTCAAGTCCAACATCGGGCACCTGGAGGCCGCCGCTGGCATGGCCGGCGTGTTCAAGGTGATCCTCGCGATGCGCCACGGCCGGATTCCCGGAAACCTCCACATCGTCGACGTGAACCCGCACATCCAGCTGGACGGCAGCCCGCTTCGCATCGCCCGCACCACCGAGGCGTGGCCCCGGCTTGGTGACGTGCGGACCGGGGCCGAGCTGCCCCGCCGCGCCGGCGTCAGCTCGTTCGGGTTCGGCGGGATCAACGGCCACCTGCTCATCGAGGAGCACATCCCGACCACTCCCGCCGCCGCGCCGGAGCCGGCCGCACACGTGCTGGTGCTCTCCGCGCGTACTCCCGAGCAGCTCGCCGAGCGCGCTCTCGAGCTGGCCGCGCACCTGGAGCACCAACCCGGCCGGGCCGGCGCCGGTGTCGAGGCTGAGCTGTCCGACGTCGCGGCCGGCCTCCTGGACATGCCCGCGGCGGACCTACCGACCGGCGAGACGTTGGAGGACCTCGGCTTCGGCCTGGCACGGCTGCGCCAGCTCCACGACTGGATCACCGATCGGTACCCGGCGGCGGCCGGCGTAGCGGTCCTGCCGACCGACACCCTGGACGGCGTCGCGGCGCGGATCGGGACGTGGCGGCCGGCAGCCACCGCGACCGGATCGCTGCGCGACATCGCCTACACGTTGCAGGTCGGGCGGGAGCCGATGGCGCATCGCCTCGCCCTGGTGGTGGACTCCGCGCACGTCGCGGCCGCCGCGCTGCGCCGCTTCGCGGAGACGGGCGACCTGCCGGCGCGCGGATACATCGGACCGGCCGACCCGGCGCTGCGCGGTACACCCGCCACCCCGGCGGCGGACCTGCCGGAGCTGGCCCGGCACTGGGCGGCCGGCGGCGAGGTCGACTGGACGAGCGGTTACGGCGGGGACCGGCCGCGGCGGGTGTCGTTGCCGACCTACCCGTTCGCGCGGGTGCGGCACTGGATCGCGGCACCCGTACGGGAGCAGAGCGCGCCACCGCCGTCAGCATCCTGGATCACGTTCGACCAGCCGACCGGCGACCTGTCCACCGGGCTGGTGTACCGGACCCGGCTCGCCGCCACCGACCCGGTGGTACGCGAGCACCGGGTGCGCGGCGCGGCGGTCCTGCCCGGCGTCGGCCACCTCGAGATCGTCCAGGCGGCCGTGGCGCGGGTGGTACCGGAGGCCACTCGGCTGACCCGCGTGGTGTGGCTGCGCCCGCTGGCGGTACCCGAGGCCGGCCTGGACGTCCAGGTGCGCCTGGTCCGCACCGAAACCGGTGTCGAGTATCAGGTGCGGGCGCTCGACGGCGCCGAGCCGGTCACCTTCTCCCAGGGAGCCTGGGACGTGCCGGCCGCGGCGCAGCGGCCGGTGCCACCGCGCTCGCCGGCCCAGCTGCGCGACCGGTGCCCGCGGGTGTTGGACACCGACGAGCTGTACGCGCGCTTCCAGAGCCAGGGCATCGACTACGGCCCGTTCTTCCGTGGCCTGCGGGACGTACGGGTGGGCGACGGCGAGGTCGTCGCCAGCGCGCGGATGGCCGCGGCGGACCCGGCCCGGCCGTTGCATCCCACGCTGATGGACGCGGCCCTCCAGGCGGTCGCCGCGCTCGACCCGGACGGGCCCGCCCTGGCTCGGCTGCCGTTCGCGCTGGAGGAGATGCGGCAGTACGGTCCGCTCGGCGCGGCCTGCCACATCCACGTGCGGGCGCGCGGCGGCGACGGGTACGACGTGGACCTGCTCGACGACGCCGGCCGGGTGCTCGTCGCGCTGCGCGAGCTTTCAGTGCGCGAGGTGGCGGCCCGCGAGGCGGCCGAGCCGTTCTTCTACGCGCCGTACTGGGAGCGGCTGCCGGCACCGGCCGCCACGCCGCCGGCCGGGCATGGCAGCTGTCTCGTGGTGCATCCGGCTGGCGGCTTCGGGTTGGCCGGCGACCTCGCCGCCGCCTGGTCGGGCGGGCAGGTGCGCACGCTCCGGATGGACGCCTCCGCCGGCGGTGTGGCGCTCGCCGGCCAGCTGCGCGAGCTGGGCCCGATCCGGCATGTGTGGTTCCTCGGCGGGCTACGCGAGTCGGCGAGCGATTCGTCCGAGCCGGCGCCGGCACTCTTCGGTCTGGTGAAGGCGCTGGCCGAGGCCGACCGGATCCAGGACGTCGAAACCCTGCGGGTGCTGGTCAACGGCGTGCACGACGCGGCCGGCCGGCGCACCACGAACGCCGCCGCGGGCGCGCTCGTCGGCTTCGTCAAGACCTTCGGCAAGGAGTACCCGCGCATCGCCACGAGCTGCCTGGACATCGGCCTACCGGTGGGCGGCGTTCTCGCCGATCCGGATCGTGCCGCGCTGGTGCGTGCCGTGCTCGCCGCGCCACTCGACGGGAACGACGAGGTCGCGCTCGTCGACGGCCACCGGTACGTGAGGCGGCTGCGACCCGTCGCGCTGCCGGCGCCGGCCCGTCCGGTGTTCCGCGAGCGCGGCACGTACGTGCTCGTGGGCGGTGCCGGTGGCATCGGCCGTGCGCTCGCCCGACACCTCGCCACTACCCGGCGGGCCCGGCTGGTCCTGGTGGGGCGGCGGCCGGCGGACGCGGAGATCGAAGCCGAACTCGCCACGCTGGCACGGCTGGGCGGCGAGGCGATGTACCGCGACGCCGACGTCACCGACGAGATGCGGCTCGCGGCCGTCCTCGCCGAGGCGCGGGAGCGGTTCGGTCGCATCCACGGTGTCGTGCATGCCGCGATGGTGCTGCGCGACGGGATTCTGGAGCGGATGGACGCCGCCGCGTTCGAGGCGGCGCTCGCGCCCAAGGCACGCGGCACCGAGGTGCTCGGCGAGCTGTTGCGCGGGGACCGCTTGGACTTCCTACTGCACATGTCGTCGGTGCAGTCCTTCACCGGCGCCGCCGGGCAGGCCAACTACGCCGCCGCCTCGACCGCGCAGGACGCGCACGCCCGCCGGCTGGCCGGCCGGGGCGCCTACCCGGTGAGGGTGGTCAACTGGGGCTACTGGGGTGCGGTGGGCCGGGTCGCCTCGGAGAGCTACCGGCGCGGCATCACCGCACGCGGCTTCCACCCGATCGGTACGGCCGAGGGCATGGACGCGCTCGAGCGGGTACTCGCCTGCGACGAGTCGCAGGTCGTGGCGATTCCCGCCGAGCCCGAGGTGCTGGCCGCCATCGGGGTCCGGCAGCCTGACCCGGCGCAGCCCCGCCCGCCGGTACCCGACGCGGCGCCGTTGCCGGTTACGGGCGCCGACGAGGACGAGCGAGCGGCCGGCGAGGACTACACCGCCCGCGCCCTCCTGCGATCCCTGCGCCGTGCCGGACTCTTCCCGCGCCCGGACGCCGAGCACGCCGATCCGCACGCCGACCTGGGCGCGCTGCCCAGGTACCGGCGGCTGGTCGACGCGCTCACCGCCATCCTCGTCCGGCACGGGCTGATCGCCCACCGGGCCGGGCGCTACGTGCTGCTCGACCCGGCCGCCGCGGTGACCGACGGCGCCGCGCTGCGCGCCCGGTTCCCCGACCTGGCCGCCCGGCTGGAACTCGTCGATGCGTGCCTCGCCGGGCTGCCCGAGGTGCTGCGCGGCAGTGTGTCCGCGACCGAGGTGCTGTTTCCGGGCGGATCCACCGAACTGCTGGCCCGCGTGTACCGGGGCGAGCGGCTGGCCGGGTACTGCAACCGGATCGTGGCCGAGCAGGTAGCCGAGGCGGTGCGGCAACACCCGGCCGCCGAGGTACGGGTGCTGGAGATCGGCGCCGGCACTGGCAGCACCACAGAGGTGGTACTGGACGCGCTGCGTGCCGTCGGAACCCGGGTCAGCTACACGTTCACCGACGTCTCCGACGCCTTCCTACGCCAGGCCCAGCGCACCTTCGCCGGCGGCGGGCCGGTGCCGGTCACCGTCGGCCGGCTGGACATCGCCCGGCCGCCCGCCGCGCAGAGCTGGGGGCCGGGCGGCTACGACATCGTGCTGGCCGGCAACGTCATGCACGCGGTCACCGACGTGGGCGCCGCCCTCGCCCACGCCCGCGAGCTGCTCGCCCCTGGTGGTCGCCTGGTGCTGACCGAGGTCACTCAGGTGCAGGCTTTCCACACGGTCACCTTCGGGCTGCTAGATGGCTGGTGGCACTTCGCGGACGAGGCCATCCGGCTGGAGTCCGCGCCCCTTCTCGACGTTCCCATGTGGAGGCGCAGCTTGGAACACGCCGGGTTTCACGCCGTGCGGGCACTGGGCAGCGCCACCGTGCCGGCGGACCTGTCCCAGCGGGTCATCGTGGCGCACGCGCCAGCCGCCCCGCCGCAGCCGCCGGCCGCCACAGGCGCCGGTGGCGAGCCGCCGGAGCGGTGGCTGCGCCGGCTGATCTCCGAACTGACCGCGCAGACCCTCAACATGGCGGTCGCCGAGGTGACGCCGGACGAGTCGCTGGCCTCGCTGGGCGTCGACTCGATCGTCGGTGTGGAATTGATCAACCGGCTCAACACCGCACTGGGCATCACGCTCAAGACGATCGTCATCTTCGACCATCCGACGGTGGCCGACCTGACCGCGTTCGTCCTCGATCGGCACGGCGAGCAGGTCGCGGCGTGCGCGGCCGCCGCCTCGCCCGTGCCGCCTTCCGCCCCGCCCGTGGCGCCTTCCACCTCGCCGGTGCCGCCTTCCTCACCGGCCCCGCCGGCGCCGATGCCTACGGCCGCCGTACCCGCCCTGGTCGCGCCGGCCGGGTTCCAGGCCGTGCGGTTCACCCGGCCCGGCAGCCCGCGCGAGCTCAGCATCGCGCCGATCGAGCCGGCCGCTCCCGGACCCGGCGAGGTCGAGATCCAGGTCAAGGCGTTCCCGATCAACTTCTCGGATCTGCTGCTGGCCAAGGGCCTGTACCCGATCATGCCGGACTACCCGTTCACCCCGGGCGTCGAGGTGTCCGGGGTAGTCCGCCGAGTCGGCCCCGGAGTGACCACGCTCCGCCCGGGCGACGAGGTGATCGCGCTGACCCGCCCGGAGATGGGCGGCCAGGCCTCGGTCGTGCTCACCGACGAGAACTTCGCGGTACCCAAACCGCCGAACGTCTCGCACGAGGAAGCCTGCGGGTTCCCGGCCGCGTTCCTCGCCATGTACCTCGCCTTCGAATGGGCGCAGGTGCGCCCTGGCGAGCGGGTGCTGATACCGGCGGCCACCGGCACCAACACGCTGATCGCTGTGCAGCTCGCCCAGCTCGCCGGCGCCGAGATCGTGGCGACCGCCGGCTCGGCGGCGAAGGTGGACTTCCTGGCCGGGATCGGCGTGCCGGACGCCATCGACCACGGACGGGCCGACGTGGTCGCGGAGGTACTGGCACGCACCGGCGGGCGTGGCGTCGACGTGGTCGTCAACACGCTCGGCGGCCGGGCCATCCAGCAAGGGCTCAGCGTGCTGGCCCCGGAGGGCCGGTACGTGGAGATCGCGGTCTTCGGCCTACAGTCCTCGGGGCCGCTGGACCTGTCGCGGCTGGTGGACAACCAGCGGTTCTACAGCCTCAACGCGAAGAAGTACTTCCTGGCGCATCCGGAGCGGCGCACCGAGTACCTGCGCACCATGGCGGACCACCTGGCGTCGGGGAAGGTGAAGCCGCTCGTCAGCCATGTGCTGCCGTTCGACCGGATCCTCGACGCGTACGCGCTGAAGGAGGACCGCGCGACCGTCGGGCGGATCGTGGTGATGGCACCCGATCCGGCGCCGGCCGCGACGGAACCGGCCCGGGTCGTGGCGCCGCCGCGCGAGACGCCGCCGCGTGCCACGGACATCGCGGTCATCGGGATGGCCGCTCGGCTGCCCGGCGCGCGCGACGTCGACGAGCTGTGGGCCAATCTGGCCGCCGGGGTCAGCGCGATCCGGGAGATCCCGGCGGGCCGGTGGTCCAACGCCCGTTTCTACGACCCCGACCCGACCAACCTGGACACCACCTACTGCCGCTGGGGCGGGTTCCTCGACGACGTGGACCGCTTCGACGCACCGTTCTTCACCATCTCCGGCAAGGAGGCCGAGCAGACCGACCCGCAGCAGCGCGTCTTCCTCGAGGAGGCGTGGCGGGCGCTGGAGGACGCCGGCTACACCGGAGACAAGCTGGCCGGCAAGCCCTGCGGCGTCTTCGTCGGCGCCGGCGCCAGCGAGTACCTCACCCGGATGAACAAGGCCGGCGCGGTCAAGCAGGCACAGGCGTTCTGGGGCAACGAGGCGTCCATCCTGGCGGCACGCATCTCGTACTTCCTCAACCTCAAGGGCCCCAGCATCGCGGTGAACACCGCCTGCTCATCCTCGCTGGTCGCGCTGCACCTGGCGTGCCAGAGCCTGCTCGCCGGAGAGAGTGAGATGGCCCTGGCCGGTGGCGCCTTCATCACGCTCGCGCCGGACTACTTCGTCGTGGCCAGCAACGGAAACATGCTCTCGCCCGAGGGGCGGTGCAAGACCTTCGACGCCTCGGCCAACGGGTTCGGGCCGGGCGAGGGCGTCGGCGTGCTGGTGCTCAAGCCGCTGGACCGGGCGCTGCGCGACGGCGACCAGATCCACGGGGTGATCAAGGCGACCGCCATCAACCAGGACGGCCGGACCAACGGCATCACCGCGCCGAGCGGACTGGCCCAGACCGAGGTGGAGCTCGCCGCGTACCGGCGCGCCGGCATCGACCCGGCGACCATCGGCTACGTCGAGGCGCACGGCACCGGCACCCCGCTGGGCGACCCGATCGAGGTCGAAGCGCTGACCAATGCCTTCCGTACGTATACCGACCGCACCGGGTTCTGCGCGATCGGGTCCATCAAGACCAACATCGGGCACACCGCCGCCACCGCGGGTGTAGCCGGGATCATCAAGGTACTGCTGTCCTTCCGGCACCGGCAGATCCCGCCATCGCTCCACTTCGAACACCCCAACCCGCTGATCGACTTCGCCAGCTCGCCGTTCTACGTCAACACCGAACTGCGCGACTGGACGGCCGACCCGGCGCGGCCCCGACGTGCGGCGGTCAGCGGTTTCGGTTTCAGCGGCACCAACGCACACGTGGTGCTCGAGGAGCCGCCGTCGCGGGCGTCGGCGGTGCCGCCGGCCCAGCCGCCGTTCGCGGTACCGGTCTCCGCGCACACCGACACCGCCCTGAGCACCCGCCTGGACCGGCTCGCCGCCTGGCTGGCCGGACCGGGCGAGGCCTTCACCCTCGCGCAGATCGCGTACAACTTCCAGGTCTTCCGGGAACACCGCCCGGTGCGCGCGGTCTTCCTGGCCCGTGACCACGCCGACCTGGCCCGCCAGATCCGCGACCGGGCAACCCCTGGGCCGGCGACCGGGACGCTCGGCGACCTGGCCGGTCGGTACCTGGCCGGTGAGGACGTGGACTGGCGGTCCTGGTGGGCCGGTGCCAGCTGCGAGCGGATCCCGTTGCCGGGCTATGCGTTCGACCGCCATCGGTACTGGTTCGCCGACGTCGACACGGTCTACGCCGACGGCGCCGAGCCGGTAGGCACCGCACCCGCGGTGCGGTTCGAGCCGGCGGGCGGCGGGTCCGTGCGCACCACCCTGACCGGGCGGGAGTTCTACCTGCGCGACCACCTGGTGAACGGCCGGCGGGTACTGCCCGGCGTGGCGTACGTCGAGTTCGCCCGGCGCGCCGCCGAGGCCGCCGGTCTGCCCGCCGGCCCGGTACGCGACCTGCGGTGGCTGCGCCCGCTGGAGGTCAACGGTTCACCCGTCGACGTGACCGTCCACTTCAGAGACGAGGACGGTGGGCTCGGATTCGACCTACGCTCGGCTCCGGACGTGGTGCACGCACGCGGAAGGCTGCTGCCGCCCGACGAGGCCGGCACCGCGGGACGGGTGGATCTGAGCGCGGTCGCGGCGACCTGCCCGCGGACCGTACCGGTGGCCGACCACTACCGCAAGCTGCGCGCCCTCGGCCTGGCACACGGGCCGGCCCTCACCTCCATCCAGGAGATCCGCGTCGGTGACGGCGTCCTGCTGGCCCGGCTGCGGCTACCCGCGGCAACCGACACCGAGCCGGACGCCTTCGACCTGCATCCGTCCCTGTTGGACGGTGCACTCCAGACACTCGGCGCCTTCGACGGCCCGGACCACCTCCAGCTCCCGATGTCGGTTTCGACGGTGACACAGTCGCAAGCCCTGCCGGCGGAGTGCCTCGTGTACGTGACGGCGGCGCCGACACGGCCGGGGGACGCGGTGCGCGCCTTCGACATACGGCTTCTCGACGACGACGGTCACGAGCTGGCCGCCCTGCACCACCTCACCGTCAAGCGACCGGCCGGCGGCCAACCGGCCCCGGCCGACCAGGTGCGTGCGTTGCTGCACCGCCTGCGCACCGGTGAGATCAGCGAGGACGAAGCGGAAACGGCGATGGAGGCATCCCTTGCGAACTGACGCGCACGGCCGCCGAGCCGTCCTGAGCAGGGTCAGGTCCGGTGAGCTCGACGTGGAGGAGGCCGCCCGGCTTCTCTTGACGCCACCGATCGCGGAGTCGGCACCGCGAGACCTCGTGCTGGCGTGGCTGGCCGGGCTCGTCTCGGAAGAGGCGAAGATACCGGCGGAGCGGATCGTGCCCGAGGAGCGGCTGGACCGCCACGGCTTCGACTCGGTGATGGCGCTCAACCTGGTCCGCGCCCTGGAGCGGGACCTGGGCAAACTGCCCGCCACGCTGCTGTTCGAGTACCAGACGCTCGCCGCGCTCGCGGACTACCTGCTGGAGCGGCACGGTCACGCGCTCGCCGAGCGTTTCGGCGCACCGCACGAGGTCGCCGCGCCGGCCGCCGCCGCGGCGCCGGACGGACCCCGGGGGACCGGCGAGCCCATCGCGATCGTCGGGCTCAGTGGTCGCTTCCCGCTCGCCGACGACCTCGACGAGTTCTGGGACAACCTCGTCGCCGGGCGCGACTGCATCACCGAGGTGCCCGCCGGCCGGTGGGACGTCAACCGCCACTTCGACCCGACACCCGGTACGCCGGGCAAGACCTACAGCAGGTGGGGCGGCTTCATCCGCGACGTCGACGCCTTCGACAACGCCTTCTTCAGCATCTCGCCGCGCGAGGCGGAGCGGATGGACCCGCAGGAACGCCTGTTTCTGCAAGAGGTCTGGCACGCCCTCGAAGACGCCGGCCTGACCCGCGCCGGCCTGTCCGGCACCGCCGTCGGCGTCTACGTCGGCGTCATGTACTCGCAGTACCAGCTGTACCAGGCCGAACAGGCGCTGCACGGAAACGCGCTGTACCTCGGCTCCTCGTACGCCTCGATCGCCAACCGGGTCTCGCACTACTTCGACTTCCGCGGGCCGAGCCTGGCGCTGGACTCGATGTGTTCCTCCTCGCTGACCGCACTGCACCTCGCCGGCGAGGCGCTGCGCCGGGGCGACATCACCACGGCCGTCGTCGGCGGTGTGAACCTCACCATCCATCCCGCGAAGCACGTCGACCTCAGCCAGGGCCGGTTCGCCTCCACCGACGGCAGGTGCCGAAGCTTCGGCGCCGGCGGCGACGGGTACGTGCCCGGCGAGGGAGTCGGAGTCGCCGTGCTCAAGCCGCTGGCCGCCGCGATCGCGGCCGGGGATCGGGTGCACGCGGTCATCCTGGGCAGCGCGATCGGCCACGGTGGACGGACCAACGGCTACAGCGTGCCGAACCCCGCCGAGCAGACCCGGCTGATCCGGGCGGCGCTGGACGACGCGGGCGTGGACCCGGCCGACATCGGGTACGTCGAGGCGCACGGCACCGGCACCGCGCTTGGCGACCCGATCGAGGTGCGCGCGCTTGCCCAGGCGCTCGGCGAACGGGAGCCCGGTGCACCGGCGCGTGCGATCGGCTCGGTCAAGTCGAACGTCGGCCACCTGGAGGCCGCCGCCGGCATCGCCGGACTCGTGAAGATCGTGCTACAGATGCGGCACCGCACCCTCGTCCCGTCGCTGCACGCCGACCCGCCCAACCCACACCTCGACCTCGCCACCGCCGGGCTGCGGGTGCCGCGCTCGGCCGAGGAATGGGCGGCGCCGGAGGGCGGGCTGCGGACCGCCGGGCTCAGCTCGTTCGGCGCCGGGGGCGCCAACGCCCACGTGGTCGTCCGCGAGTTCCGGCCCGCGCCCGCGCCCACACCGGCAGCCGGCCCGCAGCTGATCCTGCTCTCCGCGCAGACGCCCGAGCGGCTGCGCGCGGTCGCCGCCAGCCTGGCCGCCGAAACGGACAGCCACACCGGCACCAGCGCCGCGGAATGGCTCGCCAGGGCGGCCCACACGCTGCGGGTCGGGCGGGAGCACTTCGAACACCGGCTGGCGCTGGTCGCCGCCGACACCGACGACCTCGGCCGCCGGCTGCGCGCGTTCGCCGGCACCGGCACCCACGGCGACGGACTTGTCCTCGGCAGCGTCGACAGCGCGACCCGGGCTGCGGACGCGGACCGGGCCCGGATCGCCGACCTGCTCACCCGCGGCGCCCTGGCCGAGCTCGGCGAGCTGTGGGTGCGTGGCATCGAGATCGACTGGTCCACACCGGACGGCGAACGTCCACTCAGGACAGCGCTGCCCGGCTACCCGTTCCTGCGCGAGCGGCACTGGCCGCGACTGATCGACGCGGCGGACGCGCCGGCGCCACCGCTGTCCTCGCCGCATCCGCTGCTGCACCGCAACGAGTCCACCTTCGACCGGCAGCGCTTCGTTACGTCGTTCGACGGATCGGCTCCGCTGGTGCGTGACCACACCGTCGGCGGCCGGGCCCTGCTGCCCGCCGCCGCCGCGGTCGAGATGGTGCTCGCCGCTGGCCGCGCCTCCGGGCTGACCGGGCCGTTGAGCGTACGGGAGACGGTACTGGAGGCGCCGATCGAGGTACCGGCGGGCGCGCGCCTTGAGGTCGCCGTCGAGCTGCACCGGCTGGAGTCCGGCGTCGCGTACACGCTGTCAGATCTGGACGGCGGCAAGGTGTACGCGCGGGGCCGAGTGGTCGCCGGCACCGTGCCCGCGCCGGACCGGCTCGACATCGAGGCGATGACAGCAGCCTGCGGCGCGCCGGTCGAGGCCGAGCGGTGCTACCGCGCGCTGGCCGAAAGCGGTCTGCTGTACGGGCCGGCGCTCCGCGTCCTCGAACATGTGCGGCCGGGCCAGAGCCGGGTACTGGCGCGCTTCCGGCTCTCCGAGAAGTCCGGCAGCGCCCCGTACGACGTGCATCCGGCGTTGCTGGACGGCGCGTTCCAGGCCCTCGTCGGCTTCAGCCTGGACGGACCGGCGCCCGCACGCGTCCCGTTCGTCATCGAGGAGGTGGCCACCACCGCCACCAGGCTGCCCACTACCGGCTGGATTCTGGCGACCGCGCGCTCCACCGGCGGACAAGCCGACGTGTTCGACCTCGCACTCGCCGACGACAGTGGCACGGTGGCCGTCCGTGTCACCGGACTCGCCGTACGGCCCGTGGCTGCCGGTCAGCCGGACAACCCACGCCACGACACCGTGGTGCTGCGGCCCGTCTGGCGACCTACGCCACTGCCGGACGAGACACCGACCACCATGGACGGTGGGACCGTGCTCGTGTTCGACCACGCGAACCTGGGCGACCAGATCCGCCGGGACCGGCCCGGCATCCACGTCGTGACGGTCCAGCCCGGAGACGGCTGGGAACGGGTGGACGGCGACACGTACCGGATCGACCTTGCCGACCACGGGCACTACCGGCGCCTGCTCGACGAGGCGGCACCGGGCCAGCTGCGCGGCATCGTCCACGCCTGGTCGTACGCCGCACCGGTAGCGGACGCCGCGGCCACCGAGGAGCACATGGCGCTCGGCTTCGGCTCCCTGCTCGCGCTCTGCACCGCCCTGGCAAACCACTCGTCGACCGCGGAGATCCGGCTCGTGTGCGCGCATCCGGCCGGTGTGCCGGCGTACGCGGCGCTGGGCTCCTTCCACCGGGTCGTGGCCACCGAGCACCCCACGTACCGGGTCAGCACCGTGGAGTCGTCCATCGAGGAC
The DNA here is from genome assembly GCF_059359075.1 of Phytohabitans sp. LZ39. Classification (NCBI taxonomy): domain Bacteria; kingdom Bacillati; phylum Actinomycetota; class Actinomycetes; order Micromonosporales; family Micromonosporaceae; genus Phytohabitans; species Phytohabitans sp. LZ39. Next base: position 111,376 of record NZ_JCADBM010000028.1, on the reverse strand, counting down.
CGGCCGCGCCGGGTGCTCGCGGAGCTGACCGTCACGGCCGCCGGCGCGGAGCAGGTGCGCTACGACGACGGCGTCCGGGAGGTGCTCGGACTGACCGAGCACACCCTAACGGCCGGCCCGCAGCCGCGCGAAGGCGGCGTGTACCTGGTCACCGGCGCCCTCGGCGGGTTGGGCCGGATCGTCGCCCGCCACCTCGCCGAGCGGCGGCACGCCCGGCTGGTGCTGACCGGCCGCTCAGCCCTGGACGAGGACGGCGCCGCCTTCCTCCAGGATCTGGAGCGCGCTGGCGGCAACGCCGTGTACCTGGCCGCCGACTGCGCCACGGGTGCGGGCGCGCGCTCGCTCGTCGACGAGGCGATGTCCCGTTTCGGCCGGCTCGACGGCGTCGTGCACCTGGCCGGGGTGCTGCGCGACGGGCTGCTGATCGGCAAGCGGCGCGCCGACGCGGCCGCGGTGCTCGCCCCCAAGGTCTGGGGCACGTACCACCTCGACGACGCCACACGTGACCTGCCGCTGGAGTTCTTCGCCCTCTACTCCTCGGCCACGTCGGTCATGGGCGTGACCGGGCAGAGTGACTACGCGTACGCCAACGGTTTCCTGAACTGGTTCGCGGACTGGCGCGAGCAGCGGCGCCAGGCTGGGCAGCGCTCCGGTGCGACTGTGGCGGTGGCCTGGCCGCTGTGGCGCTCCGGCGGGATGGACGTCGACGACGCCAGCAAGACCTGGATCGAGGAGAACCTCGGATGGGTGCCGCTGCCACCCGAGCACGGCACCACGCTGTTCGAGGCGTCGTTGCGTCAGGACACGACCCAGCTGACCGTGTTCCACGGTCACCGCGAGCGGATCCTGCGCGCGGTCGACGCGGCGGCGCCGCCCTCAGCCGAGGCGACCACGCCTCCGCCCGGCGCCGATCTCGACCTCGACACGCCCGCCGGACGGGCGCTGCTCGCGCACCTGCGGCAGATCGTGTCCGAGCAGTTGCAGCTTCCCGTGGACCGGTTGGACCCGCGTGCCCGCTTCGAGCGGCTCGGCCTGGAATCCGTGATGGTCATGAACGTCACCAACCGGCTCAGCGAGGTCTTCGGTGACCTGCCCAAGACGCTGTTCTTCGAGTACCAGACGCTGGCCGACCTCGCCGCACACCTGCTGCACCGGTACCCGGCCGCGGCACAAACCCGGTTCGGTACGGCCGGACCGGTCCGCCCAGACCCTGCCCCGGCGGCTCCCCGCGCGGACGTGCGACCGGTGGGACGGGAGTCCAGCCCGGCCCGCGACACGGACGAGCCCATCGCGGTCGTCGGGCTCAGCGGCCGTTACCCGATGGCCGCCACGCTGGAGGAGTTCTGGGAGAACCTGAGGCGGGGGCGGGACTGCGTCACCGAGGTGCCCTCCGACCGCTGGGACCACGACCGCTTCTTCACGCCGGGTCCTGGCGACGCCGGAAAGGCCTACTCCAAATGGGGTGGTTTCCTCGACGGGGTCGACGAGTTCGACCCGCTGTTCTTCGGCATCTCACCGCGCGAGGCCCGGCTGATGGACCCCCAGGAGCGGCTGTTCCTCCAGACCGCTTGGCACACGCTGGAGGACGCCGGGTACGCCCGCGCGGGCCTGTCCCACAGCCGGGTCGGCGTGTTCGTCGGCGTGATGTACAACCAGTACCAGCTCTACGGCGCCGGTGAGGCGATGCAGGCACGCGGGTTCGTGCCCAGCTCGCTGGCCGCCTCGGTGGCCAACCGGGTCTCGTACGTGCTCGGCCTGACCGGGCCCAGCCTGGCGCTGGACACGATGTGCTCCTCGTCGCTGACCGCGCTGCACCTGGCCTGTGCCAGCATCCGGGCCGGCGACTGCGACCAGGCACTGGCCGGCGGCGTGAACGCGATCCTGCATCCCAACCGGTACCTGCAACTGAGCCAGGCCCGGTTCGCCTCGACCGACGGCCGCTGCCGCAGCTTCGGGCTGGGCGGCGACGGCTACGTGCCCGGCGAGGGCGTCGGCGCGGTGCTGCTGAAGCCGCTGTCGCGTGCCGAGGCCGACGGCGACCACATCTACGGCTTGATCCGCGGCTCAGCGCTCAACCACGGTGGGCGCAGCAACGGCTACACGGTACCCACGCCGGTCGCGCAGGCCCAAGTGGTCGCCGAGGCGCTGGCCCGGTCGGGTGTCCACCCCGACGACCTCGACTACGTCGAGGCGCACGGCACCGGCACCGTTCTGGGCGACCCGATCGAGGTCGACGGTCTCGCCAAGGCGTTCGCGGCGGCCGGGTCGCGCCGCTCGGCGCCGTGCCCGATCGGCTCGGTCAAGTCGAACATCGGGCACCTGGAAAGCGCCGCCGGCATCGCCGGGATCACCAAGGTGCTACTCCAATTCCGGCACGGCGAATTGGTGCCGTCACTGCACGCCGACCGGCTCAACCCGAACATCCAGTTCGCCGACGCCCCGCTGCGGGTACAGCGGGCCGGCCAGTCGTGGCCAGCCCGGACCGCGCAGGGGCGGCCGTTGCCCCGGATCGCCTCGGTCAGCTCATTCGGCGCGGGCGGCGCCAACGCCCACGTCGTCCTGGAGGAGTATCCAGCCGCCACGGCGGCGCCCGGTCCGTCCGGTGCCCGGGAACTCGTCGTGCTGTCCGCACGCACCGCGGAACAGTTGCGCGAGCTGGCGCGCGACCTCGCCGACCGGCTCGACGCACCACCGGCCGCCGGCACGCCATCCACTGTGGACGCCGCGCTGCTGGACCTGGTGCGCGGCGCGGCCGCCCAGATCCTCAACGTGCCGCCGGCCGATATCGACCTCGACGAAGATTTCGAGAGCCTCGGCCTCGACGGCCTGGCACGGCTGGAGCTCGCCGAGCGGGTGCGGCAGGGGCATCAGTCAGCCGACCTGGAAGGCTGCGCCAACCTCCGCGGGATCGCCTCCCGGCTGACGCCGTCCGCGGTGGACGGTGGGACGGGCGGGGCGACCGGCGCGCCGACGCCGTCGCTGCGCGACATCGCGTACACGCTGGCCGTCGGCCGTGAGCCGCAGCGCGAGCGCCTTGGCGTCGTGGCCGGCGACGCCACCGATCTGGCAGCGAGGCTGCGCGCCTTCTGCGCGGGGCAAGCCACCGACGGGGTGTACACCGGGCAGGCGTCCGCGCCGGCCGGCCCGCTCGACACGCTGTTCGACGGCGCCGCGGGGGAGTCGTTCCTGGCCGCCCTGCGCGCCACCGGCGACCTCGACAAGTTGGCCCAGCTCTGGGCCTCCGGCACCGACCGGGCCGCCGCACCCACGGCCGGCGACCGCCCGGCCCGCCGGTTGTCGTTGCCCACCTACCCGTTCGCCCGCGAACGGTACTGGTTGCCCGAACCCGGTGCGGCGGACGAAGCCGCTGTGCCGGCACGGCCGGAGGTGCCACCCGCCCCGGCCGCCGACCGGCCCGCGGAGCGATCCTCCCGGACCGACGAGGTCCCTGTGGAGCGATCCTTCCGGGCCGACGAAGAACTGCCGGCCATGGCGTCGACGCCCCCGCTCGACTGGAACCGCGCGCATCGGGCGGTCGTCGATGCCATGGCCGCGGTGCTGGAGATATCGGCCGAGGAGTTCGAGCTCGACGTCCCGCACACCGACCTCGGTGTCGACTCGGTGCTCGCGGTGTCCATCGTGGACCGGGTCAACGAGGATCTGGGCACCGACCTGAAGCCCACCGACTTCTTCAACTACGCCACCCTGCGCAAGCTCGCCGACCACCTCGCGCAGTCCGTGCCGGCACCGCCCACCGTGCAGCGGCCCGTCTCCCCGCCGGTGCCCGCGCAACCGGTGGTCGGCGCCCAGGACATCGCCGTCATCGGTATGTCCGGCCGGTTTCCCAGGGCACGCAACCTCGACGAGCTCTGGGCAAACCTGCTCGCCGGCACCGACGCGGTAGGGGAGATCCCGGCCGCGCGTTGGGACGTCGCCCGGCATTGGGACCCGGATCCGGCGGCGCCCGGCAAGACGTACAGCAAATGGGGCTCGGTGCTGGAGGACATCGACAAGTTCGACCCGGACTTCTTCGGCATCTCACCGCGCGAGGCCCGGCTGATGGACCCGCAGCAGCGGCTGTATCTGATGGAGGCGTGGCGTGCGCTGGAGGACGCCGGCTACCCAGACCGGGCGCTGGACGGCATCGAGTGCCACGCCTTCGTCGGCACGTCGGCCGGCGACTACCAGCAGCTGCTGCACGCGGCAGGCACACCGGTCGAGGGGTACACATTCATGGGTTCCCACCCGGCGGTGCTGGCCTCCCGGCTCTCGTACCACCTGAACCTGCGCGGCCCCAGCCTCGCCGTGGACACCTCCTGCTCGTCCTCGCTTATGGCCGTTCACCTTGCCTGCGAGGCGCTGCGCGACGGGCGCGCCGACCTCGCGGTGGCCGGGGGAGTGGCCGCACTGAACACACCGGAGCTGCACATCCTCGCCAGCAAGGCGGGCATGCTCTCACCCCGTGGCCGGTGCCAGGCCTTCGACGACGGCGCCGACGGCTTCGTGCCGGGCGAGGGTGTGGGCGCCGTGGTGCTCAAGCGCCTGGCCGACGCGATCCGCGACGGCGACCCCATCCATGGCGTCATCGCCGCGTCCGGCGCCAACCAGGACGGCCGGAGCAACGGCCTCACCGCGCCCAGCGCGCCGTCGCAGGCGGCGTTGCTGCGGTCGGTGTACGGACGGTTCGACATCGACCCGGGGCAGATCGGATACGTCGAGTGCCACGGCACCGGAACCCGGCTCGGCGACCCGATCGAGGTGGAGGCGCTCACCCAGACCTTCCGCCGGTACACCGAACGGCGCGGTTACTGCGCCATCGGATCGATCAAGTCCAACCTCGGCCACACGCTGACCGTCGCGGGCATCGCGGGCCTGCTGAAGACCCTGCTGTGCATCAAGCACGGCATGCTCGTGCCGTCGCTGCACTTCGCCGTGCCCAACCGGCACATCCCGTTCACCGACAGCCCGTTCTACGTCAACACCGAGGCGCGGGCGTGGGAGCCGGACGGTGGCGTGGCGCGGCTGGGTGCGGTCAGCTCGTTCGGGTTCAGCGGCACCAACGTGCACGCGGTCGTGCGTGAGGCGCCGAGTCCGGCCGCCCGGTCCGCGGAGCAATCGGGCCGGGAGCGGCTGTGCCCGGTGTCCGCCAAGACCCCGGCGGCGCTCGCCGAGCGGCTCGACGAGCTGGCCGGGTGGCTGGAAAGGCACGGCCGGCGGCACGAATGGCGGGACGTCGCGCACACATTGGGCGCCGGCCGCTCCCACTTCCCGGTCCGCGCCGCGTTCGTGGCCACCGACGCGGGCGACCTGCGCGACCAGATCCGGGCCTGGCGGGCCGGCGAGACCGGCGGACCGCCGGTGACCGGAGCCGGTGACCTCGGCGACGCGGCCCGCCGGTACGTTTCCGGCGGCGACGTCGGGTGGGAGGCGCTGTACGGCGACGAACCGGCGCGGCGGATCCATCTGCCTACCTACCCGTTCGCCCAGGAGAGCTACTGGATTCCCGGTGCCGCCGCGCCCGCCGCGGATACCGCCGACAGCGAGTGGGTGTTTCCGCACCGCCTGCGGCCCGACCTGCCGCTCGTCCGCGACCACGTCGTGGACCGGCGGCCGCTGCTGCCCGCGGCCGGGCACCTGGAGCTGCTGCACGACGGGCTGCGTGCGGTGCTCGGCGCGGAACCGTTGACGCTCACCCGCCTGGTCTGGCTGCGGCCGGTCTTCGTCACCGACGAGCGCACTGTCGAGGTCGTGATCCGGTCCGCCCAGCCGGGGCGGTACGCGTTCGAGGTGCGTAGCACCGGCCCGGACGGTACCGCGCAGGTGCACAGCCGGGGCGAGGTGCGAACCGGTACGGACCGGAACGAGACGATCGACCTGCCAGCCCTCGGCAACCGCTGTCCCCAGTGGACGGATGCGGATCGGCACTACGCGCGGTTCACCCGGATAGGCGTGCTGTACGGGCCACACTTCACCACGGTCGAGGAGATCCGCCACAGCGAAGCCGAGGCACTGGCCACGCTGGTCCGGCGCGGCACAGGCGGCCCACTACCCGCCGGCGTGCTCGACGGCGCGATCCAGTCGGTCGCGGCCCTGCAACCCGACGCCGACGGGCAACGGCCGTACGTGCCGTTCGCCATGGACGAGATCCACCTCGCACGGCCGATACCCGAGCGGAGCCTCGCGTACGTGCGCCAGGTCAAGCCGGGAGAGTGCGACGTGTCCATCATGGACACCGACGGTCGGGTGTGCGTGGCGATCCGGGGACTGTCCTACCGGGAGCTGAAAGAGCCGGTACGCACCCGTCTGTACACGCCACGGTGGCGGGAGCTCGATCCGCCCGCGCAGGCCGCCATGACCGAGCCGGACAGCGTCCTGGTCGTCGCCCCGGCCAACGACTACGGCCTGGCCGAGCGGCTGGTGGCCCGGCACCGCCCGGGCACCGCCGACATCATCCGGCTGCGCGCCGGCGAGGCACCCGACGCCCTCAGCGGCCGGTTGCGCCAGATACCGCCGCCGGCGCGGGTGTACTTTCTAGGCGGCCTGGACGACGGGTTCGACGGTGCCGGCTGGGACTCGCTCGGCGCGGCCGAGCGCGCGCAAGAGTCCGGCGTGCTGTCGTTGTTCCGCGTGGTGACGTCGATACTCGCCGCCGGCGGGAGTCCGCGGCCGGTCGAGCTGATCTCCGTCACCGCCGACGCGCACAGCCTCGACGGCCGTGGGCCGCGCCGCCCGTTCGGCGCGGCCATCTTCGGCCTGACCCGATCGCTGGCCAAGGAGCAGACCTCGTGGCAGGTCGGCTGTGTCGACGTGGCCACCGGCGACCTCACGGGGGACGGCGCCGGCGCGGTGGCAACCGCGCTCGCCGCCGAACCCGGTCACCCGGACGGCAACGAGGTCGTGCTGCGCGACGGGCGCCGGTGGACGCTGGTGCTGAGCGAGGCCGAGCGGGTGGCGGTGCCCGCCGAGCCACCGTTCCGGCGCGGCGGCACGTACCTGATCCTCGGCGGCGCCGGCGGCATCGGTGCGGAACTCGCCGTGCACCTGGGGCGCCGGGCCGCCGCGAACGTCGCTCTGCTGGGCCGCAGGCCGTTGAACCCGGAGATCCAACGCCAGCTCGACCGGGTCGCCGCCGCGGGCGGCACCCCCGCCTACTTCGCGGTCGACGCGGGCGACGACGCCGGCATGACGGCCGCGGTGGCCGCGGTGCGGGAGCGCTTCGGGCCGGTACACGGCGCGTTCCACTCGGCGCTGGTGCTGCGCGACGCGCGCCTCGACGCCATGGACGAGGCCAATTTTGCGGCGGTGCTGGCGCCGAAGGTGAAGGGCGCGGTCGTGCTCGCGCGGGCACTGCGCGAGGAGCCGCTGGACTTCCTCACGTTCTTCTCCTCGGCACAGTCGTTCAGCGGCAACGCCGGACAAGCCAACTACGCGGCCGCGTGTACCTTCAAGGACGCGTTCGCCGCGCACCTGCGCGGCACCGGAGTGCCGGTGCACGTCGTCAACTGGGGGTACTGGGGCGAGGTCGGCATCGTGGCCAAGGCCGGCTACCGCCAGCGGATGGCGTCGGTCGGCGTGCACTCGATCGACACCGCGGACGGTATGCGGGCGATCGAGGCCGTCCTGGCCAACCGGCTGCCGCAGGTCATGGTGCTCAAGGCCGAACAGCGGGTGCTGGAACGTTTCGGCGTGCAGGACGGCCCGGCGGCGCACCAGGCGCCGGGCGTGCCCGATCCGGACCGCGGCGCCGGATGGGATCCGCTGGCCGGCCGGGCGCCGGGCGCCGCACTCGACGGTGACCGGCTGCTGGCCGCACACCGCCGGCTCGACGACCTGGGCGCCGCGCGGCTGCTCACCGCGCTACAGGAGATGGGCGCGTTCACCAACCCCCAGGAGCGGCGGTCCGCGTCCACCCTTGCGGCCGAACTTGCCGTCGCACCGAAACACGCACGGCTGTTCCTGACACTGCTCGACATCCTCGTCACGGCCGGGTACCTGACCCGCGACGGAGAATGGCTCACCGCGACCGCGGCGGTCGCCGGCCTAGCCGCCAGGGACCTGGCCGCCGAGAGTAGGCGGCTCGGCGGGCGGAGCCCCGAGGTGGCCGCACACGTCGACCTGCTGACCGCCTGCCTCGACAAGTACCCGGACCTGCTGCGCGGCGAGGTGGAGGCCACCACGGTGATGTTCCCGGGCGCGTCGGCGAGCAAGGTGGAGGGCGTCTACCGGGGTGACCCGCTGTCCGACCGGCTCAACGCGCTGGCCGCGCAGGCAGTCCTCGCGTACGTCGACGGCCACGGCGACACCGCCCCGGTGCGGGTCCTGGAGATCGGCGCGGGTACCGGCGGTACCAGCGCGAGCGTGCTCGCCGCGCTCCGAGACCGGGGCGACCGGGTCCGGTACGTGTACACCGATGTATCGCTGGGTTTCTTGCGGCACGGGCGCCGGGAGTTCGGCGCCGACCATCCCTTCATGGAGTTCCGCCGGCTCGACATCGAAAGCGACCCAGCCGACCAAGGGTTCCCGTCCGGCGACTTCGACGTGGTGGTCGCGGCCAACGTGCTGCACGCGACCCGCGACCTGCGCGAGACCCTGGACCACGTCCGGCACCTGCTGAAGGACGGCGGCCGGCTGGTGCTCAGCGAGACGACCGCGTTCAGCCCGTTCGCCACGCTCACCTTCGGACTGCTCGACGGCTGGTGGCGGGCCACCGACGGCGAGGTGCGGGTGCCGGGCTCACCACTGGCCGACGTGCCGACCTGGACCCGGCTGCTGCACGGCGCCGGACTCGGCCGCACCACCGCCCTGGCGCCGGCCGAGGTAACGCACGGCGAGATGGGCCAGCACGTTCTCGTCGCCGAGCGCGAGCCGGCCGCGGCGGTGGAATCGCCGACGAGCCTCGATCTGGCGGAGACCCGGCGGATCGTGTCGTCCACCGTCGCCGAGGTGCTCGGACGGGACAGCGACGACCTCGACGTGGACCGGCCGTTCACCGAGTACGGGGTGGACTCCATCATCCTCGTCGAGCTGGTGAACACGCTCAACGCGCGGCTGGGCACCAACCTCAAGCCGACCGCCCTGTTCGACCACCCGACGCTGGCCGAGCTCACCGAACACGTGTGCGCGGACCGTCCCGGCGCGGACGGCGGGCGTCGCGGCAAGGCCAACGGAAAGAGCAACGGACACGGCCACGGGCCAGCCGAGACGGTACCCGCCGACGTGGAGCTGTTGCAACGGCTCGCCGCCGGTGAGCTGAGTCTCGACGACGCATTGGCGAAGCTGGGGGGCGAGCATGAACGGTGACCTGAAGCGCGTGCTGGAACTCGTGCGGTCAGGGGAGATCTCCCCGACGGAGGGCAAGCGGCGGCTCGCCGCGCTGCGCGCCGGCGATCCCGCGTCCCCGGCGACCGGCCGCCGCGTCGCCGTGGTGGGCATGTCCTGCCGGTTCAGCGGCGGAGCGTCGCCGGAGGAGTTCTGGGAGTCGCTGGTTTCCGGCCGTGATTCGGTGCGCGAGGTGCCACGCGAGCGCTGGGACATCGACCGCTACTACGATCCCGATCCGCACGTGCCGGGCCGGACCAACTCCCGGTGGGGCGGCTTCCTCGACGGCGTGGACGGGTTCGATCCGCTGTTTTTCAACCTCTCCGGCCGCGAGGCGCAGAGCATGGATCCGCAGCAGCGGCTGTTCCTGGAGAGCTGCTGGACGGCGCTGGAGGACGCGGGATACGCCAGCGACGCGGTGTCGGCGACGAGCTGCGGGGTGTTCGCCGGCGCACCCGCCAGCGACTACGCCAGCGAATCCGAGCGGAACGGAGTGGATGCCGACGCCCGCGTCATGATGGGCAACGACACGGCGATCCTGGCCGCCCGCATCTCGTACCTGCTCAACCTGCGCGGGCCGAGCGTCGCGCTGAATACCGCCTGCTCGTCCTCGCTGGTCGCCGTCCACCTGGCCTGCCAAGCCATCGAGTCGGGCCAGTGCGAGATGGCGCTGGCCGGTGGTGTGTGCCTGTTCGTCGGGCCCGGCTTCTACCTCTCGGCGAGCAAGGCGGGCATGCTCTCGCCGACCGGTCGGTGCCGCGCCTTCGACAGCCGCGCGGACGGCTTCGTACCCGGCGAGGGCGTCGGCGTGGTGGTCCTCAAAGACCTCGAGGCGGCGCTGCGCGACGGCGACCGGATCCGCGGCGTGGTGCTCGGCGTGGGTACCAACCAGGACGGCAAGACCAACGGCTTGACCGCGCCGAGCTCCCGGTCGCAGACCGCGCTCCAGCTGTCGGTGTACGACCGGGCCGGCATCAGCCCGGAGACCATCTCGCTCGTCGAGGCGCACGGCACCGGCACCACACTCGGCGACCCCATCGAGGTCGAGGCACTGACCCGGTCGTTCCGCACATACACCGACCGGACCGGGTTCTGCGCCATCGGATCGGTGAAGAGCAACATCGGCCACACCGGCCAGGCAGCCGGTGTGGCCGGCCTCATCAAGTGCCTGCTCGCCCTGGAGCACCGGATGCTCCCGCCGACCCTGCACCTGGAGCAGGAGAACGAGCGGATCGGCTTCGCCACTACCCCGTTCTACCCGGTTACCGAGGCCATCCCGTGGTCGACAGTGGACGGTGCGCCGCGTCGGGCCGCGATCAGCTCCTACGGTTACAGCGGCACCAACGCCCATCTGGTCGTGGAGGAGCCGCCGGAGCGCCCGTTGCCCGCCGCGAACCCCCAGCCGCAGCTCATACTGGTCTCGGCGCGGACCGACGAGGCACTGGCCAGGCGCCTCGACGACCTGGAGTCCTGGTTGGACAGCGACGCCGGGCGGCAGCCGCTGGAGGCGGTGGCCTACACGCTGCACGCCGGGCGGCTGCACTTCGAGAAGCGGGCCGCGTTCGTGGCCGGCGGCGCCGCCGAGCTGAGTGCTGCGATCGCCGCCCGCCGCGCCGGCACGGCCGGCGGTGGCGCCCCCGTGGGCGAGCGGCAGTGGGTGGCCGAGGAGCTGCGCCGCGAGCTCCCGGAAGCGGCGCGGGGAGCCGAGCGGCGAGCGGCGCTCGAGCGGGCCGCGTCGGCCTACGAGCACGGCGTGCCGGTACCCGTGGACGCGCTTCACCCGTCCGGTGGACGGCGGACCGGCCTGCCCACGTACCCGTTCGCCCGCGACCGCTACTGGCACGAGACACGCGACGAACCGGCGCCCCCCGCCGCCGGGCTCGTGTTGGACCGCCTGCCGGACGGCGACGGACCGAGATTCCGTTACCGCCCGGCGGGCACCGACTTCGTGGTCGCCGACCACCTGGTCGGCGGGAAACCGGTGCTCGCCGCGACCGCATCACTCGAACTGGCCAGGGCGGCCGGGCAACTCGCCGGCTTCGAGGTGCGGTCGGTCGAGGACGTCACCTGGCACCGCCGCCTGCCGGCGGTGAGCGAGCAGGGGTTGGAGATCCGCCTCACCCCCGGCGACGGCGGCGTGTCCTTCCAGATCGGCCACGGGACTGGACCGCGGCCGGGTGTCGCCGGCTGGCTCAACCCCGTGGTCGCCGAGAGTGTCGCGCCCACGGTGGATCTGGCGGCGATACGGCGGCAGTGCGGCCGGACGCTGTCCGGCGCCGAGTGCTACCAGCGGTTCCGTGAACTCGGCCTGACCCACGGCTCAGGCTTCCAGGTGGTCCGGGAGGTGCGCACCGATGGCGAACAGGCGCTCGCCGAGCTGAGCCTGCCGCCCGAGCTGAGCGCCGGACTGCCCGGCTTCGGGCTGCATCCCGCGCTGCTGGACGGCGCACTACAGGCGGTGGTCGCACTGGCGCCGGACGCCGGCGCGGGCGGCCTGCGGGTGCCGTACGCGCTGGAGCGCCTGACCATGCACGCGCCGCTGCGCGCCTCCTGCTACGCGCACGTGGTGCCGCGCGGCGAGACGATCCTGGACATCGCGGTGACCGACGAGTCCGGCAAGGTGCTCGTGTCGCTGCACGGCCTGACCGTCGCCGAGGTGGAGGCTCCCGGCGGCCTGGATATCGTGACGCCGTTCGAGGCGGTATGGCGGGAGGCGGCCGTCGCCGGGACCGGGCGTGCGGAAGACGGCGTCATCCTGGTGTGCGACCTCGGCTCCGGACACGTGGATCGGCTGCGTGCCGAGCACCCGGGCCAGACGGTTGTCCACGCCGTGCCCGGCGCCGCCTTCCGCGCGATCGGGGAGCACAGCTTCGAGCTGCGGCCCGACTCGGCCGAGGACTTCGGGCGGCTCGTAGCCGCGTTCGAACCCGACCGGGTACTCGTTCTTTGGTCGCTGCACGACCGGCAGAACCTCGACGGACCACCCGACCTGAGCCTGAGCTTCCACACCACGCTCGCGCTGTGCCAGGCGCTCAGCGGCCGTCCCGGCGGGCCGGTCGCGATCCGCGTGGCCCACCCGCTCGACGGGGACGTGGCGGCGCCGCACCTGGCCGCGCTCGGCGCGCTGGCCCGGACGCTCCGGCTGGAAGACCCCGAGCTGCGGGTGCAGTGCGTGGGCGTGCCGTGCGAGCCGGACGGTTCGGCCCGGCTGGATTTGGCCTGGGACCTGCTGCTGCGCCGCGGCGACCCGGCGGACGAGCCCGAGCTCCAGGTGCGCCCGGACGGCGCGGTGCTCCGGCGCGAGCTGCGCGAACTGCCGCCGCTCGACCGCACCGCACCGTCGCCGGCCGGTAGCGGGGCCACCTGCCTGATCACGGGCGGAGCCGGCTTCATCGGTCGAAACCTGGCGCGGCGACTGGCAAGCGCCGGCGCCAACGTCGTGCTGCTCGGCCGTTCGGCGCTCACCGAGTCCGAAGTGGATGGGCTCGGCGCGGGCGGCGGCCGGGTGGTCTACCGCAGGGCCGACGTCGCGGACGCCAGTGCGATGGCGGCGGTGCTCGACGAGGTGCGGCGCGAGCTCGGGCCGCTCACCGGCGTCATCCACGCCGCCGGTGTGGTGCGCGACAGCCTGTTCGTCCACAAGACACCCGACACGGTACGCGACGTGCTCCGATCCAAAGTAGACGGCGCGCTGGTGCTCGACCGGCTGACCCGCGCCGACCCGCTGGAGTTCATGGTGCTCTTCTCGTCCCTGGTGCCGGCCCTGGGCAACACCGGGCAGACCGACTACGCGTACGCCAACGCGTTCCTGGACGAGTTCGCCGTGGCGCGCGAGCGGCTGCGCGGCGAAGGCAGCCGGCAAGGGCGGACGGTGTCGGTGGCCTGGCCGGCGTGGGCTGGCGGCGGCATGGGCGCCGCCGTCGCGCACGCGATCCCGGACATGCCCACAATGGACGTCGCGGAAGGACTCTCGGCGCTGTCCAGCGTGCTGCGCGCGGCCTCACCGTACGTCGCACTGGTCAAGGGTGACCCGGTCGAGATCCGGACGGCCCTACAGCGCCCGTCCGCCCCGGTTGCGGCGGCCACGCCAAACACCGCGGTCGCTTCGGGCGACCTGCGCGCGGCCGCCGAGTCACTGCTCGCCGAGGTGCTCGCCGACGAACTGCGGGTGCCGGCCGGGCGCATCGATCCGGAGGCGGCGTTCGAGCAGTTCGGCATCGACTCGATCATGGTCATGCGACTGTCCCAGCGCCTGGAAAGCGAGTTCGGGCCGCTGCCCAAGACGTTGTTCTTCCGGTACGGCACGCTGCGCGAGCTCGCCGGGTACTTCGCCGAGCGGCACCGCACGACCATCGAGAGTCGGCTCGCCATCCGACCGGGCGAAGTCCTCGACGCGGTGCGCGAGGCACCCGCGGTCGCCGTGGAGCCGAGCCCGCCCGTGCCCGCCGGCGACATCGCGGTCGTCGGGGTCAGCGGCCGCTACCCGATGGCCGAGCACCTGGACGACTTCTGGAGCAACCTGCTGGCCGGCCGCGACTGCGTCACCGAAATCCCGCCAGAACGCTGGTCGCTGGACGGGTTCTTCGACCCGGCCGGTGGACCTGGCCGCAGCTACGCCAAGTGGGGCGGCTTCCTCACCGACGTCGACAAGTTCGATCCGCTCTTCTTCAACATCTCGCCCAACGAAGCGGCCATGATGGACCCGCAGGAGCGAATCTTCCTGGAGACGGTGTGGCACGTCCTGGAGTCCGCCGGGTACACCAGAGCACAGCTGCGAGAGCGCACCACCGGCGTGTTCGTCGGTGTCATGTATGGCGAGTACGCGCTGCTCGGACAGGCCGCCGATGGCCGGATGGCGGTTTCCTCGCACGCCTCGATCGCCAACCGCGTTTCCTATTTCTTCGACTTCCACGGCCCAAGCCTCGCCCTGGACACCATGTGCTCGTCCTCGCTCACCGCCATCCACCTGGCGTGCGAGAGCCTTCGCCGCGGCGAGTGCGACACCGCGGTCGCCGGCGGCGTCAACCTGAGCCTGCATCCCCACAAGTACCTGCAACTGAGCCTGGGCCGGTTCGCGTCGACCGACGGCCGGTGCCGCAGCTTCGGCGCGGACGGCGACGGGTACGTGCCGGGCGAAGGCGTCGGTGCGCTGTTGCTCAAACCGCTGCCCGCCGCCTTGGCCGACGGAGACACCGTGCACGCGGTGATCCGCGGCACCGCGGTCAACCATGGCGGCAAGACCAACGGGTACACGGTGCCCAACCCGCGGGCCCAGACCGCCGCCGTCGTCACGGCACTGCGCGCGGCCGCGGTGAAGCCGGCCGATGTGGGATATGTCGAAGCGCACGGCACCGGCACGCCCCTCGGTGACCCGATCGAGCTCGCCGCGCTCACCGAGGCGTTCCATGAACTCGGCGCCGCGCCACACGACCCGGTCACCGTCCCCATCGGCTCGGTCAAGTCCGCCATCGGCCACCTCGAATCCGCCGCGGGGGTCGCCGCGGTCACCAAGGTGATTCTCCAGATGCGCCACGGCATGCTCGCACCCTCGCTGCACGCCGACCGGCTTAACCCGAACGCCGACTTCGCCGACTCGCCGTTCCGGGTGCAGCGCGAGGCCGCGGCCTGGCCACCGCGCGGCGACCGGCCGGCCCGCCGGATCGCCGGGGTGAGCTCGTTCGGCGCCGGTGGCGCCAACGCGCACGTGGTACTGGCCGATCACCCCCAGCCGTCGCACGACAGCCGGCCGGACGGACCGCAGGTACTCGTGCTGTCGGCCAAGTCCGCCGACCGCCTGGTCGTGCTCGCGGAAAACCTGGCCGCCTTCCTCGAACGGCGTACCGCCCCGGTGGTGCCGCTGCCCGCCGAGGCGGTCACGGCGGACCTGCTCGACCGGGTACGCGAGCTGCTCGGCCTGCACCAGAACGACCTTGGCACCACCGACCCGCTCAGCGAATGCGGGCTGGACCACGCCGCCCGGGTCCGCCTGGGTACCGTCGTCGCGCAGGCGTACGGGACGGCGTCCGACGAGCTGCCCGCCGCCCTGGACACGGTCGCCGCACTGGCCGAGTACCTGCTGGAAAACGCCGCCTTCCCGGGTCAAGTCCATCCCGCTCTGGCTGGCGGCGACGGGCTGACCCTCGGGGATGTCGCCTACACCCTCCAGGTCGGCCGAGAGGTCATGCCCGAGCGGCTGGCCGTCGTGGCGTCCAACCTGCCGCAGGCGGCCTCCCTGCTCCGGGCGTTCGCCACCGGTGTCCCGTCCGAAGGTGTCTTTTCCGGCCGGCCCCGCGAAGACACCTTGCACGAGTCGGACCGCTCACAGCTCGACCCGGCCACTGTGGCCTGGAGCTGGGTACGCGGAGCGGCGATCGACTGGCGGGCCCTGCACCGGGGGAGGACGCGACGGCGCGTGCCGCTGGTCGGCTACCCGTTCGCCCGCGAACGGCACTGGATAAACGAGATCCCGCGAGCGGCCGTGCCCGCTGCCCGGGAGGAAATGGTGGATCACGTGAACCCAGCGACGGACGCGCCGGCGCCTCAGCCCGATCTCCCGGGGCAGCGCGCCTCGATCGTGCGCGAGCTGATGGCGATGACGGCGGACGTGAGCGGCCTGGACCCGGGCCGCCTCGACGAGACGACCGGCCTCGGCGAGTACGGCCTGGAGTCGGTAGCGCTCAAGCAGCTCGCTGACCGGATCGGCGAACGGTTCGACGCGGCGGTGTCACCGACCCTGTTCTACGAGCGGCGCGGGCTCGGCGGGGTGGCCGACTGGCTGGTCGAGGAGTACGGGCCGCGGCTGGCGGCTCCGGAGAAGACCCGTCCGGCCGTGGCGGAAGTCGCGGCCGTAGAGCCGGTCGCGGCCGCTGGGGGCGCCGAGCCCATCGCCGTCATCGGCATGAGCGGCCGGTTCCCCGGCTCGCCCGACCTCGATCGCTACTGGGACAACCTCGCCGCCGGCCGCGACCTGGTGACCGAGGTGCCCGCCGAACGGTGGGACTGGCGGTCCCTCTGCGACGGCGTGCCCGAGGACCAGCAGGGCCGGTACCGCTGGGGCGGCTTCGTCGACGACGTGGACAAGTTCGACCCGCTCTTCTTCGGCATCTCCCCGGCGGAGGCCGAGATGATGGATCCGCAGCAGCGGGTCCTGCTGGAGACGGTGTGGGGCGCCATCGAAGACTCCGGGTACCGTCCCTCCCACCTCGCCGGCCGGGACGTCGGCCTGTTCGCCGGCGTGCAGTTCAGCGACTACCAGCACCTGCTGCACGAGGCCGGTGTGCTCAACGCACAGGCCGGTCTGGGCAACGAACACTCCATTGTGGTCAATCGCATCTCGTACCTGCTCGACCTGCGCGGACCCAGCGAACCGGTGAACACCGCGTGCTCCAGCTCGCTCGTCGCGGTGCACCGCGCGGTGCGCGCGATCCGCAACGGCGAGGCCAGCATGGCGATCGCCGGCGGGATCGCGCTCAACCTCGCCTCGTACTCCACAGTGGCCGCCGCGATGATGGGGCTGCTCTCGCCGCGGGGCCGCTGCCGTACCCTCGACCGCGGCGCCGACGGGTACGTCAAGGGCGAGGGCGTCGGCGCGGTGGTACTCAAACCACTGAGCCAGGCCGTGGCCGACGGCGACACGATCTACGCCGTCATCCGGGGCACCTCGGTCAACCACGGCGGCCGGGCCGCGTCCATCACGGCGCCAAGCACCGAGGCGCAGGCGGCGCTGCTGCGCGAAGCGGTCGAGGAAGCCGGCGTCGGACCCGAGTCCATCGGGTATCTGGAGCTGCACGGCACCGGCACCGAGCTCGGCGACCCGGTAGAAATCAACGGCATCAAGTCCGCCTTCCGCCAGCTCGCGCGGTCCCGAGGCAGCCAGCTGCCGGGCGAGCCCTACTGCGGCATCGGTTCGGTGAAGACGAACATCGGACACCTCGAGCCGGCGTCCGGTATCGCCGGCCTGATCAAGGTGATCATGTCGATGCGGCACGCGACGCTGCCCGGCCTGGTGCACCTCGACGAGATGAACCCCTACGTCGATCTGCGGGACAGCCCGTTCTATCCGATCCGCGAGACGGTGCCGTGGCAGCGGCTGACCGGTGCCGACGGGCGGCCGTCACCGCTGCGAGCCGGGGTCAGCTCGTTCGGCTTCGGCGGGGTCAACGCGCACGTCTTGGTCGAGGAGTACGCCACGGACGCACCGGCACCGGCAGCACAGCCACGGGACCGGGTGTTCGTCTACTCCGCCAAGACGCCGGCCGCGCTGGACAGCGGGATCGACCGGTTCCTCGACCGGCTGGATCGCTGGGAGAGCGGCACCGAGCCGGCACCGGGTCCCGACGCCGTCGAGTACACCCTGCGCGAAGGCCGGGAGGAGTTCGTCGAGCGGCTCGCGGTCGTGGCGGCCAGCCTGTCCGAGTTGGGTGCACGGCTGCGGGCGGTCCAGCGCGGCGAGGACCAGCCCGGTGTCCACCGTGGACACGCGGGCGCCGCCGGTACGGGTGCGCGGCTCACCGGTACGCCGGATGAGCTCGCCGCGGCTTGGGTGGCGGGGCAACCGGTGGACTGGCCAGGTGTCGCCACCCCGCAGCGGACCTCACTGCCTACCTACGCCTTCAACCGCACCAGGTTCTGGTTTACCGCGCCGGAGGGCCGCGCGGCGCGGCACGACGCGGGTGACGAGGAGACGCTTTCCGGTGAACCGTACATCCGCGCGGTGTTGCGCGACATCCTGCTGGACAAGCTCAAGCTGACCGAGGACGTTTTCGACGAAGACCAGCCGCTACAAGACTTCGGCGTGGACTCGATCCTCGGCGCCCTCATCGTCCAGGTGGTCCAGGAGGAGTTCGACATCCAGATGCCGGTCACCGCGCTGATCGAATACCCGACCCTGCGGGCGCTGTCCGGCTATATCCACACGGAGTTCTTCCAGGGGCGCGAGCCGGCGTCCGGCACCACCGCCCGCCGCAAGGACCGGGGCCGCGGCGACGCCGACCGGCTGCCGCCCGAGCTGATCCCGGTCAACGTGAGCGGCACCCGGCAGCCGTCGTTCTGGGTGCACGGCGCGGCCGGCTACGCGGCCTGGTTCCAGAACCTGTCTCAGGTGCTGGGCCCGGAGTATCCGGTCTACGCGTTCCAGGCCCGAGGCACCGACGGGCACTCGATGCCGCACACCCTGGACGAGATGATCGACTACTACGTGGACTGCATCCGCCGGGTGCAGCCCAACGGTCCATACGTCATCGGCGGGTACTCCTTCGGCGGCATCCCCGCCATGGAGATCGCCCGGCGCTTGCAGGAGCAGGGCGAGACCATCCGCCACCTCATCATGTTCGACACCTACCCCGCGACCCAGGAAGTGTTCGACCGCCACTTCGGCGGCTACGACGACGGATTCCTCCAGTTCTACCTCGCCAACTACTTCCTGAACCTGAACGACAACCCCGAACGTGCCATCCGCCAGGACGACGTGGCGCACCTGCCACCCAACCTACGGCTCGCCGAGCTGGCCCGGCTGGCCAAGGAGCGCAGCGGCAAGCTGCTCGACGTCGACGACATCTACCACTACCTGCGTGGCGGGATGGAGTGCTCCGCGCACGCCGAAGGCATCTACCAGACCTACAAGATGCGCCCGTACGACGCCTCGAACGTGCTGTTCTTCCGGGCGCTGGACGGCTTCACCGGCCGCTCCAGCGCAATGTACTGGCGGGCCCAGAACATCCTCGACGGCTACGACTACGTGCGCCCGTGGCGGGACGTCGTCGAGGGCGAGGTGCGGGTCGTGGAGCTGGACAACGACCACCTCAGCCTCCTGGACGAGCCCACCCTGAGCATCGCGGCCAAGCAGATCGAGTCGGTGCTGCGCGACCCGCCGCCGCTGGACCGCGACCGGTACCTCGACTTCATCACCTCGTTCGACGCGCTCACCGAGTTCGGCGGGCGGCTGCTCGCCGACCGGTTCCGCGGCGCCGGCGTGCTGCCGGTGGACGAGACGCCGGTGCCGGTCGCGCAGGCGCGCACCCAGCTAGCCGTGCAGGACGGGTACGACCGGCTTTTCCGCGCCTCGCTCGACATCCTGGAGCGGGGCGGATACCTGCGCCGGGTGGACGGCGAGCTCGCCGCCACCGACAAGCTCCTCGCCTCCGGCTTCGCCGGCGGGGCGGACGAGATCGAGCGGCACGCCGCCGAGATGGTCGCCGCACACCCGGACGTCCGCGACTACGTACCGCTACTCCTGGCCTGCCAGGCCGCGGTGCTGGAGGTGGCGCGCGGCGACCGGGAGGCCACCGACGTCATCTTCCCGGGCGGCTCCATGGAGCTCGTCGCGGAGCTGTACAAGGGCAACATCCAGACCGAGTACTACAACCGGCTGGTGGCCGAGCGGGTGGGGGAGCACGTGCGCCACTTCACCCGGCGGTTCCCGCTCTCCACCGCGCAGGTCTTCGAGGTCGGTGCGGGCACCGGCGGCACGAGCGCCTACGTGCTGGAGGCGGTCGCCGCGCACGCGAACCGGGTCCGGTACTTCTACACCGACATCGGCGCGGTCTTCGTGCAGGCAGCCAAACCACAGTTCGCGGAGCGGTACCCGTTCACCGAATTCACCGCCTACGACGTCGAGCGGGCGCCCGCGGGGCAGGGGTTCGAACCGCACTCGATGGACGTGGTCGTGGCCAGCAACGTGCTGCACACCACCCGCCGCATGGACGTGACCCTCGACCAGTGCCGGGCGTTGCTCAAGCCGGGCGGGGTCATCGTCGTCAACGAACTCACCCAGCGGCTCGACTACAACACGCTCACGTTCGGCCTCACCCCTGGGTGGTGGCTGTACGAGGACGAGGACGTCCGGATCAGCGGCTCCCCGCTGCTCAGTACCCGGCAGTGGCGGACCTCGTTGCACGCGGCCGGATTCGACGACGCCGAGCTCCACGGCCTCGCCGGGATCCCGGACGACGAGCACGCGCAGTGCGTCATCGTGGCGCGCGCGGTGTGACAGCCCCTATTTCCAAGGGGACCTACGGGTTACCGCGCCGAACCTAGGGGGTGATAGGGGAAAGCCCCGACCGCGCCGGCGGCTATCGTTCCACGCAGGACAGCGTGCCTTTTGGGGGGAACGATGCTTGAGGGATTGGGGCTGGATTCTCAGACGGAGGCCGTGTACCTGGCGATGCTCAAGGCACCAGCCGCCATGCCACATGACATAGCCTTGAGCCTCCGACTGGCGGAGCGTCAGGTGCACGACGCCTTGGGCGAGCTGGCGCGGATGTCGCTACTACAACCGTCCACAAGAGAGCCGCAGAGCTTGCGGCCGGTGCATCCCGAAGCGGCGTTACAGGCGCTCGTGGCCCGCAGGCAGGCCGAGTTCGCCCGTATGCAGCAGGAGCTCGAAGAGGGCAAGGCCGCGGTGGCGATGCTGTTGGCGGAGCATGCCGAGTTGAACCCTCCGGTTCAGGCGCCCGACGTGGAGTACGTGGAGGGTGCGGACGAGGTCGAGGCCCGGCTCCGTGACCTGACCAACGCCTCGCGTTGGGAGGTCTGCGCGTTCGTCCCGGCGCAGTCACAGCTGCCGCTGTCCAGCGAGTCCGGAGAGATGCTGCAAGCGCACGCGATCGAACGCGGAGTGCGATACCGCACCGTCTTCCTGGACAGCATCCGCAACAATCAGCCCGCGCTGGAGCACGCGCAATGGCTGATGGCGCTGGGCACCGAGGTGCGCACGGCGCCGCTGCTGCCGCTCCAACTGTTCATCATCGACCGGGCGCACGCGCTGGTGCCGGCCGACCCCGGTGGCGCCTCGGAGGCGGCGGCGATGGTGTCCAGCGCCGGCATGGTTACCGCGCTGCTCGCCCTCTTCCAGTCCACATGGAACGGTGCGGCACCGCTGGGCGGGCCGCGGCGGCGGGACGGCGACGGCCTGTGCCCGCAACGTAAGCAGGTGCTGCGGTTGCTCGCGTCGGGGTGCACGGACGACGTCATCGCCCGCCGCCTCGGCGTTTCCATCCGCACCGCCCGGCGGGTGGCGTCCGATCTGCTGAGCCGGCTCAACGCACGCAGCCGCTTCCAGGCTGGTGCCCGGGCGGTGGCCTGCGGCTGGCTGGACGTGGACGACCTCGACATGTGCTGACCGCGCGCGGTCAGCGCACGACGATCGCGGTGAGGAGCACGTCACGGCTGAGCAGCCACCGGCCCGAGAAGGTGTCGATCTTCTCGCCGGCCACCTCGGGCCCGGGTACGAGCAGGTTGGCGACAAAGGTGCCGGTCCACTCGCGCGGGTGCAGACGCACCAGGGTCGCGTCGAAGTCGAGCCACGCGCCGGTGAGCGTGAACCAGCTCTTGTACACGGCCTCCTTGGCGGAGAACAGTAGCCGGTCCCAGCACACGCCCGAATACCTACGCGTCAGCAGGTCCACATCGGACCGCTCCTCGGCGTGGCTGATGGTCGCCAGGAGGGTACCCGGCAGCGGCTCGTTCGGCTCGGCGTCGATGCCGATGGAGGTGGCCTGGGACGCCTCACCCACCACCGCGCCCCGGTACCCGGAGCAGTGGGTGATGCTGCCGACGATGCCCGCCGGCCAACGCGGTTCGCCGTGCGCGCCCGGCAGCAGCGGCACCGCCGGCCGGCCCAGCTGACGCAGCGCGCGGCGCGCGCAGATCCGACCTGTGGTGAACTCCCGCCGGCGCTTCTCCACGGCGTGCTCGACGACCTTGGCTTCTTCTGGAAAGAGCGACTCGTCGTTGGCATCGTCGAACGACTCCGCGTACGTCAGGTACGGAGGAAGGATTCGTTTTATCATGGCCCACCCTCAGATCGGCTGGTTTCCGTGTTTGCGCCCGGTCGCCGTAGAGGGCTTGGCGCGCAACAGCTCCAAAGCCCGGATGACCTTCATCCGGGTGTGGCGGGGGTCGATGACGTCGTCCACGAGGCCCCGCTCGGCCGCGTAGTAGGGGTGCATAAGTGTGCGGCGGTACTCCTCGACCCGGCGGGCACGTTGACCGTCGGGGTCCACGGCCGCGGCGATCTCCTTGCGAAACACCACGTTAGCCGCCGCCTCGGCACCCATCACGGCAACTTCGTTGGTGGGCCAGGCGAATGACAGGTCGCATCCGATCGACCGCGAGTCCATGACGATGTACGCACCGCCGTACGCCTTGCGCAGGATGACCTGGATCCGCGGCACAGTCGCCGCGCAGTACGCGTACAGCAGCTTCGCGCCATGCCGGATGATGCCGCCGTGTTCCTGGTCGACGCCCGGCATGAACCCGGGCACGTCCACGAGCGTGAGGATCGGGATGTTGAAGGCGTCGCACATCTGCACGAAGCGCGCGGCCTTCTCCGACGCCTTGATGTCCAGCGCACCCGCCAAGCGTCTCGGCTGGTTCGCGACGATGCCGGTCAGCTGACCGCCGAACGCGGCGAGCCCACAGATCACATTGCGGGCCCAGCCAGCGAAGAACTCGAAGAACGCCCCGCCATCCGCGATCTCGCGGATGACCGCCAACATGTCGTACGCCTTGCGGGGATCCGCGGGTACCAGATCCAGCAGCGCTTCGTTGGTCCGGTCGCGACGGTCCGTGCAGGGCAGCGGCGGCGGCAGTTCTCGGTTGTTCGCCGGCAGCAGGGAAAGCAGGTGACGGACGTCGGACAGGCAGGTCGTCTCGTCGGGGCGGACGAACCCCGCCACGCCGGACAGCGAGCCGTGCGCGTGGGCGCCGCCCAGCTCCTCGTGGCTGACGTCGGCTCCGGTAGCGGCGCGCACCACATCGGGGCCCGTGATGAACATCTGCGCGGTGCCGCGCACCATGAAGACGAAGTCGGTCAATGCCGGTGAGTACGCCGCACCGCCTGCGCACGGACCGAGCATCACGCTGATCTGTGGTATGACGCCTGAGAAGCGCACGTTGCGCTGGAAGATGCCACCGTACCCGGCGAGCGCGGTCACGCCTTCCTGGATCCGCGCGCCGGCACCGTCGTTCAGGCTGACGAGCGGAACGCCCGCGGAGTACGCCAGATCCATCACCTTGTGAATCTTCTCGGCGTGTGCTTCGCCGAGAGCGCCGCCGAAGATCCGGAAGTCATGGGCGTACACCATGACGTCGCGCCCGAAGACCTGCCCCCAGCCGGCCACCACACCATCGGTGTGTGGACGACGCGCGTCGAGGCCGAAGCCGCTGGCACGGTGCCGGCGAAAGAGCTCGACCTCGTGGAACGAGCCGGTGTCGAGCAGGGTGTCCAGCCGTTCGCGGACGGTCAGCTTGCCCTTGGCGCGCTGCCTCGCCGTCGCTTCGGCGTCGCCCGTGTGGGCGCTTTCGACGCACAGTTCGAGCTCGGTCAACCGGTCCCGCATCGTCTCTGGCGGAAGCTGGGTCACGGATGTCGGGACAGACTGTGCTTTTTCCTGCATACGCTCGTCGCCCCCGCCGCCAGCGTGGCTTCACCACGACCGTTCTGAAGAAACACGACGCTAGTCAGCGCGCGCGACCACCGAGAACCCCTACAGGCCCCTAACCTGCGCGGCCTTGACGGCTCATTCCCGCATCGCCACATAGGCTGTGTACGAGTTGGGGGAAAGCAACACTTCCACCTGGTGCGAGCGTGTCTCGTCCAGCACGCGGAAGGTGACCGCCACCTCGGGGTAGGCCGTGGTAAACCCGAGAAACGTGAAGTAGTGGTCGCTGTTGAGCGTCAGGCGGTAGGTGTGCCGATCAGACGTCGGCTGGTACCAATCCCTGACGCAGCCTTGACGATCGGTCTCGGCCTGCGCCAGGGGTATCCAAACTCCATCACCGACGCGTTCCAAGCGGACACGCACGCCGGCCGCCGGCTGGCCGTGCACGGCGTCCTGGGCTCTTACGGAAATGCTCACGTGGGACCCCACCGTCCGTCGGAATCCGCTGGCGACACCCGGGCTCATGGCATTCCGGGCGAAGGATGCGGATACGCTATCCGACAGCTCTATCGATCTGACATCGATCTACCGCTGGTGGATCGCACCGCCCGCTGAGTCGATGCGGTCATCGGCACCGCGCGGGCGTGCCCGCAGCCGGTCTCTCAGACGAGACCGCATCGGGTCCACGAGGCTGGCGTCGACCGCGGCGGCCAACGCGAAGGCATGCAGGAACGCCTCACGCGCGGAGGTCTTGTCACCGTCGGCCAGATGCGCCTCACCCAGCAACAGCAGCGTTCGAGCCTCGTGCAGCGGCATGCCCAACTCCCGCACCACGGCGTGGGCCTTCCGGAGCAGGTCGGTCGCGCGAGCCGGCTCGCGGCGCGCGAGTGCCAGGTCGCCGAGCCCCTTCAGGGCCAGCACCCGGATGAACCGCTGATCGCTCAGCTCGGCCAGCGTCAGCGCGGCGCTCAGCACATTGTCGGCCTCTTCCGGCTTGCCCAGCCCCAGGTGCGTGACGCCGAGTCCGTACAGCGCGGCCGCCTCCAGCAGCGGGTTGCCGATCTCCCGCGCGAGTTGCAGGGCGCGACGGAACTCGCTTAGGGCGGCGGTGTGTTTCCCGGTCATCAAGTAGGTGTGGCCCAGCCGGTGGGCGATCCTCGCCTCGGCGTAGCGCGAGTCGCCGTCACGGTTGAGCCGTTGCGCCTCGCCAAGCAGACGCATCGCCTCATCGGGCTGGTCTCGCTCGATGCAGAGCGCGGCCAGGTCGTGCAGCACGTGCGCCGCACCCGCGTTGTCGTGGATCCGGCGCAGCGTCGACAGGGCTTGGTCGCAGTGGCTCGCCGCGCCCTCCAGATGGCCGCACAGCCGGTCGATGTGGCCGATCTGGCTCAGCGCCCACGCACCGCCGCGGTCGTCGCTCAACTCGCGAAACAGGTGCAGCGACTCGATGAGTTCCTTCCGGGCTTCGGTGAACCGCTGGGTGGCCATGCTCAGCGCGCCCAGTGAGCAGAGGATCGCCGCCTGGCCCCGCCGGTCGCCGACCTGCCGCGCGGCGGCGAGCGCGACCTCGTGCGTCTCCCGCCAGTCACCGAAGTAGGACCGGGACTGGAAGAAGCCGGCGGTGCTGATCGCCAGGCCCCAACAGAGGTCGACGAGGCCCGCGCGGGCGGCCTGCGCGGTCGCGGCTACCAGCGTCCGGCGCTCCTGCTCGAACCACAGGCGGGGCGACTCGACGAGCTGCTCGACGAGCTCAGCAGGCACGTCATACGCGCCGTCGGGTACCAGTCCCGACGAGACGCCGTACACGCGGCGGTCGGCGGTGGCCGCGACGACCAGGAGGGTACGCAGGACGCGCGCGAGGACCTCGACGCGTTCGGTGTAGGAGTCTTCCACGGCGAGGCGTTCGCGAGCGAACACCCGCACCAGGTCGTGCATCCGGTATCGGCTCAGCGCGCGTCGGCCCGTGTCGACGGTCTCCACCAAGTGCGCGTCGGTCAGCTGGTCGAGCAGGTCGTACGCCTCCGCGAAGGGGCGGTCCAGAATCGCCGCCGCCATCCAGGCCGAGAAGCTGGGACGGTCGAGGATGGCCAGCTGGCGAAACAGCCGGCGGGCCGGCTCGCCGATGTTACGGTAGCTGAGCGACAGGCTCGCTCGTACCCCCATCTCGCCGTGGTTGAGCTCGTCGAGCCTGCGGGTGTCGCTCTCCAGGCGCTCCACGAGCAGCCCGATGCTCCAGTTGGGACGCGCCGACAGGCGGGCGCCGGCGATGCGCAGGGCCAGCGGCAGCCCGCCGCAGAGCTCCACGAGCTTTTCGGCCCCCGCCTGCTCCTTGGACACCCGTTCGGCACCGAGGATCCGGGTCAGCAGCTCGACCGAGGCGCGCGGGTCGAAGACGTCGAGCTCGACGCGCATAGCACCGGGGAGCGCGGCGAGGCGGCTGCCGCTGGTGACGACGACCGCGCACCCGGGATTTCCGGGCAGCAGCGGCAGCACCTGCCCCTCGCTGGCCGCGTTGTCCAGGACGAGGAGCACGCGCCGGGTGGCCAGCAGCGCGCGGAAGACCTCGGCCCGCTCCTCCTGTCCCTCCGGCAGCATTGTGCCGGGCACGCCGAGTACCCGCAGGAAACGCTCCAACACGGCGGACGGCGGCACCGGCGCCGAGTCGGTGCCGTGCAGGTCGGCGAACAGCTGGCCGTCGGGGAAGTGCTCGGCGATCCGGTGCCCGAGGTGGACGGCGAGCGCCGTCTTACCCACGCCGGACTTTCCCGACACGACCACGACCGGCACCGCGAAGTGGGTGGGCTGTGCCTCGCCGACCTGAAGGTGCCTCTCGATCGCCCCGATCGTCGCTGCCTGGTCGGTGAAGTCGGCGATATCGGTGGGCAGCATGCGTGGCGAGGCGATCGCCGGCGCGGCAGGCGCGGCGGCCGCCGTTCCGGCCCCCGCGGGCACGGCGAGGTCGTGGTCGCCGGTGAGGATCGCGTGCTCCAGCTGCTGCAACCGCTTCGGCGGCTCGATGCCGAGCTCCTCGATCAGGATGCGCCGGCCGTCCCGGTAGACCTGAAGCGCCTCCGCGTCGCGCCCGCACCGGTAAAGCGCGGTCATGAGCTGGCCGCGCAACCGCTCCCGCAACGGATGCGCCGCCACGAGCTCGGTGAGCTCGCCGATCAGCTCGCGGTGGCGCCCGAGATCCAGCTCGAGCTGTATGCAGTCCTCATTGGACATGACGCGGCACTCGGCGATCCGGCCGGCCGCGATGCGCACCGGCCGGCTTTCGATGCCGCTGAAAGCCTCTCCGCGCCACAGCGACAATGCCTTGCGGTAGAGGTTGACCGCCTCGTCCGCGCGGCCCTCGGTACGCGCGTGCCGTGCGGCCAGCACCAGATCCTCGAAGTGCTGGAAGTCGAGGGACTGTGCGGGCACGTTGATCGCGTATCCCTGCTGGTAGGTCGCGATGACGTCGAGCAAGCCGCGTGTGGCGAACGCCCGCCTCAGCGTCGACGTGCTGATCTGCACCTGGGCGCGGGCGGTGGCCGGTCGGTCGTCACCGTAGGCCGCGTCGACCAGTCGCTCGACGGATACGGTGCGGTTTGCGGAAAGCAGCAGCATCGCCAGCACCGTCTGCTGGCGCGCACCTCCGATGGGCACCGGCTGCTCGTTGACGCGGACCTCTAGCGGTCCCAGTATGCGGAACTCCACGTCACTCTTACCGCCGTTCCCCGGCTGCTGCGTCCCTTTTCGATTGTGAGGATTGCTCTTATCTCCGTGAATGACCGGCATCAAAAGGCCCCCGTGCCGTAAGACCGCCGTGATCAAAGGATTATGGACGCATCGTAGTACGCGCATCGCTCTATCTGGAACGGCGTGGTCGGCACTGTGTCCGCCGGTAGCGCTGCCATGACTTACCGTGCCGGGAGTACCGGCAGGATGTACGGACTTCTCGGCCCGAACGGTGAACGGCACTAATTAATGACAATCCGCATTCTGTCGGATCCGGGTGGTCCGGATGATGGGACATTTACGTTTCCTTGACGCGGCCGGGCCTTGACGCGTTCGATGTCCCTGGTTCCCACATTAGTTGACCGCTCGTGGCCAGCCCAGTGGCGTGTCCGGTAGTGGCCAATTCCAGCCACGGTGGTGTGTCGATGCCCGGGCAGCCTCATGCCCGGTCCGGGCCGGCGACTTTCCTTCGCCCCGACGCTAGAAATGACGACAACGGTGGATCGCGAGGGTCGCCGCCATGGTGTCCGTAGGGGGGCGGTCGTGACGAGCCGAGTCGCAGGCGGATCGGGCGGGATGGTGACTGAAGAGTCAGCCGGCCACGTCCAGCGCTGGCGCGAGGAGCACGGCCCCTCGACGATGCCGTCCTGGACCGAGTCCGGCATCCCGGTGGCCGCGCTGTACGGCCCCGAAGACGCCGCCGCTGACTACGGAACCCACCTGGGCGTTCCGGGCAGCCCACCGTACACACGCGGGGTCTACCCGACGATGTACTCCGGACGCGCGTGGTCGATCCGTCCGCTCGCCGGGTTCGGAACGGTCGAGGACACCAACCGCCGCCTGCGCCTGCTGCTGGACGAGGGCGCGACCGCCATCAACACGGTCTTCGACTACCCGACCAACCGGGGGTACGACAGCGACGACGAATGGGCCCGCGCCGACGCCGGGCTCGGCGGCGTCGCGGTGGACAGCATCGACGACATGGTCGACTTGTACGCGGGCGTGCCACTGGACGAGGTGAGCGTCTCCCTCGTGCTGTCCCACCCGGTCGCGGCGGGGGCGATCCTCGCCATGTACCTGGCCGCCGCGAAGCGCCGCGGGATCGACCCGGCCACACTGTCGGGCACGCTACAGAACGACTTCATGATGGAGACGGTCGTCCTGACCGCGCCGAGCGTCCTCGAACCCGAGTTCGCCTTCCGGCTGTCCATGGACGTCACCGAGTACTGCACCCGGCACCTGCCGCGCTGGCACCCGGTGAGCTTCACCGGATACAACTACCGCGAGGCCGGTGCCGACGCCGTACTCGAGGTGGCACTGGTGGTCGCGAACGCGGTCGCGACGATCGAGGAGATGCGGGCGCGGGGCCTGCCGGTCGACCCGGTGGCCCGCCGGCTCTCGGCCTTCTTCACCTCCGGCAGCGATCTGTTCGAGGAGGTGGCCAAATACCGCGCGGCGCGGCGGGTCTACCACGATGTGCTGACCGACCGGTTCCATCCGAGCGACGAGCGCAGCACCCGGCTCCGCTTTCACGTGCAGACCTCGGGTTCGGCGCTCACCGCCGCGCAGCCACTCAACAACGTCGCCCGAGCCGCCCTGCACGGTCTTGCCGCGGTCCTCGGCGGCGCACAGTCGCTGCACATCAGCGCGTTCGACGAGGCACTGTGCGTACCGTCGGAGACCGCCGCCCTGACCGCCCTGCGTACCCAGCAGATCCTGCTCGCCGAAACCGGAGTCACCCGGTCCATCGATCCACTCGCCGGCTCGTACCTCGTCGAACACCTGACCGACCAGGTCGACAGCCGGGTGCGCGAGACCCTGGCGACCGTCGACGAGATGGGCGGCCTGGTGCAGGCGGTGAACACGGGCTGGGTACACGCCCGGATCCTGGACACCGCGTGCCAGGCGACCGCCGACATCGACGAAGGCCGCCGCCCGGTGGTGGGTGTCAACGTCTCGGCGCACCAGGCACCCACCACTGTGGAGACCTTTGACGTGCCGGAGACCCTGCCCCGGCAACGCGAGCGGTTGGCCCGGGTGCGCTCCCACCGCGACAGCGACGCTGTTTCTGACGCGCTGCGCCACCTGGATCAGTGTGTGGTCAACGGTTCCAACACGATGCCGGCGCTGATCGCGGCGGCGGAGGTCGGCGCCACGCTCGGCCAGTGCTGCGACGTTTTCCGCCACCGCCACGGGGGCTGGCGCCAACCCTTGCGATGAGGTGAGACCGATGCCAATCCGAGTTGCCATCTTCAAGCCCGGCCTCGACTCGCACTACCGGGGTGCCATGACGGTCACCCGGCACCTGGCCTCTCGCGGGATGGAGGTGGTGTACCTCGGAAACCAGCTCCCGGCAGGTGCGGCCCGGGCCGCGCTGCAAGAGGACGTCGACGTGCTCGGCATCTCCAGCCTCTCCGGTAACCATCGCGAGACCGTGCCGGCCGTGATCGCCGAGCTGCGCGCGCAGGGCGGCGAGGACATCGTCGTCGTGCTCGGCGGGATCATCCCCGACATCGACCGGCCGCTGATGTTCGACGCCGGCGTACAGCGCATCTTCGGCCCCGGCACGCCGCTGGCGCATATCGCCGAGGAAATCGCGCTGCTGGTCGGGGAGCGCGACGCGGCCGAGGCGTCGGTGCCGATCGGGTCGCCGTCGTGACCTCCACGATCGCCGGACCACCGGCGACACGTACCCGCCCATTGGCTGAGCACGCGGTCGACGACAGGTTCCTGGTTTCCGAGGGACGCATTTTCCTCACCGGCGTGCAGGCGCTCGCCCGCGTCGTGCTCGACCAGATGCGTGCCGACCGCCGGGCCGGGCTGCGTACGGCCGCGCTGGTGTCCGGCTACCAGGGATCGCCGATCGCCGGGTTCGGGCAGCAGATCGACGCCGCTACGCGGCTGGAACCCGGCCTGCCGGTGGTGCACCAGCCGGGCCAGAACGAGGAGCTGGGCGCCACGGCGGTATGGGGCAGCCAGCTCGTCGGCCAACTGCCCCGGCCGCGCTACCAGGGCGTGCTGGGCGTCTGGTACGGCAAGGCACCCGGCCTTGACCGCGCCGCCGACGCGCTGCGCCACGGCAACGCGTGCGGCGCCGACCCCACCGGCGGCCTGCTGGCGCTGTGCGGTGACGACCCGCAGTGCAAGTCCTCGACACTGCCGTCGGCGAGCGAGAGCATGCTGGCCACGCTGGGCATGCCCGTGCTGTACCCGGCGAACGTCCAGGAAATCCTCGACTTCGGCCTGCACGCCATTGCCGAGTCGCGCGCCAGCGGACTGTGGGTGGCGCTGAAGCTCGTCGCCAACGTCGCCGACTCCAACGGCACCGCCGACGTCGCGCCGCACCGGATCCGGCCGGTGCTTCCGGTCGTCGAGTACGGCGGCCGGCCGTACCGGCACACTCCGTCGGGCGTCCTGCTCGCCCCGAAGTCGCTGGAGATCGAGGCGACGATGCGCGGTCCGCGCCTGGCCGCGGCTAAGGCGTACAGCCGTGAAAACCACCTCGACCAGGTGAGCGGAGCCACCACCGACGCGTGGATCGGCATCGCCGCCGCCGGCCCGGTGTACTTCGACGTCCTGGAAGCGTTGCGCCGCTTGGGCTTGCCCGAGTCCGAACTGGAGCGACGCGGGATTCGGCTGGTCAAGCTGGCCCAGATCTGGCCGCTCGACGACGAGGTCGTCACCCGGTTCGCCCGCGGGCTGGAGGAGATACTGGTCGTCGAGGAAAAGGCCGAGTTCGTCGAGACGGGCATCAAGAACGCGCTCTACGCGCAGGCCCGGCACCCACTGGTGACCGGCAAGCGCGACGAGCGGGGCGAGCCGCTCGTCCCCCACGCCGGGACGCTCGACGTCGACCTGATCGCCACCGCGCTCGCCAGGCGGCTGCACCGCCTCGGCGTCCAGGCCGCCCGGCCGCGGCCCACCCCGCTGACGCTGTTGCCCGCCGGTCCGCGCCGCACCGCCGCGTACTGCTCGGGCTGCCCGCACAGCCAGTCGACCGCCGCACCGGACGGCGCCGTCGTCGGTGTCGGCATCGGTTGCCACACCATGGTGATCCTCAACCCGGCCGGTCGCGGTGAGCTCGCCGGGCTCACCCAGATGGGCGGCGAGGGCGCGCAGTGGATCGGCCAGGCACCGTTCACCGACACCCCGCACATCTTCCAGAACCTCGGCGACGGCACATATGTCCACTCCGGATCCTTGGCCATCCGCGCAGCCATTGCCGCCGGTGTCAACATCACGTTCAAGCTGCTGTTCAACGGCGCCGTCGCGATGACCGGTGGGCAGAGCCTACAGCCGGCGCTGGGAATCGCGGGGCTGACGCGGCAGCTGGAGGCCGAAGGCGTGCGCCGGGTCATCGTCACCACCGACGAGCCCGGCAGGTACGACCGGACGCCGCTGTCCCCGATCGCCACGGTCCGCGATCGCTCCGAACTGCTCGCCGCACAGAAGGAGCTGGCCACGGTGCCCGGCGTCACGGTCCTGGTGCACGACCAGCAGTGCGCGGCCGAACGACATCGCATGCGCAAACGCGGCCGGTTGCCTACCCCGGCGCGGCGGGTGGTCATCAATCAGCGGGTATGCGAGGGCTGCGGCGACTGTGGCCGAAAGTCCGGCTGCCTGTCGGTGCGACCGGTCGAGACCGAGTACGGCCGCAAGACGGCCATCCATCAATCGTCGTGCAACCACGACCACACCTGCGTCGACGGTGACTGTCCGTCGTTCGTGTCGGTGTGGCCCGATCCCCGGCGCCGGACGACCGCGACCCCGCCGCCGAGCGACCTGCCCGCCCCGGCGACGCGAGTCGGCGAGGACGTCACGGTCCGCCTTATCGGCGTCGGCGGCACCGGACTCGTGACCGTATCCCAGATTCTCGGCGTCGCGGCATTCCTCGACGGGAAGCACGTGCGCGGCCTCGACCAGACCGGCCTCGCCCAGAAGGGCGGTCCGGTCGTGTCCGACGTACGCGTCTTCGGCCAGCGGCCGGCACACGCCAACCGCGCGGCCAGCTCGACCGCCGACGTATACCTGGGACTCGACCTGCTCGGCGCCGCCAACCCGCAGAACCTGGCCACCGCCCGGCCGGGTGAGACGGTCGCGGTCGTGTCGACCAGCCAGATCCCCACCGCCTCGATGGTGCTCGACCCGGCGCAGCGGTTCGGCGGCGTCGCCGAGTACCGCACCTTCATCGACTCACACACCAGGCGCGAGCACAACGTGTACCTGGACGCACAGGACATCGCCGAACGGCTGTGCGGCGACGCGATCGCCGCCAACACCGTCATGCTCGGCGCGGCCTGGCAACACGGAGCACTCCCCATCTCGCTGCCCGCCATGGAGCAGGCGATCCGGATGAACGGCGTCGAGGTGGAGCGCACCCTGGCCGCCTTCCGGTGGGGCAGATGCGCCGTCGCCTCACCGGAACTGCTGGACCGGCGCGGTCGAGGCGAGCCCGATACGCCACCGTCCGCGGACGCCGCGATGGCGGTCGCTCGCGCGTTCGGTTCCCGCCTGGCGGCCGGCGGCGAGCTCCACCGGTTGCTCACGGCACGTGCCAGCGATCTCGTCGCATACCAGAACGCCCGGTACGCGCAGGAGTACGTGGCTTTCGTCGCCCGCGCGTACGATCGCGAACATGCGACCGTGCCGGGCGCCACCGACGTGACCACCGCCGTGGCACGCAACCTGTACAAGCTCATGGCCTACAAGGACGAGTACGAAGTCGCGCGGCTCAGCGTCGATCCGGCCTTCGTCGAGCGGGTGCGTGGCGAGTTCGGCCGCCGTGCCCGTGTTGCCTACCACCTGCACCCGCCGATCCTTCGCGCGCTCGGGCTGCGCGGGAAACTCACCCTTGGACCCTGGTTCCGTCCGGTCCTGCGGGTCTTGGCGGCGATGCGCAGGCTGCGCGGCACCGCGCTCGACCCGTTCGGGCGTACGGAGGTGCGGCGCCTCGAGCGGCAGCTCGTAGTCGGGTACCGCGAGTGCCTGCTGTACGCGCTGGATCGCCTGCGCCCTGACAACCATTCGCTGGTGGTCGAGCTTGCGGACGCGCCCGATGAGGTCCGCGGATACGAACAGCTCAAGCTGGCCAGCGCCGCCGGGTACCGCGACCGGGTCCAGCGCCTGTTGGCGAGGCTGGAGCGTTCCACCGCCGAGTAGCTGGCCATCACCCCGTCGCCGACTAGTGAGGAGAAAACGTGCCCGTTGCCCCGATCCCCGCGAACGAGCTGCTCATCTTCCTGCTTCAGGTCGGCCTGCTCCTGCTGCTCGCCTCGTCGTTCGGGCGGCTGGCCACCCGGCTCGGCCTGCCCGCCGTCGTCGGAGAGCTCTCCGTCGGCGTACTTCTCGGGCCATCGGTCCTCGCCCACCTCGCGCCGTCCCTGTCGAGCTGGCTGTTTCCCGCGCGCGTCGAGCAGTTCCACCTGCTCGACGCGGTCGGCCAGATCGGCGTGCTACTGCTCGTCGGCATCACCGGCATACACATGGACATGGGTATGGTCCGCCGGCGAGGTGCGGCCGCGGCCGGGATCAGCATCGGCGGTCTGGTCGTACCGCTCGGCTTCGGCATCGCCGTCGGCCTCGCGCTCAGCGGGTCGCTGATGCCCGCGGACACCGATCCGGTGGTGTTCGCCTTGTTCATGGGCGTCGCGATGTGCGTCAGCGCGATCCCGGTGATCGCCAAGATCCTGATGGACATGCGGATGCTGCACCGCAACATCGGCCAGCTCGTACTGACGGCCGGAATGGTGGACGACGCCTTCGGCTGGGTGATGCTCTCGATCGTGTCGGCCCTGGCCACCACCGGCCTGCAAACCGGCAACGTGGTCACCTCGGTCGCGAGCATGTTCGCCGTGGTCCTGGCCGCGTTCACTGTCGGCCGGCCGCTGGCCCGCGCCGGTTTCCGATTCGCCGCCCGCACGGCGGATTCCGGACCTACGGTCGCGATCGCCGCGACGATGATCCTGCTGGGTGGCGTCGGCACCCACGCCCTTGGTCTGGAGGCGGTGTTCGGGGCGTTCGTCTGTGGCATCCTGATCGGGTCGGCGATCGGTCCCGGCCGCCCCCACCTGGCGCCGCTGCGGACCGTGGTCGTATCGGTGCTCGCGCCGATCTTCTTCGCCACCGCCGGGCTGCGGATGGATCTGACGTCGCTGGGCGAGCCGGATGTGCTTGTGGCGGGGCTGCTTCTCGTGGTGGTCGCGATCCTGGGCAAGTTCGCCGGCGCCTACCTGGGCGCCCGGATCAGCCGCCTCAACCATTGGGAGGGGTTGGCGCTCGGCGCCGGCCTCAACGCCCGGGGTGTCATCGGCGTGGTTGTGGCCATGGTCGGCCTACAACTGGGCATCCTTTCGGTGCAGGCGTACACGATCGTGGTCCTGGTCGCTATCGTCACCTCGCTGATGGCACCGCCGATTCTGCGTCTGACGATGGCCCGCATCGAGCAGACCGCGGAGGAGGAGCTGCGAGAGAACAGCTATCTCCAGGACGCCGCCCCCGCGCGTGTGGCCGATTCACCGACGCAGGTCTGACCCGTGACCGCTTTCCGAGCGCGGGACGTCGCACCCCGCGCGACCTTTGCCGGCATCGAACGCCAAGCGCTGTGCGACCTCCTGGACGAGGTGGGGCCGGCGGTGCCCACCCTGTGCACCGGGTGGAACGCCGCCGACCTCACCGCCCACCTGGTGTTGAGGGAGCGGCGTCCGGAGGCTTCTATCGGCATCCTGGCAAAGCGGTTCGGTGGGTACACCGAGCGGGTGCGCCAGCGCATCCTGGCACGGCACGAGTACTCCCGTCTTGTCGACCTGGTGCGCACCGCGCCGCCGCGGTGGGCGCCGCACCGGTTCGTCCCGCGGCTGGACGCGGCGATGAACACGGTGGAGTTCTTCGTCCACAGCGAGGACGTGCGCCGGGCGCAGCGGGGCTGGCGGGCCCGTCCGATCAGCCATGAGTACGAGGCGGAGCTGTGGAGGAGGCTGTCCGGGGGAGCCCGGTTTCTGCTGCGGTCCGCCCCGGTGACCGTCGTCCTGGCCAGCCCGGCCGGGCGGCTACGCGGCGGGTCGGTCCGTGCCGGCACCACCGTCACCGTGCACGGGCCGCCGTCGGAGCTGCTGCTGTTCGCATGCGGTCGGCAGAGCCACGCCGACGTCGAGTTCGAGGGCCCGGAGTGGGCTGCCGCCGCCGTGCGGGACGCCCGGTTCGGCATCTGAACGCCGCGCCGGCTTCAAGCCAGTGCTTTCAGGCCGGCGGGCAGGTCGGACCGGCGGGTCACGTCGAGCTTGCGGTATGCCCGCGTCAGGTGCTGTTCCACGGTGCTCACCGTGATCCACAACTTCTCGGCGATCTCGCGGTTGCTGTAGCCCAGCGCCGCGAGAACGGCCACGCGGCGCTCGGCGTCGCTGAGCGTGGCAGCGTGTCGCGCCACGTCGGCATCGTGGGTGGCGGGCGGCGTGGGAAGTGGCGTGATCACCTGTGCCTCGGCCGATTCCGGCGTCACCACCCGGGCGCGACGGGCGATAGTCGCCGCGCGGCGGTACTCGCCGAGCGCACGGTACGCCTGGGCGAGGTCGTGTAGGGCCTGGGCCATCTCGTACCGATCGCCACCGGCTTGCGACAGGTCGGTGGCGCGGTGCAAGAGGACGGGACGCTGATGCGGTTCGCGGGTCGCGGCCAGCAGGCGAAGGGTACGGCCCTCCGCACGCGGCGACGCCGGACCGCAGCGCGTCAGCTGGGCCTCGAGAAGCGGGCGCGCATCCTCCGGCCTACCCATCCGCAGGTACGCCTCGGCGGCATCGGCCCGCCACGGCACGAACGCCGGCATGTCCATCCGCCACTGGCCCATCAGCTCGCCGCAGAGCCGGAAGTCACGCAGCGCCAGCGGCCCGTTGCCGGTCGCCAGGCTGTGCCGGCCTCGGGCGTGCAGGTACTGAAGGCCGAACCTGGTCTCGAACATGGCCTCCGGTACCGGCAGCCCAAGCTGGTCGGCGGCGGCCTCGTGCTGTCCTGTCGCGGTGTAGGCAACGATCAGCGTGCTGAGCGGTTCGGCGATCGCGACGCCCCACCCGGCCGGGGGGACCAAGGCCAGCGCGGTCCGGGCCTGGCGCTCGGCGGTAGCCATGTCGCCGCGGCGCACGGCGATCTCGCTACGGATCCCGGCCAGCCGGGCGCTCCAGTTGGGCGCGCGCTCCGCGTCGACCATGGCGGTGACGGCCTCCCACCAGGCCTGGGCCTGTTCCAGGCGGTCGCCGTAGGTGAGCGAATGCAGCGTCCACACGATCGCGTCGAAGGAGATGACGTCCGGGCGGCAGCCGCGCAGGATCTGGTCAGCGCGTGCGGTGAGGTCACTCCGGTCACCGCCGGTCAGGACGTCTGCGAGCAGCTTCGCCGCGTCCAGCCGCCGTAGGGCCGCGACCGATGTGGTCGCCCGGTTGTCCTGGCCGGCCGGCAGCTCGTGCAGCCTGGGGGAGACCTCGAGCGGGTGGGTGCAGCGCATCCAGTCGCGCAGCACGACGACCTCGTGCGCCGTGCACTCGTGCTCGACCTCCGACCGGAGGACCGTGTCGAGCACCTTGCGGGCCTGGTCCGACTGGCCGTGCCAGAGCAGCGCGCGCACGAGGGCGACGGCGTATCCACCGGTCATGACGCCGCGTCGGGCCGCCTCGGCGAGCTCGTCGAGGCGGTCGACGGCGACGGCAGGGTTCAGACACCATTCCGCCCGTACCAGCTTGATGGTGATCTCGTTGCGGCG
Organism: Phytohabitans sp. LZ39; assembly: GCF_059359075.1. Taxonomy (NCBI): domain Bacteria; kingdom Bacillati; phylum Actinomycetota; class Actinomycetes; order Micromonosporales; family Micromonosporaceae; genus Phytohabitans; species Phytohabitans sp. LZ39. The sequence goes on along the minus strand of NZ_JCADBM010000028.1, from coordinate 74,212 downwards.
CCGGTCGTCGGCACAGCCGGAGAGCGCCTGGCGCAGGTACGCGATCGCCCGGTCGGCCCGGCCCTCGCACAGCGCGTGAGCGGCGGCGTCCTCCAGCACCGTCATGCCCCATCCGGGGGTTTCCCGGCCGGCGTGCGTCAGGTGCTCGGCGACGACGCCGGTCGACATGCCCCGCCGGTGCGTGACCTCGGCGGCGGCTCGGTGCAGGTCCCCGCACTCTTCGGCGCTCATGTCCCCTAGCACGGCACCGCGCGCGGCCTCGGCGCGAAAGGTCCCGCCGGCGGTGACGCCCGCGGCCGCCAGGGCGTGCAGGCTGCGGGCCAGTTGGTCGCCACGAAGATCGACCAGGTCGCCGAGCCCGTCCTCGCCGCCCAGGACTGCCAGACCGCGGGCCACCTTGATCACCTGCTCGCCGCCGCGATGCACGCAGGAGAGGACGGCCTGCCCGTACCTGGCGGCGGCGATCGCCACCGCGGCGGCCGACCGGTCATCGTCCGTAGCCCGAAGGCGGTCCCGGTGATCCTCGGCCAGTGCGGCGACGAGCAGCGGATTGCCGCCGCTGAGCCGCAACCAGGGCAGGTGCAGCCGTTCGCCGGCCTCGCGCCCAGCGAGGTCGCACGCCAGGTCACGCACGCCCTTTTTCGACAGCGGCGCGAGGTGCACGGTGTGGCAGTCCGACTGCCGGGCCAGGTCGGCGGCGACGCCGTGCTCGGCATACCCGCCCCGGTCCGTGTGGCTGACGACTAGGGCGATACGAGCGAAATGGACCCGACGCGCCAGAAACAGCAACGCGCGGCGGGACTCCGCATCGGTGTGCTCGACGTCGTCGACGCTGATCAGCAGGGGCTGGTCGGCGGACAACTCCAGCAGCGCGGTACACATCGCGTCGAGCGCCGGTAGGTCGACCCGCACCGCGGACCGCGAGACGGGCCGAAGGTCGGCAGCGCCGCCAGGCACGGCCAGCGCCAGCGAGGCGACCGATGCCCGTTCGTCACGTCCGACAGCGACGGCCCGGACCAGCTGGGAGAGTACGCCCGAGGGCAACTCCCGCTCGGCGGGTGCGGCGGTCGCGGAGACCACGACGGCACCCAGTTCCTCCCCGCGTCGGTGGAACGCGTGCAGCAACGCGCTCTTGCCGAGGGCGGTCGCGCCCTTCACCACAATGACGCCGCCCTGCCCCGACGATGCCCCCCGCATCACTTGGTCGAACAGCCGTAGTGCATCTTGTCGATCGATGAGGTTCACAATCAGCCTCCCCGGTGGCTGAAGGTGTGGTAGACCGTGCCGACCCTATGACTGTCATCATTCGAGGCGCTATTCGTCGCTTATCCGCTGACCGTGCGGCGCCGTCCGTAGGACCCCGTCGCCGGTCGTGACCAGGGAAATACGCCCTGTTGTAAATTTGGCGTGTCGGATTCGCGTGTTTGGCTCATGTCTCGTAAGGCGTGGCCCTCAGAATATAATGGATCTTTCCGGCTACAACCGGCGAGCCGGGCAGAGTCGGACAAAGAGTGCGCGACCGATGGGCACGCGGATCTTCCGATCTTGCTGGTGTCGAGGCCGGACCTTAGGGGACAAAGGGTCCTCATCAGAGAAGAACATGGTTTGACGGTTCAATTCCGGGCCCGTGCGATGCGTATTGCTTTGGGACGTCGAGCCTATCGTGCAGATTACCCGAGCCGGATGCATCTCAGCCCGTCGGGTCAGTTGGCTCGACCGGATCAAGACACCGTCGCCACTGGCATGAAGAGACCACTTCCGAGCAGCGAAGAAGCGCGCAAAAAATAGCTACCAACGGCGGCTGTTGCTCATCCCCGGCAGGATGCAAACCGCCGCGCGGATATGTCTCTAATACTTTCGAGGAAATAGTCGCATTTCGCCGAAAGCTCCACCGGCGTCTTGAGCCCTTAATCGAGTTGCTTACCCGGATCCGATCCCCGGTCCGAGCCCGCCGCGGACCGCAATGCCGATCCGCATCATGCGTGCCCACGCTCGCGCCGAGCGTGCGGCCGATCGATCGCTCTTGAAGTAGGGAGGTGACCTCGATGAAGAAGCTTTCCGTCCGCCGGCTCGAGCCGGTGAAGACCAGTGCCGCTGCGGCTTGCCCCGCGGAGGCGTAACAGGTCGACCGAAGGTCTGCGGGGGTCGGGGATTTCGCCCGGCCCCCGCACGATCGCCGCCACGGGGGCACGAAGAAGGAAATGGCGCAGGGGGAGAGAAGATGGCCGGGTATACACCTGACTCGCTCGTGACCGTTCGTCCGTTCAACCATCGGACCGAAGGCGACACGGTCATCCTCGGGGACGTCGATCGTCACGTGTTCGTGGCCATCCCGGCCGAGGGACTGGACATCGTCGAAGCGCTGGCCGACGGCAAGACGGTCGGCCAGGCGGCTCGCCTGTACGAAGAGAAGTACCACGAGACCGCCGACATCGAGGACTTCCTCGACGCCCTCGAAAAGGAAGGCTTCATCGGCGAAGCGTCGGCCGTGGCGGCCGGCAAGACCCCGGAGGTCCGGCAGGCCCACTGGCGCTGGCGGTTCGAATGGCTCTCCCCACGGGCCGCGCAGCGGCTGGTGAGCTGGCCGGTGCTGGTAGCGAGCGGCCTGCTCGTCGCGGTGAGCGTAGCCATGGTCGTCGACGACCCGAGCGTGCTCCCCAAGGCCGGCAACGCGCTGCTCTTTCCGCAGCATTTCGCGGCGCTGACCTGGGCCTGGATCTTCTTCGCCATGCTCGGCCTGTTTCTGCACGAACTGGGCCACCTGGTCGCCGCCCGGGCATCCGGTGTACCCGCGGGCATCGGCGTCGGCAACCAACTCTGGGTGCTGGTGGCGCAGACCGACATGACCGCCATCTGGATGAAGCCGAGGCGCCAGCGCTATCTGGCCTTCGCGATCGGCATGGGAGTGGACGCTGTCCTGGCCGCCCTTCTGGTGGTCTTCATCTGGTCCGCCCATCGCGGCTGGATCAGCGCGCCCGAGTGGGCGGTCCTCCTGGCGACCGCTGTACTCCTCACCCCACTGGCGCGCATCATCTGGCAGTTCTTCTTCTTCCTGCGCACCGACATCTACTACATCATCGCCACGGCCTTCCACTGCAAGAACCTGATGGGCGACACCGACGACTACCTGCGCAACCGGTGGGCCCGGCTGCGCGGGTCCGGGCACCAGGTCGACCAGTCCGGGATCCCCGCCCGCGAGATGCGGATCATCCGGCGGTACGCGCTGCTCTGGTTCTTCGGACGGGTCGTGTCGATCGCGTCCTACGTGCTCATCCTGCTGCCCGTCATGTGGGGCTACGCCTACCAGTTCATCCTGTTGCTGACCGGCAAAGAGACGCAGTTCAGCTCCTTCGACTTCGCCACGGTCGGCATCCTCGTCCTGCTCATCAACGGCGGCGGTCTGATGATGTGGCTGCGCGGCATGTACCGCGGCGGGCGAGCGCGGCACCGCCAGGACCGCGCGCGGCGCGCCGACGAGGCGACGCAGGCCCCCGAGCCGGCAGGCGTCGCCTAGCGATCCGCCACCGCCACGTACGCACGTGCGAGCGCGCCGTCGCCCCTCGGCCGGCCAGACCGGAACGAGGATCGCGACGGCGCGCCGCGCTTGGCATGAACTGGCCACTTACGCGCTGGACAGCAATCGGGAGATCGTAGTTCAACCCCATGATTGAGTAGAGGGCCAAACGTGACCGATGACCGGTGGTCCGGCAAGGGAAACGATCGCGTCGCCGTGGTGGGTATCGGCTGCCGGCTTCCTGGCGCGCGCGACCACCACGAGTTCTACGCCAACCTGCGGCAGGGCGTCTGCTCCGTCCGCGAGATCACCGCGGACCGGTGGGATGTCGATGAGTTCTACTCGCCGGACATCACGGTGCCCAACCGCAGCATTAGCAAGTGGTGTGGCCTGATCGACTCTCCCTACGCGTTCGACCACGCGTTCTTCCACATCTCGCCGCGTGAGGCGGAGCTGATGGATCCACAGCAACGACTGTTGCTGGAGCAGGGCTGGCGGTGCGTCGAGGACTCCGGCACCCGGATGGCAGACCTGCGCCGCGCGCGTACTTCCGTGTTCGTCGGAGTGATGGGCCGCGACCACCTCCAAGCCGTCTCGGACCCCACCGCGCCGGTGGAGAGCCATTCTGCGGTAGGCGCCTACGACAGCATGCTGGCGAACCGCGTCTCTCATGCCCTCGGCCTACGCGGGGCGAGCCTGTCCGTCGACGCCGCCTGTGCCTCCTCGCTGGTAGCCATCCATCTCGGTGTGCGGGCCCTGCTCGACGACGAGGCGGACTACGTGCTGGCCGGTGGTGTCAGCCTGAATCTGCACCCCTGGAAGTACATCTCCTTCTCCAAGGCCCGCATGCTCAGTCCCCGCGGTCTATGCCGGACCTTCGACCGGACCGCGGACGGCTACGTTCCAGGCGACGGGGCAGCCATGGTGCTGCTTCGCCGGCTCGGCGACGCCGAACGCGACGGCGACCACATCTACGGCCTTGTCGCGGGGTCCGCCGTCAACCACGGCGGGCGGCGGCCCACCATCACCGCGCCCACAGTGGAGTCTCAGCGCGAGGCCGTCCAGACGGCGCTGGCTCGGGCCGCATTCGATCCGTCGAGCGTCAGCTACGTGGAAGCACACGGCACCGGCACGTCGCTCGGCGATCCCGTCGAGGTACAGGCGTTACGGCAGGTGTTCGAGTCACCCTCGTTCGGCGGCCCCTGGTGCACGCTCGGTTCGGTGAAGCCGAACATAGGCCATCTCGAGGCCGCCGCGGGCATCGCCGGTCTCGTCAAGGTGTTGATGATGCTACAGGGACGCCGGATCCCGCCGAGCATCCACGTCGACGCACCGAACCCGCTCATCGACCTGTCCACGGGCCCGTTCCGGCTCGCGACATCGGAACAGCCGTGGGTGACCCACCGCGGATCCGGCCCGTTGCGCGGCGGCGTCAGCTCGTTCGGCATGGGCGGGGTCAACGCCCATGTCTGCGTGGAGGAGTACCGGCCGCCCGGCACGCGCGGCGGACCCGCCTCGCCCTCAAGCCGCTACCCTTTGCTGCTGTCCGCCCGGACGCCACAGGCACTCGACCGGCTGATCGAGCGGTGGCGCGAGCCTTCGCAGCGGTCGCGGACCGCGGACCCCGCGGACATCTGCGGCACGCTGGCGCGCGGCCGGGAACACTTCGCCGTCCGTGTGGGCGCCCTCGTCAAAAGCCGGGACGACATCGCCGCGGTGCTGGCCGACGTCCGCGCCGAGGCCGCCAACGAGCCGACTACGGCGTGGTGGATACGCGTCGGCCCATCGCCCGTCGAGCCACCCACGCGGCGGTGGAACGAGTTGCTCGACGGCGGCCCCTTGGCCGACGTCACACGATCTACTGTGGACGAGTCGCCCGCGCTCGCGCCAATCCTGCACCGGCTCGCGCACGGCCAGTGGGGAGCCGGCGAGGCATGCCTGTTCACCTACTTCGTCCTGCGGTTCTTCCTGCGGATGGGGCTGCGCCCGCAGGCCCTGACCGCGACCGGTCCCGGACTGTGGCCCGCGCTGGCCGCCGCGGGCGCGCTCGCCCCGCGTGCAGCGGTCGACCTGGCGACCGGCTCGGCCGCGCCGCTCGAGCTCCAGGCCCCCGCCCTCGTATTTCGCGGCCCGAGCCCGGAGCAGGCCATCCGACCATCCACGATGGACGAGGCGTACCTCGGCGACCTTCTCGGCGACGCGCGGGTGACGCCGGCAGAGTTCGCGACTTTGCGGGATCGGGCTGCGGCGCTGGTGGAGCAGCACACGTATCGCGCCAATCTCCAAGAATGGCACCAGGCGTGGGAAGCGCGCGGCCTTGGCCGCCTTCGGCTGCCGCTGGACGGGCGGGCGCTGGCCGCGGTGTCCACCGGTCAGGCACTGGACACCCTGATCCGGGTGCTGGCCATGCACCACGCGCTGGACCGGCTCAACCGCAAGTGGTCGCTGCCGCGACTCCTGCTGGTCGGCGATCCGCGCGTACGCGAACTGCTCGATCTGCTTCTGGACGGCCTCTGCCTTCCCGAGGAGCTCCTCGCCTTCGCCTACGGCGGCACGGACGAACAACGATCCGCGGCCGGGTCCGCACAGCGCCGTGCCGACAAGATGAGCGTGGATCTGCACCGGTACCCGATCCTCGCGCGGCACTCCGGCGACCGCGCCGGGTCCAGCGCGACGGCGGCCTGGGTCGACCGCCTTCGGGACCCGGAAGCCGTCCTGCCGGCGCCCCCCGACGGCATGGGCGTGCTCGACATCGCGGGCGCGCGTGCCGCACCGTCCACACGGCGGGCCATCACGGTCACCACCGCGTCGGTCACGACCGATCGAGCCGCCCAGCCACTGCTCGATCTGTGGCTGGCCGGTGTCGACATCGACTGGGACATGTACTGGTCCGACCGCCCGGTCAGCAAACTGTCCTTGCCGGCGTATGAGTTCGACCGCATCGAACACCGCACGCCACGAAGGTTGCCGCGCGCCACGGCCGCAGGCGCCGAACCGGTCGAAGTGACCGCTCGCTGGACGCGTGTCGACGAGCACGGCCTCGATCATGTCGCCGATCCGGCGGCACCGGTCCTGGTCGTCACCCCCGCCGGCGGCGCCGGAGTCGAGCAGGCGGCCGCGCTCGGGTTGGGCACAGAGCCGATCCTCATGACAGTCGACGCCCTGGCCGATGTGGACCGGCCGCCACACCGGATCGTGCTGCTCGCGCCTGAAGTGTCGACCGGCGACGATGAGGCAGACGAGGATGGAATGGCGTCCACCATCCTGCTGATGCGGACGCTGCTGAGGCTGGCAGACGAGGCGCCGATACGCGTGCTGCTCGCCCAACCACGCGGCGCCCGGCAACCACGGCCGGAGTGGACGTCCTTCACCGGTCTGGCGGCGTGTCTGGCGCATGAGACCAGCCGTTTGCGACTCACCTGCGTCCTTGCCGACAGCGCCGCGGACGACCCAGCGATGTGGTCTGCCTTGCGGACGGAGTTTGGTCAGACCGACACCCCCTTCCTCGTGCGCTACGAAAGCGGCCGGCGACAGATACGTGAGTACCAGCCGGCGCCGACCGGCACGGCGCCGCGATCCGAGCTGGCGCATACCGGCGTCCGTCGCGACGGCGTGTACCTGATCACCGGTGGCGCGGGCGGGCTGGGCCGCAAGCTGGCCGCACACCTGCTCGCCGTGCCGGGCGTGCGGGTGGCGCTCGCCGGCCGGTCGCCAGCACCACCCGATCTGGTGCCCACCGTCGCCGCTGAAGCCGGCACCGACGCGCAACGGCTGCTCTACCACCAGACTGACGTCACCCTTCAAGATCAGGTCGAGGAACTTCTCCGCACTGTCTGGGCGGCGTTCGGACCACTCAACGGGGTGTTCCACGCCGCGGGCGCCTTGCGCGACCGGTTGCTGAAGGACAAGAGCCCGCAGGACGTGCATACCGTCCTCGCGCCCAAAGTGCGGGGCACACGCAACCTCGACCATGCCACCCGTCACGAGCCGCTCGACTTCTTCGCCCTCTTCTCGTCCGTGGTGTCCGTCATCGGCAATGCGGGGCAGGCAGACTACGCGGTCGCCAATGCCTTCCTCGGCGAGTTCGCCGAACAGCGGGAGTCGTGGCGGGCCGCCGGGCGGCGCACCGGGACGACCGTGGCGGTGGACTGGCCGCTGTGGGACGGCGGCGGAATGCGCGTGCCAGAGATCGGGGCGAGCGTGTTCCGTCCGGTCACCGGGCTGTCCGCCATGCCGGTCGACGTCGGGCTGCGCCTGCTCGACGACGCGCTTCGCGGCGGAGGCCGGCGCACCTACCTGTTCGGCGACCGGGAACGCGCCGTGCGCCTGCTCGCCGGCCAGGTGCGGCCGTCCGCGTCCGCGGAAGCGGGTGCCGCCCCGGCCACCACGCGCGAGCAGGCCCTGGCCTTCTTGCGGTCGCTGTTCGCCGAGCTCCTGCACGTCCCGCCCGACGATCTCGACAGCGACCTGCCGTTCGACCAGTACGGCGTCGACTCGATCTTCGTGGCCCAGGCCAACACCCGGCTGGAACGGGACTGGGGACCGGTGCCCCACACGCTGCTGTTCGAGTGCCGCACGCTCGACCAGGTGGCGGATCGCCTCGCCCGGCCGCGCTCCAGCCGATCGGCGGATCCACCGGTGAGGCCCGGTCGCCCCGCGGCCGGTATCCCGGCGGCCGACCAGCCCACCGGCAGTGCGGTCGCCGTCATCGGAATGGCCGGGCGCTACCCGATGGCGCCGGACGTGGCGGCCTTCTGGCGCCAGCTGTCCGCCGGACAGGACTGCGTCTCCGAGATCCCTCCCGCCCGTTGGGACCGGTGGCGACACGGCCTCGCCGTACCGGCGGACCCAGCCGACAACGGCATCCACCGCCTGCGTGGCGGATTCCTGGATGACGTCGACAGCTTCGATCCGCTGTTCTTCAACATCTCGCCCCGGGAAGCGGAGGTGATGGACCCGCAGGAGAGGCTGTTTCTGGAGACCGCCTGGCACACGTTCGAGGACGCCGGATGGCCGCCGCATCGGCTCGGCAACCCGAACCGGCACGGCGACCGCGCGGTAGGCGTCTTCGTCGGAGTCACCACGCAGAGCTACCTGCTGTGGGGGCCGGACCAGAGCCGCGCCGGACATGCCGCGATCCCCACGTCGACTCCGTGGTCCATCGCCAACCGGGTGTCCCACTGCTTCGACCTGCACGGGCCGAGCATGCCGGTCGACGCCGCCTGCGCGTCGTCGCTCAGTGCGGTCCACCTCGCGTGCGAGAGCCTCGCCCGGGGCGAGTGCCGCATGGCCCTCGCCGGCGGCGTCAACCTCTACCTGCACCCCGTCAAGTACGAGCGGCTGCGCCAGCGACAGATGCTCGCACCGCAGGGACGCCGCCACGCCTTCGGTGACCAGACCAACGGGTTCGTGCCGGGAGAGGGCGTCGGCGCCGTCCTCCTCAAGCCACTGCACGCGGCGCTGGCTGACGGCGACAAGATCCTGGGCGTCATCCGCGGCACCGCCGTCAATCACGGCGGCCGGACCAACAGCTCTGCCGCGCCCGGCCCTTCCGCACAGGCCGAGCTGATGCGGTCGGCGCTGCGTCGTGCCGGCATCGCGCCTGGCGGCGTCACCTATGTCGAGGCCCACGGCACCGGGACGGCGCTGGGCGACCCGATCGAGATCGCCGGCCTGGCCCAGGCGTACGGTGCCGCTCCGGAGGGCGCACCGGCGGCGGACGGCGCGGTCGGGGAGTGCGCCATCGGCTCGGTGACGACCAACATCGGCCACCTCGAATCGGCTGCCGGGATCGCGGGACTCACCAAGGTGCTATTGCAGTTGCGCCATCGCGCGCTCGCGCCGTCTCTACATGCGGAGGGGCCGAACCCGCGCATCGACCTCACCGCCTCGCGCCTACGACTCCAACGGACGCTGGCGGCGTGGCCGGCTTCCGCCGCCGCGGGCAGCGACGGTGAACGCCTGCCGCGCCGAGCCGGCATCAGCTCGTTCGGCGCCGGTGGTGTCAACGCCCACGCGATCGTCGAGGAGTTTTCGACCACCGAGCCGCCACCGCATGACGTCCCTGGCGAGCACCTCGTGACCGTCTCCGCGCACGACGCGGAGCGGCTACGTGCACACTGTGCCGGCCTCGCGGCGTCGCTTCGCGGCCGGTCCGACGTCACCCTGGCCGAGGCCGCCCACCAACTCCAGGTGCGGCGGGAGCCGCTACGCGAACGCTGCGCGGTCCTCGTCACCAGCCTGGCGAAGCTGGTCGAAATCTTGGACGCCATCGCCGCGGGCCAGCCGCCAGGGGACCACTGTTGGCGTACCGACCCGGCATCTCGACGGCGTCGTAACGCCGAGAACTACGACCAACAGGTGGCGCGGGCTCTGGCCGAGCGCGACCTGGCCGTTCTAGCCGCTTTCTGGGTCGCCGGTGCCGCCGTCACGTGGGAGGCCTTGTACCCGGCGCCGTTGCGCCACGTCGACTTGCCGGGGTATCCCTTCGGGGCGGAGCGCTACTGGCTGCCGCCGGCGGCCGCGTAGCCGCGCATGGGTTAGTCGCCCTCGGCGGCCGGTTCGACGGACATTTGGGGTGCGAAGGAAACGGTGGGGCCAGGCCCGAGCTGGAGGCGGTAGCCCATGCCCGGCTCGGTGAGCAGGTGCTGAGGGTGGGCGGGATCGGCTTCGAGTTTTCGGCGCAGCTGAGCCATGTACTGGCGCAGATACTGGGTTTCGTTCACGAACTTGGGTCCCCACACCTGTTCCAGTAACTGGCGCTGGCCGACCAGCGCGCCAGGCTGCCGGGCGAGGATCTCCAGCAGGTGCCACTCGGTGGGGGTTAGCCGAACCTGAGTGCCGTCAGCGCCCCGGACGAGCCGAGCGGCCAGGTCGACCGTATACGAGTCGAGCTGAAGGGTCGGCGATGCCGCGGATGTGCTGGTGCGGCGGCTGGCCGCGCGAATGCGGGCGAGCAGCTCGTCCAGGCCGAAGGGTTTGGTGACGTAGTCGTCGGCGCCGGCATCGAGGGCGTCGACCTTGTCGGCACTGCCGCTGCGTCCCGACAGCACGATGATCGGCGCGTTGTTCCATCCACGCAGGTCGCGGACGACCTCGACGCCGTCGCGGTCGGGCAGGCCGAGGTCGAGCACGATCAGGTCGGGCCTGCCGGCGGCGGCCGCATGGAGGGCGGCGTCGGCGTCGGCGACAGTGTCGACGTCGTAGCCGCGGGCCCGCAGGTTGATCCGGAGTGTTCGCAGGATCTGCGGGTCGTCGTCGACGACCAGGATGCGGCTCACACCTGCTCCGTCCCGGTACGGCTGGGGTGGTGTTGGCGTCCGACGATAGTCCGGTCGGCCAATGCCGTGGGGTGCGTTGCGCGCGCGGCCGACGGCGGCCGCGCGGCGGGCAGAGTGAGCACCATGGTAAGGCCGCCTCCCGGGGTGGTTTCCGGTGTGAGCGAGCCGCCCATCGCTTCGGCGAGGCCGCGGGACAGGGCTAGTCCGAGGCCGACACCGGTGCCGTTGGAACGGTCGCCGAGTCGTTGGAACGGCTGGAACACCCGGTCCCGGTGTTCTTCGGGGATGCCTGGGCCGTGGTCGATGACCCGCAGCTCGACCTGGCCGTCGCGGTCGCTGCCGGTGATGATCGGAAGCTTTCCAGGCGAACTGAACCGCAGTGCGTTGCCTATGACGTTGACCAAGATGCGTTGCAACAGGCCGGGATCGGCGGTGACCGTGGCAAGGTCGTCCGGGATACGCACACGGACGAGCCGGCCAGGTTCGCCGATCTCGTCCAGCGCCGTGGGAACAGCGTCCTCCAGCCCTACCGCGGTGGCGAAGACGCCCAGGGCGCCAGCCTGTAGACGGCTCATGTCGAGCAGGTTCTCGATCAGTCGGCGCAGGCGTTCGTGCGACTCGGCGGCAGTGGCCAGCAGTTCCTTCTGGTCCTCAGTGGAGAATTCGACGTCGCGGCTGCGCAGGCTCGCCACCGCGGCCATCGCGGAGGCCAGCGGGGTCCGCAGGTCGTGGCTCACGGCGGCGAGCAGCGCGGTGCGCATCTTGTCGGCCTCTTCCAGCGGACGGGCTTTGGCGGCCTCGGCGGCCAGGCGTTCCTGGCGTAGGGCAAGAGCGGCCTGAGCGGCGAACGCCTCGACGATGCGGCGGTCGCTAGCCGGCAGTGCCCGCCCGCACAGCACCAGGGCGAGGTCGTCGTCGACCGGTACGGTGGCGTCGCCCTGCCCCGGTGCCTGGCAGGGTGGGCCGCCCACGGTGGCAGCGATCCGCCACGCGTCGCGGGCCTGCTGGTCCGGCGCGTCCGACCAACCGGGCACGCGCTCGAGAACGGTTACCGAGGCCAGGCCGAAGGTTTCCCGGAGCCGTTCCAGTAGGGCGGTCAGGGGCCGCGTGCCGCGTAGCACGCTGCCGGCGACGGCGGCCAGCGTCGAGGCGTCAGCCGAGGCTGCGGCGGCCTCCCGGGTGCGTCGGGCGGCGACGTCGACCACCGTGGCCACCGCGACGGCGACGACGAGAAAGACGAGCAGAGCCAGCAGGTGTTCGCTGTTGGCGATGTCGAAGGCGTCGAACGGCTCGGTGAAGTAGAAGTTCAGCAGCAGGAAGCCGATCACGGCGGCGGCCACCGCCGGCCACCGGCCACCCACGAGCGCCACGGCGACCACAGTGGCCAGCACGAGCAGCACATTGCTGGACAGCGAGAGGTCGTCCCGCAGCGGATACAGGACGGCGGTAAGCATCGGCAGCCCCAGCACGGTGAGCGCGAAGCCGGCGAGCTGGCGTGACCGCGACACGGGGCTACGGGCTGCCAGACGCAGTCGGCCCCGTCCGACCTGTTCGTGGATGACAAGATGCACGTCGATCGGCCCGGACAGGTTGGTGGTGGTGACACCGACGCCGGGGGAGAGAATCTGCGCCAGCCGGCCGCGCCGAGACGCGCCGAGCACGAGCTGGGTGGCGTCGACGCCGCGGGCGAAGTCGATCAGTGCGGCGGGTACGCGATCGCCGGTGACCTGGTGGTAAGTGCCGCCGAGGCTCTCGACCAGCACCCGCTGCCGGGCTAGCGAAGCGGGGTCGGCGCCGGTCAGGCCGTCGGCGCGGGCCACGTGGACGGCCATCACCTCTGCGCCCTTCGTGCGGGCGGCGATGCGGGCAGCCCGGCGGATGAGTGCCTCCCCCTCGGGACCGCCGGTAAGAGCGACGACGAGCCGTTCGCGGGCTCCCCAGGCGCCGCCCACGCCACGTGCTGCTCGGTACGCGTCCAGTTGCTCGTCGACCTGGTCGGCCAGCCACAGAAGCGCCAGCTCGCGCAGCGCTGTGAGGTTGTCGACCCGGAAGTAGCCGCCCAACGCGGCATCAACCTGGTCCGGTGGCAACACGTTGCCGAGCGCGATCCGGCGGCGCAGAACCTCCGGGGTCACGTCGACGAGCTCGACCTGGTCGGCCAACCGGACGAACTTGTCGGGCACGGTCTCCTGCGGGCTAACGTTGGCGATCTGCCACACCGCGTCGTTGAGCGACTCCAGGTGCTGGATATTCACAGTGGATAGCACCGTGATGCCGGCATCCAGCAGCTGCTGGATGTCCTGCCACCGCTTGGTGTTGCGCGAGCCAGGAGCATTGGTGTGTGCCAGCTCGTCAACGACCACCACCTGCGGGCTGCGGCCGACAACGGCGTCCACGTCCATCTCGGCAAAGTTGGTCTCTTGACCACACAGGGTCTTGGGAGGGACCACCTCCAGGCCGCCGACGAGCCGTGCGGTGTCCTCGCGGCCGTACGTCTCCACGAACCCGACCACCACGTCAGTGCCCTGCTCCTTGCACCGGTGAGCCTCACTGAACATGGCGAAGGTCTTCCCGACGCCGGGGGCCGCACCGAGATAGATCCGCAACCGGCCACGCGCCATGGCTCGATTTTGCCGCGCCTGGCAAGCCCGTCGCCGTCCCGTCGATGGCTCGGCGATACAGACAATGCGGAAGTCCCTGCTCGGGGCGCGAGAAACGCGAGAATACGCGTTTCTCGCCAACCACCCCGGCGCTCTTGCGGACGAGACATGACGAGATGTCTGGAGAACCGGCTATCTCGGCTTTGTCACCGGATCCCGCGTGGGGCGTCTCTGGGCTTTCCAGCGGTCGATGAGTGCGGGTAGCTCACGGAACATGAAGGCGTAGAAGTCCCGCATCTCGGTGAGGCGGTGGGCGGCCGGGCTGTCCGGGCCCGCGGCTTGGATGCCGCGGTCGGCGGCCTCGAACATGGCTTGGACCATGCCGTTCTGTGTGGACATCAACGTGGCCCAGGCGCCGTCGCGCAGGCGGTAGTGCTCGCGGCGGCTACCCGGCGCCGGTACCCGCTCGATCAGTCCGACGGTGGAGAGCATCTTGATTGCCCCGGAGACCGAGCCGGAGCTGATCGTCAGCTGCTCGGCGATCTGCGGTGCGGTGAGGCTGGCGGTGTCGGCGAACAGGAACGCGGCCAGTACCCGGGCGGTGGCCTTCTGTAGCCCGCCTTGGGTGAGGGTCAACGCCATCCGCTCCGCGGCGTCGGTGGTGTCCGCCAAAGCTTGCCCCTTATGTTCGAGATCTTGACGACATCCTAACGCCTCCAAGTCTTCAGAGATTTCTGAAGACTTTGATAGATTCATGGCATGGGTGCGATCGAGCTCAACGAGCTCACCAAGACGTACGGCACGCGACGCGGGCTGGCCGGCCTGACGCTGACCGTTGACACCGGCGAGGTGTTCGGCTTCCTCGGCCCCAACGGCGCCGGCAAGACCACCACGATCCGGCTGCTGCTGGATCTGATCCGCCCGACCTCCGGCACAGCCCGCGTGTTCGGCTTGGCGCCCCGCGCGGACGCGATCGAGGTGCACCGGCGGGTCGGCTACCTGCCCGGCGACTTCGTCGTCGACGGCCGGCAACGGGCCGGTGAATGCCTGGCTTTCCTCGCCGCGCTACGCGGTGGCGTACCAGCCGCCCGGATCGCGGCATTGGCCAGTCGGCTCGGCCTGGATCTGCGGGCGCCGGTGAAGAGTCTGTCGAAGGGCAACCGGCAGAAGGTCGGCCTGGTCCAGGCGTTCATGCACGACCCGGAGCTGCTGATCCTGGACGAGCCCACGACCGGCCTCGACCCGCTGGTCCAGCAAACCTTCCTCGACCTGGTGGTCGAGGCCAAGCAGGCGGGGCGGACGGTGTTCATGTCCAGTCACGTCATGAACGAGGTCGAAGCGGTCGCCGACCGGGTAGCGATCATCCGCGAGGGTCGCCTGGTCGCCCTGGACACGGTCACTGACCTGCGCGCCCGCTCCTTCCTGCGGATGTCGATCACGTTCGCCGGCGCATCGCCGGCCGCGGAGTTCGCCGCCCTACCGTGTGTCACCGACCTGGCGGTGGACGGCGCCACACTGTCGTTCCGGATCGACGGCAGCCCGGACCCCGTGGTCAAGGCGGCCGCTCGGCATACCGTCATCGGCCTGCGCGCGAATACCCAGAACCTGGAAGACCTTTTCCACACCATCTACACCGGCGGACAATCCGCCCCCACTTCGACCGCCGTTGCTGGCGGCTGACGAACGGCAGGACGATGACGACCTCGACCACCTCGCGCACGAGCCGGGCCCCGGGCGTCACCGGCATTGGCGGCGCCGTCAACGGCTCGATGTTCACCCGCACGCTGTGGGACAACCGGCGGATCTTCCCGGTCTGGGCCCTCGCCATCGGGCTGCTGGCGATGGCCTACGCGAGCTTCTACCCGCAGGTCACCGCCGACACGATGGCCACCGTGCCGGAGGCGATGCGCGGCTTCGGGTTCGAGGACGCAACCACCCCGGCCGGTTACCTGCGCGGCGCCGTGTTCGGGCTCCTCGTCCCCCTGCTGGTCACCTTCTACGGCGCTGCCACGGGCGCCCGCATGATCTCCGCCGACGAGGAGTCCGGCTACCTCGATCTGCTGCTGGCACACCCGATCAGCCGCACCCGACTGCTCCTACACCGCTTCGCCGCCCTCGCGGTCGGCGCCCTGCTCATCGCGGCCGCGGTCTTCGCCGCGATGCTCGCCGTACGCGACAGCGCCGACCTGGACGCGATCAGCGTCGGCCAGTTCGCCGCACAGGCCCTCAACGTTGCCCTGCTCGGCCTGCTCTTCGGCGCCCTCGCCACCACCATCGGCGCTGCCACCGGCCGCTCCCGAGGCGCCGTTTTCGGCGCCACCAGCGGCCTAGGTGTGCTTGCCTACGCGCTGCACGGGCTGGCCCCGCAAATCGGCGCCGACTGGCTGCGCCACCTCACCCCGTACCACTACTACATCGACCACCAACCACTCACCAACGGCATGCACACCGGCGACACCGCGGTGCTCGCTGGCACCACCCTCGCACTGATCACGGCCGGAGCCTGGCGGCTGAACCACCGAGACCTCGCCCGCTGACAAACCGCTCCCTACGCGGCCGGCGGGGTTGCCGCGGCGACGTCCGCGGGGCGGGCCTACATCCATCCCTCGGCGGTACTAAGGTCCGTGTCTGTGCGCGCAAGATCCCCGTCGGTCCGCCGTGCCGTGCAGCACCCGGCCCGGATAGTGCCGATCGCGTTCCTGTGCGCGATCGCCGTGGGCACCTTGCTGCTGGCCTTGCCGGTGTCCCGGCAGGGGCCGGACGGTGCCCCGCTGATCACCGCGCTGTTCACCGCGACCTCGGCGGTGTGCGTGACCGGCCTGGTGGGAGTGGACACCCCGACGTACTGGTCCGACTTCGGCCACGGGGTGATCCTGGCGTTGATCCAGGTTGGCGGGTTCGGGATCATGACGATGGCGACGCTGCTGTCCGTGCTGGTGTCCCGGCGGCTGGGGCTACGCGGCCGGCTGATCGCGCAGGCCGAGACCCGTACCCTCGCCCTCGGCGACGTCCGCGCGGTGCTGGGCCGGATCGCGGTCGCGATCCTGGCCTGCGAGACCGCCGTCGCGGTGCTGCTGGCGGCGCGGTTCTGGATTGGCTACGACTACCCGCTCGGCCGGGCACTCTGGTACGGGCTGTTCCACGCGGTGTCGGCGTTCAACAACGCCGGCTTCGCCCTCTACACCGACAACCTGATCGGCTTCGTCGGCGACGCCTGGATCTGCTTACCGATCGCCGCTGCGGTGATCGTCGGCGGGATCGGCTTTCCGGTACTGATGGAGTTGCGCCGCGAATGGCGCCAGCCCGCCGCCTGGTCGGTGCATACCCGGATTACTGTGTGGGGCACGCTGGTCCTGCTGGTGGCCGGGTTCGGGGTGATGCTGGGATTCGAGTGGGGCAATCCGGGCACGTACGGGCCGCTCGGCGTCGCCGAGAAGATCCTCGCCGCGTTCTTCCAGGGCACCATGCCTCGCACGGCAGGTTTCAACAACGCCGACTACGGCGCGATGAGCCTGGAGACCATCACGGCCACGAACGTGCTGATGTTCATCGGTGGCGGCTCGGCCGGCACCGCCGGCGGCATCAAGGTGACCACCTTCTTTCTGCTCGCCTACGTGATCTGGTCCGAGGTTAAGGGCGAATCCGATGTGGTCGTTGGCCGCCGGCGGATCACCGACGAGGCGCAACGCCAGGCGTTGACGGTGGCGTTGCTCGGCGTCGGTGTCATCACCGCTGGCACCATGGCGTTGATCTACTTCACCGATCACCTGCGTTACGACCAGGCCCTGTTCGAAAGCATCTCCGCGTTCGCCACGGTCGGGCTGTCCATGAACATCACCCACACCCTGCCCGAGCCGGCCCAACTGGTGCTGGTCGCGCTGATGTTCGTGGGCCGGGTCGGCACTATCACCGTGGCCTCCGCGCTGGCCCTGCGCGGCCGACCTAGGCTGTACCGATACCCGAAGGAGCGACCCATCGTTGGCTAACACTGGCAAAACCCGCGCCGGCGACAACGGCGTCGTCGTCATCGGCCTGGGCCGCTTCGGCGGCCAGGTCGCCGCCTCCCTGGTCCGGCTCGGTCACGAGGTGCTCGGCATCGACGAAGACCAGCGCATCGTGCAGTCCTGGTCCGAGCGGCTCACCCACGTGGTGCAGGCCGACTCGACCGACGAGGAGGCCCTGCGCCAGATCGGTGTGCCCGACTTCACCCGCGCCGTGGTCGGGATCGGCACCGACATCGAAGCCAGCGTGCTGACCGTCCTGGCCTTGGCGGAGATCGGCATCACTGAGATTTGGGCCAAGGCGATCACCGCCAAACACGGCAAGATCCTGTCTGCGGTCGGCGCCAACCACGTCATCTATCCCGAGGCGACCATGGGCGACCGGGTCGCCCACCTGATCACCAGCAGGATGATCGACTTCATCGAGTTCGATGACGGGTTCGCCATCGTCAAGACCCGCGCCCCGGCCGACAGCGTCGGGCGCACCCTCGCCGACTCGGCCCTGCGCACCCGGTACGGCGTCACCGTCGTCGGCGTCAAACAGTCCGGGCAGGACTTCACCTACGCGCGACCGGAGACTGTCGTCCCGCCAAACGCCATCCTCATCGTGGCTGGCACCCTCACCCAGGTCGAACGCTTCGCCGCGGCCACCTGACCGGTGCGGTCTCATGCCAGGGCGAAGTAGCGCAGCCACAGGTAGGGCACCGCGAGCGCTACCGTGACGACGGTGACGACCAGGCCGTACTTCGTGAACTGCCAGAAGGTGATGGGTCTGCCGGCGCGTTCGGCGATGCCCAGCACGACGACGTTTGCGGAGGCGCCGACGGCGGTGGCGTTGCCGCCCAGGTCCGCGCCAAGGGCGAGGGCCCACCACAGCACCTGGGACTGGCTGGTGTTGCCGTTGCTGTTGACCATTTCGGCGACGACGGGGCTCATGGTGGCCACGTAGGGAATGTTGTCGACGATCGCCGAGAGGAACGCCGATCCCCACAGCAGCACCATGGAGGCGAGGAACAGCCGGCCTTCGGTGGCGTCGGTGGCGGCCCGCGAGATTTCTTCGATGACGCCAGTGTTGACCAGGGCGCCGACCGTGACGAACAGGCCGAGCGGCTCGCGGGGCATCCGTGTCCGGCTACTAGTGTGCAAACATTGCGTTGTGGCAAATTCCGCGGTGCGCGGCCGGCGCACATCGGCCGAAACGGCCGCTCTCGTCGACGGTTTTCTCGGTGCCAGCCGGGCGCTGGTCGCGCTGTCGGCGCGTTCGCTGGCGCAGGTGGATGCCGAGGTGACGCTCGTGCAGTATCGGACGCTGGTCGTGCTCGCCGCCCGCGGCCCGCAGCGGACGACTGACCTGGCCGCCGAACTGGAGGTGGCCGCGTCCACCGCCACACGGATGTCCGACCGCCTGGTGCGCAAAGGGCTGGCCGAGCGGTTCCGGCGCGGTGAGGACCGGCGTGCGGCCTGGGTCTTGCTGACCCCGGCCGGCCGCGATTTGGTCGGGGCCGTCATGCGGCACCGCCGGCGGGCGATCGCCAAGCTGGTGCGCGGCCTCCAGGTCGAGGACCCGCAAGGGCTCGCCGGCGCGCTGGAGGAGTTCGTGGCGGCCGCGGGGGAGGCTTCCGAGCCGCTGTGGTGGCGGCAGTGGCGCGCGTCAACGACGCGGCCGGCGGATACCGTGCCGGCCTGACCGGCGCCGGTAACGGTCACACGGTGAGCACGTTCCGTCCGACGGCTTGGCTGCTGGACAGGTAGCCGATGGCCTGTGCCGCCGCACCGAGGTCGAACGTGCGGGCGAGGACCGGGGCCAGCTGCCCTGCTTCGAGGTATGCGCGCAGCGCGGCCATCGCATCCTGCTTGCTCTGTCGCGCGGGGCCGGGCCGGCGCAGCTGGGGCACGAACAGCGACAGCGCGCCGAGCCGCGCGAACCGGGGCAGGCTGCCCAGCCAGCCGCGTCCGGCGCGGCCGAAGTGGTCGTGTCCGATGAGGACGTACCTGCCGTCGGGGGTCAGCGCCCGCCGGTACGCGGCGAAGGGCCGGTCGCCCGGGATGTCGACGACTAGGTCGTACCGTTGCCCGGTGCGGGTGACGTCGTTGGTGGTGTAGTCGGCGCCGAGCGGCGGACCAGATCCAGCTTCCGGCTGTGGTCCACGCCGGTCACGTGCGCGCCACTAGCCTTCGCGAGCTGCGCGGTGATCGCTCCGACGCCACCGGCCGCCCCGTTGACCAGCACCCGCTGGCCGGACTGGAACGATCCGGGTGGAGGTTGGCCAGGACAATGTATCCGGCGGTCGGCACTGTTGCCGCCCGCTCGAACGTAATGTTGGGTGGTTTGACCGCGAGCCTGCTCTGCGGCACCGAGACGTAGTGCGCGAACGCGCCGCCGTTGCGCCACGAGTATCCACGTAGCGTCTTCCCGAAGACCTCGTCCCCGGGCTGAAACCTGGTGACCGCATGACCGGCCGCCTCGACGGTGCCGGCAACGTCGGTGCCCGGGATGCGGCCCGTGGGGCGGTGTAGGCCCGAACCCTTCGGGCGCGGTACGAACGGCCGACCGGTCACGACATGCCACACGTCCGGATGCACGGACGTCGCGCGCATCCGGAGCAGCACCTCGTCGTCGCCGACCGCCGGCCGGTCGACCTCGGCCAGGCGCAGTCGATCGGCCGGGCCGTAGCCGTCCTGAACGATCGCACGCATGCGCCCCCATCGTCGCATCGTCCCGGCCGAACCAAGCGAACTGTCATAGGAGCGTGGCAATCCTGATCGGTGATCGCCACAAACGGCGGCAAGCGTGGATCGCGTCAGAGCTCTACCGGAGGTGTGCCCCCTCCCGTTCTGGACGGAGATGTGATGACTCTCGTGATCACCACTCGTCGTGTACCCGAACCGTCGATGACCATCGCGATCGCGCCGCAAGGTGGAATCAGGGCGGAAAACGCCCGCATGCTCCACGATCGGGTCATCGCCGTGCTGGCGGCGACTCGACCCCACCGCATCGTCGTTGATCTCAGCGCCGTGCCGTCCATCGACGAGGGTGGCATCGACGCCTTGCGGGCCGGCCAGGAGGCGGCCTCCGCCCAGGGGGCGCGCCTGGTGGTGGCCGACCCGGATCCACGTGTGCGTGAGCTGCTTCGCCGCCACGGCCTCGCCCAGGTCCTGGACGGTTCGGTCCCCGCATAGGCCGGCCCTCAGCGCAGGCGCCGGCTGCGGTGTTGCGGCGCGTCGTTCACACAGCTGCACCTGTGCAAAGATTGCCGAGATGAACGCGGTGTGGTCGGCGCCGGCATGAGCATGCAGCCAAGGCCGAAGCCGGGGCAGCCCGGGTTCGTCGTCCTCGTGTGTGAGCGGTGCGCGGTCGAGTTCGGCTCGGCTGTTCACCTACGGGACTGGTTCGTGCTGTGGCCGGCGGCCGTCCGGGCCGGGTGGAGCGGGGAGCCGAGGCCCTTCGGCACGCACTTTTGCGGCACCTGCGGTGGGCCGGCGGTGCCGGACGAGGTGCCGTCGTAGCTGGTTGTCACGGGACTGTCATGGTTCCGCGAAGGTGCCTCCACATGGCCGCACCAGTCTGGATTTCGTACCGGCCGACGTGAGGAGGTGCGGCGTGAGTGTGGTTGCGCAACCTGTGGCCGGGCCGGTGTCGGTGCCGGTGTTGGAGATCTACCTGACCGACCGCCTCGATCGCGCCAGTTTGGCGCCAGTGCAGGCGGCACTGGACACGGCAGTGCGGCTGCGCCCGGACCGGCTGGTCGTGGATATGGCCGGATGCGTCGGGATCGACGCGGCGGGCGTCGCGCTGCTGCTTGATGTGCACCGCCAGCTTTTGCGGGTCGGTGCGGGCCTGACGCTGCGCGCGCTGTCACCGCGTCTGCGGCGGATTTTGCGGATATCCCGGGTGGAGCAGGTGCTGCACGTGGTGCCCGAGGAGGTGCCGCGCTCCGGGCATACAACGATCGGGAGCGCGCCGTGCTGACGCCGTGGCCGATGCCCGACGACGGGTCCGGACAGCCGGTTCGCCGCCCGGCGCCGCACGCGAGTCGGGACAGAACGCTGGCCGACAAGGTGGTGGCGCGGCTGGTCGAGGATGAGCGGACACGTCTGCAGAACATCGCGGTCGAGGTGCAGAACGGTGTCGCCATCCTCACCGGCCCGGTCGACACACCGGAGCTGATGTTCGTCGCCGGAGGCCTGGCGTGGCAGACGCCGGGCGTCCGCGACGTCTGCAATGCCCTCGAACCGTCCGATGGGGACGATCTGGCCAGCATCTGACCCCGAGTTCTGCGGGCGTGGGCTGCTGCTGGTGTCAGGGAGGAACTGTGAAAGCGATCATTTGTGGTGCGGGTATCGCTGGGCTCACGCTGGCCTGGTGGCTGGAGCGGGACGGCTGGGACGTGGTCCTGGTCGAGCGGGAGGACGGCCCGCGGGCCGGTGGATACATGATTGACTTCTTCGGCTCGGGCTACGACGTTGCCGAGATGATGGGGCTGCTGCCCGAGCTGAACAAGGCCCATACCAGGGTCGCTGAGCTGTCCTATGTAGACCACAATGAGCACGGCGAGGGCGGCATCGCCTGCTCGCGGGTCGCTTCGGTCTTCGACGGACGGATCCTGTCGCTCATGCGCGGCGCCCTGGAGCAGGCGCTGCTCGACGCGGTCAAGGGCCGCATCCACATCCGCTACGGCACGACCATCGAACAGGTCAGCGACGGCGACGCTGTCACGGTGAGGTTGAGCGACGGCAGCGTGCAGCGAGGTGACCTGCTGGTCGGCGCGGACGGCGTGCACTCGCGGGTCCGGGAGCTGGTCTTCGGGTCGCAGGAGCGTTACCTGCGCTACCTGGGCTACCACGCCGCCTCCTTCGTCCTGCGCGACGACGAGCTCGGCCGCCGGGTCGGAGATCGCTTTGTCATGGTTGGTGTGCCGGGCCGCCAGGCCGGGCTGTACCCGACCAATGACGGCCGGCTGGCCGCGTCGTTCATCCACGCCAGCCCCGACCGTGCCATCCCGCAGGACCCGCAGCAGGCGCTGTGCAAGCTGTACGGCAACCTCGGTGGCCTGGTGCGGTGGACGCTGCGGCAGATGCCGCAGGACGGCGAGGTCTTCTACGACCAGGTCGCGCAGATCGAGATGGACTACTGGAGCCGCGGGTCGATCGTGCTGATCGGTGACGCCTGCCACGCCGTGTCCCTGATGGCCGGGCAGGGAGCCTCGCTCGCCGCGGGCGGCGCCTTCGTGCTGGCCGAGGAGCTACGCACGGGCGCCGGTGTCGGACGGGCCATCGCCGCCTACGAGCGGCGGATGCGGCCGTTCGTGCAGGACCGGCAGCGGACCGGACGCAAGACGGCACGCTGGTTCGTGCCCACCGAGCATTGGCGGATGACCGCCCGCCGGATAGCCTTCGCCGCAGCCCGTCTTCCCGGCGCCACCGCGGTGCTGCGCGCCGCCTTCAGCCCACTGCGTGACAGCGTCGTGGAACGGCCAGTGGAGGCGCGAGCGGCATGAACGACGACTCCCAGCCCGAGATGAGCATGTTGATAACGGAGCGGCATAGCGACTCCGGCGTCCGTCTCCTACCGTTCGGTGAGATCGACATGGCCACCGTCGGCCAGGTGCGCGACGCGATCATCGCTGTGCTGGCCCGGGACAAGCCGGCAGCGATCGTCCTGGACCTGCGACACGTGTCGTTCATCGACTCGACCGGCATCGGTGAGCTTGTGCGATGCCACCGTGCCGCGGCCGTCTCCGGCAGCGTCCTGACGGTGGAAAACCTGGCCCCCTTCCCACGCCGCCAACTGTGGGCCACCGGCCTGCTCGGCCTGTTCGGCATGGCCGACCAGCACCACGACGGCCCGGTCCTGGCCCCGCAGATCGAAAGAAGTGCGTGATGGCGGTGCTGTGGCCGTACCCGGAGGACGCCTTCTTCTACCGTGCTCAGCCGGGCCGCTCGGTCGACCGCGAGGATGTCGACCAGGCGGTTGCCGAAGGCGTGCTGGCCCGCCTGTTGGGCCACGACGTTACCGGCGACCAACCCATCCACGTGGATGTGCAGAACCGGGTGGCGGTCCTCACCGGCTCGGTTGACTCGTCCGAAATGATCGGCATGGCCGGCGATCTGGCCTGGCAGGCCCCCGGCATCGTGGACGTCTGCAACGCGCTCACCGTGCGAACCTAGCGGGGTCTGAACAGTCGCCAGGTGCCGCCGATACCGGCGACGATGGCGACGATGGTGATGATCCAGACGTCGGAGGAGTTGAAGCCGCTGCCGGCGGTGGCGCCGGCGAGCGTGGCCCCTTGCAGTGAGCCGCCGTTTTGCTGGTCGCCAGGCAGGACTGCGGGCGGCAGGTCACCGTAGCGGACCAGGCCGGTGCTCTCCAGCAGGGTGAGGTGGTTGAGCACGAACTTGTTCGCCGCCTCGGCGACCTGACGCACGACATCGTTTCGGGTGCCGGAGCGGACCGCGCCGATGACCGGAAAGATCACGCCGTGCGCGGCCCGGAGCCGGTGAACGAAGATGCGGTCGAACTCGCGGTCGGAGGCGGCGCCACGCATTTCGTCGAGCCACTTTTGCTGGGTGGCGCTGGGCTTCGTCGGCAGTTGCACACCGAGCTTGTTGGCGCCATCGACGACGATCTGGTCGAGCTCGGCGTGCTCGGCGGCGATCTGCGCGCCAACCTCGCGGACCCGCTGGGCACTGCCGCGCTCGGCGGCCATCTGCCCGGCCGGCATCTCCCACAGCCCGGCCAGCCGCACACCGTTGAACAGGGCGAGGTCCGTCGCGCCGAGCTGTGCGGGCGCCGCGGGCTGAGCGTTGGCCGCGGCGGCCGGCGCGCCCAATGCGAGTGCCAGCCCGACGAGGACGGCCGTAAGAGCCGTAAGATATCGGCGGGTCACCACGAAATCACCTCCGTGAGTGTCGGCCAAACGCTTCTATTTGAGCACGCTAAACAGTCCGCTATAGGAAGTCAAATGGTGACTTCTTAAGAAAGAATTTGCGCTTGGTCGTTGAATCGACCGTGTCGTCCAAAAGGACGAAGTGGCCACGTCAGAATACGTTTGTTGTGAATGCCACAATACCGCTGCCGGCCGTTTTCCGGAGCGGTTTCGGAACGCTATGGGGTGTGTCAGTCAGTCATGGCCGCCGCCGGTCGCGCGTCGGTGCGCGACCGGCGGGTGGTGCGGGACGAGATGGTCATCCGGCCTGCTCGGTCACGGTGAAGGTGACGGTGCTGTCCTGGATGGCCGCGTCCAGGGCTTTGTCGTCCAAGGTCCGTACCGCCTCGGCGTCGAGATAGACCCGCGCTCCGGAGGTGTCGAGCACGTGGTCGCCGTCGAGAGGGCCGCTGACGACCCCGACGGTGAGCGCACCGGCGGCTGATCCGGTCGCGATGCGCAGGCCCGCTTGGTCGGGGATTCCGGGCCGGTCGGTGAGGCGGCGGATGAGGCCGATCGCGTTGTCGGTGAGGGTGACCATAGGTGTGGAACTCCTTGCCTTTCTGCCGGTTCAGGTGCTGCCGTCCGCGGGGGCGCGGCGGGGGTTCAGTGCGGGGTGCCGATGGCGACGTAGCGTGGATCACCGTCGGTTCGCAGCGGTGGTGCGGCGAGCGCGTGCAGAAAACGTCCGACCCAGCTGTCCATGTCCTGGCTGTGCAGCCGTTGCCGGGTGGCGCTCAGATTGGCGGAACGGATCCCGGTCTCGGCCGCGGCTGCCGCGATCGCGTCGAGCAGGGCGTCCGGGTCGTGCGGGTTGACACTCGTCACTCCGGGCAGCCGTTCGGCGGTGAACTCGCTGAGCACCAGTCGCGCGGTGTCGTCGGTACGCGCGGCGAGGAATTCCTTGGCGGTGGTCGCAGTGCCGGCGCTCAGCGGTGTGGCGAGCAGGACGTCCGCGGCCAGGTAGAGCGCCACCCGCTCGCGCAGCGGCGGGCTACGGCGCAGGTAGTGGATGACCGGGTGTCCGACCCGGGCGTGTTCGCCGTTGATTTGCGCGACGCGGCGGTCGATCCGGGCGCGGACCCGTTCCCGGCGTGTCGTGTCCGGCCCATCAGGGGCGGCGACCTCGACCAGGACGGTGCGGTCAGGGTCCAGGCGCCCGGTGCCCAGCAGGGTGGCGTAGGCGTCGAGACACTGCTCGATCCCCTCGGCCGGGTCCAGCCGGTTGACCGCGAGCAGGGCCGTGCGGGCACCGTGCAGCTTGGCCCGGATGCCGGTCGCCCGGGCACGAACCGAGGGATCGGCGGCCAGTAGTTCGATCGCGGCCGCGTCGATCGATAGCGGATATGAGCCGACCGTGACCCGCCGGCCCTCGATCGTTACGGCGTCATCGCGGACCGCCAGTTGCAGCAGGTGGCCGGCGAGTTCGAGTACGGTGGCGGCCGCCCGCGGGTGCGGCACGCCGATCAGGTCGGCGCCGAGCAGCCCGTGCAGGGTCTGGGCCCGGGTGGGCAGTTGCACGAACAGCTCGGCCGGCGGAAACGGCGCGTGCAGGGACATACCGATGCGCAGGTCGGGTCGGCGGCGGCGCAGCAGGGCCGGTACAGCCTGCAGGTGGTAGTCGTGCACCCAGACGATGCCACCCGGTGCCGCCAAAGCGGCGGCCGCGTCCGCGAACCGCTGGTTGACCCGCTGGTAGGCCACCCGCCACTGGTCCCGGAACTCGGGCGTCTCCACCCGCCCTTGATAGAGCGGGGCGAGCGAGGCGGCGCAGTAGCCCCGTTCGTAGTCCAGGACGTCGGAATGCGACAGGCCGACCGGATGCAGCCGCAGGCCCTCGTGCTCGAACCACGCGGTCGATGCGTTGACGCCTCCGGCCCAACCCAGCCAGGCCCCGCCGCGAGCGGCGACCGCCGGGCCCAACGTGGCTGTGCCGTCACCGATCCGGTCCGCCCACCTCGGCTGTGTGTCGTCGACCGTGACCGGCAGCCGGTGCGAAACCACCACCAGGTCGTGTAGGTCCGGACTGCGGGACCCGGTCATGATTCTCCGATGTGGACAGTTGTGGCGCCTGCCTCACCCCGCCCGTCGGGGGGATGGGAAGGGCGGGGTGAGGGGCTCAACGGCGCCACCGTCACCGCGTCGGCCGCGGGTCCACGAGTGTGCCGGTGCCGGCCGCCGCGGACCAGTCCTCGGCCGGCAGCGAGACCTTAGGCAAGACAATGTGCAGCACATTCGCCACGCGGGCCAGCTGAAGGTTGCGGTGCACGCTGGGCGACGGTGCGCGCAGGCTGAGCCGCCCGCCATCGCGCATCGCTTGACGGTGCGTCTCGAGCAGCGCGGCGACGCCGGACGCGTCGACGTGCGTGCAGCCAGCGAGGTCCACCACGAGGTGCTCCGGCCGCAGTGCGAGGACCTCGTCGAGCAGGACGCGTAGGCGGGGCGTCACCTGCGCGTCGATCGCCTCGGTGACAACGACCTCGACCAGTGGTACTCGGCCCGGCCGTGGCAGCAGCTCGGCCAAGGCTGGAGTACTCACCTGGAACCTCCCGCGTGCAGGACATGATGATCTGGGGTCTGTCCAGACTCTTTAGGTGGTATGGCGGTCCCTCCGCGGTCCTGTGACAGTCCCATGACAAACCGCCGGGGATCCCGGCCGGGCTGCGAAACCTGCTCCGTGGCTGGGCATGATTTAGCGATGGAGCACGTGTTGCTGATCGAGGACGACGACCGGATCCGGCTGTCCTTGACGCTCGGCCTCGAAGACGAGGGCTACACGGTCCGGGGCGCGGCCACCGCGGAAGAAGGGCTGCGGGAGCAGCGGCGCGCGCCGGCCGACACGGTCCTGGTCGACCTGATGCTGCCCGGCATCGACGGCTACGAGTGCATCCGCCAGTTGCGCGCCCGCGACGACGTACCGATCGTGGTGGTCAGCGCGCGCGACGACACACACGACATCGTGGCCGCCCTGGAGGCCGGCGCCGACGACTACGTCGTCAAGCCGGTCGCGGTCAAGGAACTGTCCGCGCGGCTGCGGGCGCTGCGGCGCCGTGCCCGCGCCAGCACGGTCGCCGCCGTACCAGCACTGGTCTTCGACGACCTGGAGATCCGGCCCGAAGCCGGCGAGGTCGCGCTGCGGGGCGAGCCGGTGGCGGTGACCCGCACCGAGTTCCGGCTGCTGTGCGAACTCGCCGAGCACCCGGGCCGGGTGCTGTCCCGGGCGCAGCTGCTGGAACGGGTCTGGGAGTACACCTACGGCGACGAGCGACTCGTCGATGTCCACATCGGACGGTTGCGGCAGAAGATCGAGGACGATCCGACCTCGCCTCGGCACCTGGTGACCGTCCGCGGCATGGGCTACAAGCTGCAACGATGAGACGTCCTGGCCTGCGCTCCCGAGTGACCGCCGCGTTCGCGGCGGGCGCCTTCGTGTTGTCCGCGTCGATGGCGGCACTGTCGTACGAGTTTACCAGCCAGGCACTGATGGCCGGCCGGGAACGCAGCGCCCTGCGCTCGGCCTATTTGGACGCCGGCGTGGTACACGCCGGCCTGGCCACCGAACGGCCCGACATCTCCGCCGTGCTCAGCACCCTCAACACCGGCAACACCCGCCGCGCCCTGCTGCACCGCGACGGCCGCTGGTACGCCCGCGCCGCCGACGCCGGTCTGACCGACGCCATCCCGCCCGCGCTGCAAGACATGGTCGAGCAGGGCAAGCTCGGCATGCAACGGGTCCACACCGACAGCGGCCCCGCGGTCGTCGTCGGCGTGCCGCTGCCGTCGTCGTCCGGCTTCTACGTCATCGACTCGATGCGCGAGCTCGACCAGACCCTACGCACTCTCGCCCTGGTACTCACCCTCGTCGCCGCCGGCACGACCGCGGCCGGCGCCGGCTTCGGCTGGTACCTGACCCGCCGCGTGCTACGCCCTCTCGACACGGTCACCGCCGCCGCGCGTGAGATCACCGCAGGTGACCTCAGTGCCCGCCTCGACCCGGCCACCGAGCCCGATCTGGAACGGTTGACGACGTCGTTCAACGAGATGGTCGACCAGCTTTCGGCCCGCCTGGAACGGGACCGCCGGTTCGCCGCCGACGTCAGCCACGAGCTGCGCTCACCACTGCAGACGCTGTCCGCCGCGACCAGCGTGCTGGACCGGCACCGACCCCGGCTCGACGGCCGGGCTGCGACCGCGGTGACTCTGCTGTCTGACGAGGTGGATCGGTTCCAGCGGCTTGTCGCCGACCTGCTGGAACTGGCTCGCGACGATCGACCGATCCAGCGCACACTGTTCGACGTCGCCGCGGTGGCACGTGAAGAATGCCGCGCTCGCCGCCTACCCGAGCAGGTGGTGCGGGTGGCCGAGGGGAGCACGGCGACCTGGTCAGTCGACCGGCGCCGCTTCATCCAGATCCTGGGCAACCTGCTCGACAACGCCGACCGGCACGGCGGCGGCGCGGTCGCCGTGCGCCTCAACGCGACATCCGACGCGTTCGTGCTGGAAGTGGACGACGAGGGACCGGGCGTACGACCGGAAGACCGCGAGGCCATCTTCGACCGGTTCGTGCGCGGCCGCGCCGCCAGCGCACGCGGGGACAGCGACGGCACCGGACTCGGGCTCGCCCTCGTCGCCCGGCACGCCACCGCACACGGCGGACGCGTGACGGTGACCGACCGGCCCGGCGGCGGCGCCCGATTCCGGGTCGAACTGCCCAGGACGAACTCGTGACCAGAACACGCCGCTCTCCGTACGCCGGCACGCTGTCGGTGCTGCTCGCGGCCGCGGTCACCGGATGCGGCGCCCAAGCCGAGGACCTCCCTCGCGAGGTGAACCCTCCCAATGGGGTCTCGCACGCCTGGGCGACCGAGACACCGCCGGATCCCGGCCCTGGCGCCGGCGTTGTCGCGGAACGCCTGTACTTCGTCCGGGACGGCGAGCTGGTCGCCGTCACCCGCAACGTCGATGCGCAACCCAGCGTCGACGAGCTCGTCGACGACCTGCTCGCCGGACCCACCGACGTGGAGCAACGCGAAGGGCTCACCAGTTCGCTGCTCGGCAACGATATCGTCGTCGGCGTCCAGCTGAGCGACGGCCGGGCCACAGTCGAGCTCACCGCCGCCTTGGACGAGAGCGGCCGCACCGACCAGATCCTCGCCTTCGCCCAGATCGTCTGCACCCTCACTGCCCAACCCGGCATCACCGCCGTGAGGTTCACCCGCGGCGGCCAGCCTGTCGGTGTACCCCACGCCGACGGCTCGCTGTCCGAGGCTCCGGCCACCGCGGCCGACTACGCCAGCCTCCTCGCGACGTAGCCGGTGCGCGTTGCGGGCACCGCCCAGGCCGCATACGTTGGACACAGGTGTGCCGGGAAGGCTGGTCGGCGATACAGAAGGAGGCCGACCATGCCGCCGACGCAGCGACCAGGCACCCAACGGCAGGGCACACTCCGCGAGGTCACGTCGTGACGCTGTCGATCGCCCACCTCTATCCGCACGGCAGCGAGTCGGTCGTCCTGGCTCTGCGCGGGACGCTGGACCACCACACAGCCCCACACCTGCGTATGGCGATCATCGCCGAAGCCGAGCGGATGCCGCGCCCCCGGTCGATCCTGGTGGACCTGACCGATATCGAGCAGGTCGACCCGGCCGGCGTGGGCAGCCTGGTCGCAGGAAACCGCTCCTGCGCGGTGGCCGGCATCGGCTTAGTCGTTCGCGGCACCTCGCCGCTGATCCGCGCACTTCTACAGCTGCAGACAAGCCGCGGACCGGCGCCTGCGACCGCGAGCCAACGGACCTCACAGTGGTGCACGCCTCGCCGCCCGCCACGCCGGCTCCGCCCGACCGGAGGGACCGCCGCCCCGCCACAGGCGCCGGCGCGGACCCGACCCGGCCGCGGACGGTGACAGGGTGGCGCGGCTCGTTGTCTGTTCGGCTGGCGGCGACTGCGTGTCTACCTTGCCGTGGTACTGCTTTCGGGTCCCGGGATCGCGGTCGCTGGCTGCGATACGCAACCAGGGCGAAACCCCCATGGTCACCGCCGACCCCGCGTGGGCCCTGGCGGATCAGCCGGTACAGCTGCGGATCTCCGGCCTCAGAGCTGGCCAGCGGGTCGAGGTCGCGGCGACGTCAACCGACTACCAAGACATGAGTTGGCGCGGCCATGCGGCCTTCACCGCCGACGAGGACGGCACTGTGGACCTCAACCGCGCCGCGCGATGGCACCTACGACCAGGTCGACGGCATGGGCCTGCTCTGGTCAATGGTCCCAGCGGACGGCGACCCAGACCAACAGTGGTTCTTCCCCACGTGCCCGGAACTCGCCGCCGCATTCGAGATTCAGGTCGCCGTCACGGTCGACGGCCGCGCGGATGCCAACCGCACGCTGCGTCGGCAGTGGATGTCGCCCGCAGCCACCCATCGGGTATTCCGGATGGAGACCGAGGGCATCCACGGCGACCTGTACCTACCGCCAGCGGGCAGCACACCCGCGTATGCCGGCGCTTGTCTTCGGTGGCTCCGAGGGCGGCACCAGTCAGAAGTTCACGGCCGCGTTGCTGGCCTCGCACGGCCATCCCGCGCTGTCGCTGGCGTACTTCCGAGTGCCCGGGCTGCCGCAGACGCTGGCGGACATCCCGCTGGAGTACTTCACCACGGCGGCGCGGCTGCTGGCACGTCAACCTGGCCTCAGGCCGGAACCCGTCGCCGTCGTCGGGTACTCGCGGGGCAGCGAAGCCGCTCTCCTACTCGCCCACCACTACCCCGACCTGTTCCGCGGCGTGGTCCTGCACGCGCCCGACGACACCGTAGGCCCGCGTTCCCGGATCCGGCAAGCCCTGCCTGGACCAAGGACGGCCGGGCCACACTCAGCGGGCCGATTCCTGTCAGCAACGTCGAAGGGCCCGTCCTGGCCATCGCCGGTGGCGAGGACAACCCGTGGCCTTCGACGCCGCAGGCCCAGGCCATCCAACCACGGCTGCACGCCGACGCCGCCAAGGCCACCGTCGAGGTGCTGACCTATCCTGCCGCCGGACACGGCGCTGCCACCTACCCGTTCCAGCCGGCAGGCGTCGTGGGCGTACACCCCGTCGACGGCCGCACCTACCACCACGGCGGCACCAGAGCCGCGAACGCCGCCGCCCGCAGCGACAGCCGGTCCAGGGTGATCGCCTTCCGCGCGGACCTGCCCTAGCCGCCCCGATAGCCTCAGGTCGCCTCGAGGTCGCGGCGGAGCAAGCCGACCAGCCCGGTCGCGACGAGCGCGGTCGCGGTCGGGACCGGCGAAGGGGTTCGTCTCCTGGGCTTCATCGCCGAGGACCAAGCCCGACGGCAAGACGTTGCGCCGGCAAGGGATTGGCGGGACAACTTACCGCGCCCGCGTGGTGGTGAACCTTACCGAACGGTGACGACCGCGCCCTCGCTGATGCGGTTCTTACAGGCCGATGACGTGCGTGCGCGTCACTCATCGAGGTGTCCGCTGCCGCCGTACCCACTGGCGCCGCAACCGCGGTGCCATCGGCTTGGGCCGTGGCGTATCGAGTGAGGTGAGAGCATGCGTCAACGCGTGATCCGGACGCGGTCACAGGAGTTCCGCATCGTGGCGGTGCTCGTCGTGCTGGCGGCGACCGCCGCGGTCACGGCGGGCATCGTGTCCAGCGCCCGTAACGGCAGAGCGTTCGCCGAAGCGGCGCCGCTGTCCAGCTTCGTGCCGATCCAACAGGTGGCACCGAACGTGAAAGCCCCGGCACCGCGCCGTGGAGCCTCGACAGGTGTGTTCACCGTGGACTGTGGAACGAACGAGAACGAGAAGTTCAGCCCGGACAACCCGGTCGCGCAACCCGGGATCCGCAACGGCGCCCAGCACGTGCACGACTTCGTCGGCAACCTGTCGATCACCGCCGACTCCAGCGACGAGAGCCTGGCCGCCTCCGACACCACCTGCCGCAACGGCGACAAGTCGTCGTACTTCTGGCCGGTGGTCCGTATCGACCGGACCGCGAACCGGCAGGCCAACCCGGTCGGTGCGAACCCCGACACACTCAAGACCGCCGGCACCCCCACGGTCGCGTGCCCCAGCGTGGCCGACAAGCTCCCGGCCGTCCCGGCCCCGGCGTCCGCCGAGGTGAACCGCAACCTGCGACTGCTGGACCAGCAGATCGCCGAAGCGAACCAGCGCATCGTGACCAGCCGGGGCCAGGGCGGACCAAACTTCGTCAACAACGCCATCCTCGGCCCGCTGCGCTCCAAGCGAGTGGCCACATTGGACCGCATCGCCATCGCCATCGGCCGCCAGGGCACCCACCCGACCGGACTGGCCTCCTTGGCAGACTGTGACCTGAGCTACGACGGTGCACACGCCGGACACAACGGCGGCAACGACACCGGCGCTCCCGCATCGGCGCCGGCCGCGATGACGCCGACCGTCAACTGCCCGACCGTCCGGGACAAACTGCCGGCCGTCCCCGCTAGCGCGCTCGACGAGGTGAACCGGAACCTGGCCCTGCTGGACCGGCAGATCGCCGAGGCCAACCAGCGAATCGTCACCACACAAGGACAGGGCGGCCCCAACTTCATCGACAACGCCATCCTCGGCCCGCTGCGCGCCAAGCGAGCGGCCACATTGGACCGCATCGGCATCGCGATCGGTCGGCAGGGCACCCGTCCGACCGGCCTGGAAGCACTCGCCCCCTGCACCCTCAACAGCGGCGGCAACAACAACGGCACCGAGCAGGAACTGCCCGGCGTGCAGGGTCCGAACCAGGAGATCGCCGGCAACGTCGGCGGCATCGTCCGCCCCGCCAAAGTGCTGATCGAATACCGCGGCAACCCCACCAGCAAGGTGGTGCCGATGCCCAGATTCCTGCGCGCGATCACCGGAGACGCCAAGCCGACCAGCCGCGGCCCGGCCAACGCCCGCAAATCCTGGACTTGCAGCGGCTTCGCCGACCGGCTCTCCGACAAGTACCCGATCTGCCCGCCCGGCAGCCAGGTCACGCGCGTGCACGACTTCCCCAGCTGCTGGGACGGCAAGAACACCGACAGCGCCAACCACCGCACCCACATCCAGTTCCCCGACGCCAAAACCGGCGCCTGCCCCACCGGCACCCGCGCCGTGCCGCAACTGCGGATCAGCGTCAGCTACGACATCCCCCTCGACGTCCAGAAGAAGGGCCAGTACCAGCTCGACACCTTCCCCGAGGAGAACCACAACCCGTTCTCCGACCACAACGACTTCCTCAACGTCAACTCCATCCACCAGATGACCAAGATCACCAACTGCGTCAACGCCGGCCGCCGCTGCCGCTGACAGGCGCAGGCTCGTACCAAAGTGACCATGCCCTACGACGGCCTGTGCGGGGACAGGGAGGGTAGCCGTCTCCCACAGGCCGTCCTGGCCCTCGATAACCCGAAGGCCCGCGTACGTTGCCGAACGGTCGGCGACAAGTAGGGACCAATCCTCGATCGACGTCTTTTGGCATCTCAGTGCAAGGTTCGACAACCAATGGCAAGCCGGGATGGGCACATGTGGTGCAAGGAGTCGCCGGGTCAGCGCGGCCGTCCCGACTGCAAGGGGTCGCAGGTTAGATGCGGCGCAACGGGTGCGCCGATGTGGAATCACCGGCACCGGCGGCCGAGCCCGCCGATCGGGAGCAGCCGGACAGCGCCCTTGCGCAACCTCGTTTCCGATGCCTGGACGCCGTGGCATCGCGACGGTTAGCGGCGCCCCTGATCGGCGGCCCGGTCGGCGCCGCCCTGGCCCGCCTGGAGCGCGGAAACCCCGCCGAACGGATCCGCACCGCGCTCGACCGCGCGGTCGTGCTATGGAGCGAGGACTCGGCGGATTCGGCGGCTAGAATTCGGCCGGCTGCCGCAGGTGTTGCGAGTGGCTATGGTTGCCTGTTCGTGGCCGAACACCGGGTCTAGCGATCACGGTGGTCGCGGTGCTGACCGCGATCAACGTGCGTGACGTGCGGGCGTCCCGGTTCGCGTTCGCGATCCCACCCACCTGTGGATATGGCGCGGGCCGGGCGCTTGATCTGCTCGGGTCAGCTAGGCGGGACAGTTGCCTGCGGACACCGGGCGGGTTAGGTTGTGGTTGGTGTGCCGGGAAGCCTGGTCGGCGAGCACGAGGAGGCTGACCATGGCGGTAATGCGGTTCCCGGTATCGCATCTAGCGAGCGTAACTCTCCCTTTTGCGTGGTGCGGGCTGATGTGTCCGCGCGTTCGACGCTGCGTGGATTGACTTCGGCCGTTGGTGGGGCCGCAGGGTGCGGTCCGGTCGGGTCATGTCGGTGTTCGCGTGTTGGGTTCTTACCGAGGGGCGGGAGAGTGCTGCTGTGACGCTGTCCATGAGTTGGCGATACATGCTTGACCGGTCGGTGGTGTTGGCGTTGCGCGGTCAGCTCGACTACGCCGGTGCGCCCGATCTGCGGGCCGTGATCTCGGCCGCTGCGGTCCGCGACCCGCGGCCGCCGAGGATCGTGTTGGACCTGAGTGGGGTGACGTTCATCGACCACGTCGGTGTGGGCACCCTGGTCGTGGGTAACCGCATCTGCGCCCAGGTCGGTGTCGAGCTCGCGGTGTCCAACCCGTCACCACTGATTCGGCAGCTGCTCGGGCTGCGCAAGGACCGCCGGTCCGACGGGCCGGACCTGACCGGGCCGGTTCGCGAGACCACCGAGCCCGTTACGCCGGGCGGGGAGTGGATCGATGTCAGCGCGAGGGCTGGATAGCCAGCGCCTGGATCGCCCGCTGATGACGCGGGCGGCATTGGGTGGACTGTGCGCGGCGGTCTGCGTCTTCGGCGCGCTGCTGGCCGCACCGGGCATCGCGGTAGCCCAGGCATCCACGGTCGCAGTGACCACTGTGGACGGTCCAATCACACCGGTGGTCGCGCAACACCTCATCGACGGGGTGGGCGAGGCCGCCGCTGGGGGGCACCAGGCGCTGCTGGTGGAGCTGGACACCCCTGGCGGTCTGGATACTTCGATGCGGCAGATCATCAAGGCGTTCCTGGCCGCCGATACGCCGGTGATCGTGTACGTGTCACCGCCGGGTGGCCGGGCCGCGTCGGCCGGGGCGCTGATCACGTTCTCGGCGCACCTGGCGGTGATGGCGCCGGGCACCACCATCGGTGCTGCGACGCCAGTGAACGCCGAGACCGGCGAGAAGGCCAGCGACAAGGTGATCAACGACGCGGCGGCGTTCGCCGAGTCGGTGACCCGTCAACGCGGCCGGAATGTCGACTTCGCCGTGGCCACTGTCCGGGAGGGACGCGCCGTGACCGCCGACGAGGCCGTGCGGATCGGTGCGGTTGACCTGATCACGGACAACCGGGCCGGGGTGCTGGCCGCCGTCGACGGGCGTACGGTCACCGTTGCCGGTGGCCGGCAGGTCACGCTGGACACGGCTGGTGCGCGGACGGTGGACTACGAGATGGGGCTGCTGCGTCAGCTGCTGGCCGTCATCGCGGACCCGAACCTGGTGTTCCTGTTCCTGTCCATCGGCACCCTGGCCCTCATCTACGAACTGGCCGCCCCCGGCATGGGCCTGGGCGGCGTCACCGGGGCGATCCTGCTCATCCTCGGCTTCTTCGCCCTCAGCGTGCTACCGGTCAACATCGCCGGGATCGCCCTGCTGGTCCTGGCCGGAGCGCTGTTCGCCGCCGAAGTATTCACTCCCGGCGTCGGGGTGTTCGCCACCGGCGGCACGATCGCCCTGCTGGTCTCCGGCCTGTTCTTGTTCGAGGACGAGGCGGTGCGGGTCAACCCGGCCGTGCTGTTGCCGACCGTGCTGGTCGTCGGCGGCGGGTCGCTGCTGGCCGGCCGGCTTGCCTGGCGGGCCCGCAAGAACCCGCCACTGTCCGGTCCGCAAACACTGCTCGGCGCCGTCGCCACCATCAACGCCGCAGCGGGCAACACCGGCCGGATACGCGTGCAGGGCGCCTGGTGGAACGCCCGCAGCCCGCACAGCGACCTGCACGACGGCCAAACCGTACGAGTGCTCGACGTGCAGGGCCTGACCCTCATGGTCGAACCCGCGAAGGACAGGGAGGACCCCGATGTCCAATAGCATCCTGGCGTTGCTGATCGCCGCCGGCGCGGTCCTACTTTTGCTGACCGCGTCGGTGCGCATCGTCCCAGAGTACGAGCGGGGCGTGATCTTCCGGCTCGGCCGGGTGATCGACGCCAAGGGCCCCGGCCTGTTCTTTATCATCCCGATCGTCGACCGCATGGTCCGCGTGTCCCTGCGCACCGTCACCATGGACATCCCACCGCAGGACGTCATCACCAAAGACAACGTCACCGTCAAGGTCAACGCGGTCACCTATTTCAATGTCACCCAGCCGATCCGGTCCGTCATCGCGATCGAGGACCACATCGTCGGCACCTCCCAGATCGCCCAGACCACTCTGCGCAGCATCCTCGGCCAGGTCGACCTGGACGAACTGCTGATCAAACGCGACGAGATCAACCAGCGGCTGCAACAGATCATCGACGACGTCACCGACCCGTGGGGTGTCAAGGTCACCCTGGTGGAAGTCAAGGACGTCGAACTGCCCGAGGCGATGCGCCGGGCCATGGCCCGGCAAGCCGAAGCCGAACGGGATCGCCGCGCCAAAGTCATCCACGCCATCGGCGAATATGAGGCCGCCGCCAACCTCGGCAAGGCCGCCGAAGTCCTCGAGGCCCACCCCGCCGCCATGCAGTTACGCGTGCTGTCCACCATGGCCGAAGTCGCCTCCGAACGGAACTCCACCCTCATCTTCCCGCTGCCCATCGAACTGCTCCGCCTGGTCGACACCCTCACCGCCCAAGCCGACGGTGCCACCCCGCGCCCAGCAGCCACAACCCGACCCGCGCACGACACATAGCCGCTCATGACTGTCCCGCCATCGTGTCGCGTTGTGCGCTCGCCGCACCGGTGGCCGGCGGCGACATCCGCGTCCACTGCCCGGGCGGGGCCGATCGCTTCGACAGCACCGTGGGCCACCGGAGGTCCCGCCTTGTGCCGCCATCTCGCATCAAGGTCGAAAGGGGGACGGCATGCTCGAAGGTGAACACCACCGCCGGCTTCACGATCTCACCGCGGCCGTGACGCGGGACGACCCCCGATTCGCCGCGGCGCTGGCCCGGGGCACGCCATGCGCCCCGTGGGAGTACCGGCGCCGCCGCCGCATCATCCTGCTCAGCGCCGTGCTGCCCATCGTCGTGGTGTGCGCGGCGGGGTACCCGGTGATCGGTCTGCTGCTGGGTTGGTCGGCGGCACTACTGGCGATCGTCTGTACCCGGCACCTGCTGCAGAACCCGCGTCAACGCGGCGACGGCCCGCCCCGCCCCGATACCGAGGGCCCGCCGTTCTTCGTGTGAGCCGTCCCCTGGGACGTTGCCCGAGGCCCAGGATTGCGGCCGCTGCCCGGCAGGCGCCTGCCATGTCGGGTCGGTGGCGGACAGCGTGACGGCGTGCGAGGCGGCGAGCGCTGGACGAGGATGGCGCACCAACAGCAGGTCCGTAGGAGCACGAGGCCGAGTAGTAGCGCAGTCCACCAGAGCATCGACGGGTCGGCCACGGCTGGCAATCCGTCCGGTGGCCCGAAGCGGGGGCGGTGGCGGCCTCCGACCACGCGGCGGCCGGAAACTGTAGTGGTGTGCGTAGCTTGTCGCGTTGCGGTCCGCTCGTTCCCGGCCGAACGCGTACCAGTGTGCGGGTTGCTGCGGTAGACCGCGTCGAGGTCCCGGGTCACTGCACGGATCTGCGGCGGGGTAGCGGCCGGTGCGGATCAGCTGGGTGAAGGCCATTGAGGCGAGCAGCAGCAGTTGCACCTGTTCACGTGGGCGGTCGTAGCATGCAGCAGCAGAGTCCATGTTTCGTATCCCTGGCCGCGCCCCACTTTCAACGTGTACCACAATCGGTAACCGACCCCATCCCACCAGGCTTGTGACCGGTTCAGGATAGGCGGGCCGGCGGCAGCAGCACCGGCCGTCGCCGGGCGGCCAGGTCCTCAACCCAGCCGACACAGACGACGGTGGCAACCGTAGTCAGTACCCCCAGCCCGAGGGTGGCCGCGTAGCCGCGTCCGCAGGACAGGTCGACTTCGGCGAGCATCAGCAGGCCGCCGGCGGCGAACAAGGCCGGCAGGTGCCAGATCCGGCCACCGCAGCGGGCTGTCCGGGTCGGCCAGCCAACCGCGGGCCAGCATCAACGGCACCGCCACCACGGCCAACGCCCACGGCGGCGGCAGCAGACGTCGCATTCGCGAACCGACGGTCCGGACCGGGCCGCCCCGTTCCAATGAGGCTGCGGTCAGGCAGCCGGCGACGGCGAACATCACCGCCATGGACGGAACAGCGCGGCCAGCCAACTGGTCCACAACGCGTGCTGCATATAGACGCGGAGTATCGCGGTGGCGGGCAGCATGTCGAGGTAGCGGCTGCGCGGGGTGGACGCGTTCATCGGTGCACCCGGGTCGGTGTGTCAACGGCTTCGCGACCGTCGGGCCATCTGCCGTCCTGCCCGGTGCGGCGGACGATGCGGTCCCCGGCGTGGCCGCTCATGCTGTCGGCGCTGGTCGCCCGTCGGCGCTGGCGCGGCACGACTGACCTCGGCGACCCGTGTCGCGGACACAGAGTGCCTAACTGCGGCCGCTGGTCTGAGACTGCCGGGTCCACGGCAGCGGTCAGGCGCCGAACAGCCATACGACCGCGAGGACAATGGTCGTCGTCACGGCGGCGGTGAGGATGGCGCTGCCAACCGTGATCAACACCAGCGGCCAGCGTGGGTACACCTCTGCGTTGCTGCGCAACTGTTGGACGGACCGGTAGCCGTCGTCCGCGCCGGTGAGGCGATCAAGTGCTGTCGCCGCTATGTGACCTGCCACGCCGCCGCGGGTTGGCTGGCTTGGGTTGCCGGCCGGCCCCCGATCAATAGCCTCGGGGCTGGGCGGCGTGGCCGGGCACCTGTGCCGCACGGGTGAGGAACGCGGCCGGCCGGTCGTGCGGCGGCGCCGTACGGGGCGGCCGCCCGCGTCGGGCATGGGATGGCAGGTGCGCGGCGGGTTCATGGTGTGCCCGTCGCCTCCGGTGAACCGACGTCGTCAACGGCCGCAGTCGGCAACGAAGTGTGGTGGTACTTGTGGCGCGGACGATCAGGTGCAACACCGCTGTTGACCGCGTGGTTCGGGGAGCCAGGGTTTCCCAGCACGGCAGCGGTGAGTGGCACCAGTGTGAAGCCGAGAAGCAGCACCGGGGGCGCCTTCCAATCCGGGACACGAAAGCGGAGGTGCCGACCAGACTTCCCGGCGCGCCAAGGGTGTTTCGAGGCCCATCGTACGGGCCGCGACCGCGACCCAGGGTCAGGGGCATGGATAGGGCGCGTCCTGTCGTTGCCTCACCCTCACGTAGGGAGCTTCGTCGAGCCACCAGGCGCCATCTGACGCACACCACCACCGTTGTGCCGTCGCGGTGGAGCCGAAAGGGCCGACCTGTCGTGGCCGTCCGCGCTGAGACGCGGACGGATCGGCCAGCGTGTATCGCCAGCCGTGTCCCGCGGGCGTCCAGCACCGCTATGGTTCCGGTAGGTGCGCCGGGAAGTCTGGTCGGCAGGGGTCCTGCTGCCGTGGCCGGAGGTTGGCGCATGTTGGAGATGTCGCGGTTGGTGTGGCCGCCGTTGTCCTGGCGGGCCGGGTGAACGCGCCGCCGGTGCGGATGGACAGCGTGGTTCGGCGGGTCGGCTCCCGTGGCGTTCATCGTCTCGACATGACGGTGCAGGCTGGCGAAACGTTGGCCCTGGTGGGTCCGTGCGCGGCGGGCAAGACGGCCATCCTGCGACTGCTGTTGGGGGTAGATGAGCCGGCCAGCGGCGTGGTGCGGGTGTTCGGCGGCCGAGCCAACGATCCGTACATCCGCCGCCGGGTGGGTTACGTGCCGGCACGGATCGCGGTAGACCCGCGCTACACGGTGCGGGATTTGCTGGATTTCTACGCCGTCTTACACGGCGGTCACGACCGAGTGTGGGTCGAGGCTCTGATCGAACGGTTCAGCGTCGATCCCGGTGCGCGGATCGGTCGGCTCAACCCCTTTCGCCGTCGGATCGTCGGGATCACGGTCGCGGTGGCGCACCGTCCCGGTCTGCTGATTTTCGACCAACCCGCCGAACCCGCACCGCCATCGCTTCGTGCCAGCCTGCACCAGTTGATTGCTGAGCTCACCGCCGCCGGCGCGGCCGTTGTCACGGCTACCCGAAGCCTCGACCACATCGACACCGCCGCCAACCGGGTGGCCGTGGTGGACGCAGAACCTGTTGACGGCGTTGCCCGGGCCCGGCACACCGACGCACCGTCTACGGCGTCCGGATGGCTCAGCTCGGCGTAGCGGGGCTCCGTCGACCGACCCATCCGCATCCGGTATTCAACGCGTCGGCCACCCGATCAGTACCGGCCCGGACTGCGCGAGGCGGTCGCGGTGGCCAACTCGCCCTGCGCGGGCTCCTACCTGGGCCGTTGGGAGACGAAGTCATGGCGAGGTCGGCCGTGTGCGTTGCGTCGGCTGCCGGGGCAGCATACGTTGGGCACAGGTGTGCCGGGAAGGCTGGTCGGCGGTCCGGCAGGAGGCTGACCCATGGCACGGGCACGGCAGCTCGCCTCGAACGGCATACTCCACCCGCCGGCGAAGGCGGCAAGGTCCGCCGCGCTCTGCCTCGCCTGTGGACAGATCGTGAACCCCGAGCCCACCGTCATCAGCGCTCGAACGATCCACAGCGGACGCCAGCCGACTACCACATCGGGATCACCCCCAGGCCTGGCCGCCTCGCCGAGGCCGGCAGGTAGCGGACCGGGAAGTGGCCGGTGACTGGGATGCGTGAGCCTAGGTGGTTCCTCAGCACGCGACCTGGTCCCTTTGAACTGACCGTGGGGGCCGCGGCCATGGTCGCGGCCACCGTGGCGGCCGAGAGCTTCCTCGCGCCGCAGCAGGCGTCCGGACGCCTGATCACGGTCGTGGTCGCCGCGGGTGTCTGCGCCGCCGTGGTGAGCCGGGTACAAACCGCCGCCGCCGTCACCGGGCTGGGCTATTTGTTGTTCGTCGGCTTCCTCGTCGACGGTACCGGCGAGTTGCTCGGGCAAGGACTGCTTGGGCAGGGGCAGCTTCTCGCCTTCGCCTTCGCCGCCCTGGTCGGTGTGGGTTACCGCCGGCTCCGGGCGGTGCAAGCCGATGCCGCCCTTGACGCAGAACTGTACGACCTGCTGGACAACGCGGAAAAGACCGGCGACGATGACCAACGCCCACCCGGCTGATGTTGACCCTGTCGGCGACGACCGGGCTCATCGTGGCCACGTACGGGATGTCGTCCGCGATCGCGGACAGCACCGCCGGGCCC
This sequence comes from Phytohabitans sp. LZ39, assembly GCF_059359075.1. Classification (NCBI taxonomy): domain Bacteria; kingdom Bacillati; phylum Actinomycetota; class Actinomycetes; order Micromonosporales; family Micromonosporaceae; genus Phytohabitans; species Phytohabitans sp. LZ39. Next base: position 32,522 of record NZ_JCADBM010000028.1, on the reverse strand, counting down.
ACAGCAGCACCATCGAGGCGGGAACAGCCGCCCCTTCGGTCGCGTCGGTGGTAGCGCGGAGGATTCTTCGATGACGCCGGTGTTGACCAGGGCGTCGACTATGACGAACAGGCCGGCGAAGAACACAACATCGGCCATTCCACGTCCCGGGCGACGTCGCCGGCTTCGCGCCGGGACCGGACCAGCAGCACCCAGCCCGCCAACGATCGCCACCACCGACAGCTCAGGTGCAGCGCGGTGGCAGCACGAACGCGGCGGTCACCGCGGCGCGCACGACCGCGCTGACCACGGGCAGGCGGGTTTGCGAGCCGCGTCGCGTTCGGAGGGTGCCGACCTGCGCGGCCGGCCGCGCGGGTCGTACCGGAACGCGGCCCGGAACAGGATCCGGCACAGCCCGATGAACACGACCAACGGGAGCAGCACGAGCGGGGCGGGATGGGTGAGGGCGTCGTTTTGGGACGTGCCGGAGCGGCTGGCGAAGATGATGCTCGGCCGGTCACCGACCAATGTGGAGGTACGCCGATATTGGAGGCAGGGACCTCGGCGATCAGGAACGGGTGGCCGGTACGCCGAGCCGCTCGCAGGCCAGGAACGTCAACGGGGCGTGGGGTCGCCCTGGCAGGACGACGGGAACGCCATCCCCCGGCACCTGCGTGCCAGGCAGGATCGTCTTCGGTCGGCCGGCGTCGTCGACCACGATCAGCCCGGGGCAGGGTTCTACCCGGCCAGCAGCCGGGCCACCGCTCAACGGCGGTGTGTCCACTGCGACCGCTCGGGAACAGCGCAGCCACGTCGTGGGCCCGCACAAGCGCTGCCCGGTCGAGGTGGTCACGACAGCTACGACGCCGACCCGACTTCCGGGCACACCTGGCGATCACCCCACCCGGCCGGCGGGTAAGGCCACCAACCTTTGATCGGTGGACCGGCGGCCGGCGCGGCGGAGGAGGGGGATGCGCGCCGGCCGCCGGAGTCATCCGCAGCCGCGCGCCGCTTTCAGGATCGCCGCTGCGGCGTGCTCGTCGCCGAGCTCGCTGGACAGGTACACGACGATCCGACCGGCGGCCGGGTCCACGGCCAGCAGGTTGCCGCCGAGGGCGCCGACGCCCCAGCTGCCGTCGTCCTCGATGATGACGCCCAGACCGCGGCGGACCGACCGGTTCAACACCAGGTCGTACCCCTCGATGTGGACCCGTCCGAGGTCGGTGGCCAGCACCGGATCGAGCAACGAGGCGTTCTGGTGCCGGCTGGCGGACAGCACGGTGGAGAAGAGCATCGCGACCGAACGGGCGGTGCCGTAGATGTTCACGGCCGGCAGTGGGGCGCCGCGGCAGTACGCGCTGTTGATGACGTCCGGGTCGAACGCGCCGACTGGGCAGTCCAACGCCCGCTGGCGCGGCGTGTAGGGCAGGCCGAGCGTGCGCGGCAGCCACTGCTCGTCCGCGTGCCGCACCTGGGCGGCGCGGGTCTGCTGTTTCGGGTTGAGGCCGAGGGCGAGGTCCAGCTGTGCCGGGCGGGCGATCTCGTCGCGCAAGAACACCCCCAGGGTGCGGCCGTCGACCTGGCGGACCAGCTCACCGACCAGGTGCCCGTAGGTCAGCGCGTGTTCGGCGACCGCTGTGCCCGGCGGCCACAGCGGGGCGGCGTTGGCCAGGTCGTTGACCAGGATCTGCCAGTACGGGATCAGCCGGGCCGGCCGCGGAATCGGGAAGGCCGGCAAGCCAGCGCTGTGGGACAACAGCTGCCGCACGCTCACCTGGTCCTTGCCGGCGGCGCCGAACGCCGGCCAGTAACGGGCCACCGGGGCGTCCAAGTCCACCAGCCTGCGGGAGGCCAGCATGAGCACTGCCAGCGCGGTGACGGCTTTGCCGAGGCAGAACAACGGTGTCAACGTCCGCGCCGACCACGGAACACTGCGCGTGGGATCTTGCCAGCCAGCGTGCAAGTCCAGCACCAGCCGCCCGTCCTGGACCACGGCGACGGCCGCGCCGGCGGCACGCCCGGTGTTCATCTGATCGGCGAAGGCGTCACAGACCGCGCTGTACTGGCTGTCGACCCACCCACCCATCGCGACCCGGCCGTTCACCGGGCACCTCGAACGCACCATCTGGCCGGCATCGGCATAACCCCCGCACGGTTGTGGCCATGCCGACCAGGCTTCCCGGCGCACCTACATTGCAGCCTACCCGAAGCTGATCGGCCCGATGTCGCCGTCTGGCGGTTTCGGCCCGGGGAAGGCATCGCGGTTCGGTTGGTGGGCTGTGTTTCGGTGTGGCGGGCCGTAGGCTATGGGTTAGGTGCGCCGGGAAGTCTGGTCGGCAAATGTCAGGCACGTCCCCCGACCAGCGAGGCCACCGATGACGATTTCTTCGCATACCCCGGTAGCTGTCGCGTCGCGCGCCGCCGGCAGCGCGTCGGTCGGGTCACCGTGCATCACAGCCAGCGCTGGAGGTGCGACATGCTCACGCCCATGGATGACCTGATCGGCCGGCATCTGCGCGACAGCGGCAACCAGCCGGTCGGGAAGATCACGGCTGTCTACCAGTACCCCACTGACATGAACGCCCCATGGGGCGCCGTCGCGATCAGTCACGGCCTGATCCGGCGCTCCACCCATCTGGTCGACCTCGAGCAGGCCGCTCTGGAGGGGGAGGCGGTGCGGGTGCCGCATACCCGCCAGATCATCAACACCGCCCCGAACCATCCACCGATGGTCGGTAACACCCTCGCCGACCACCATGCGGTGGAGGTTCGGACCCACTACTGGGGCGCCGCACAGCCCGCTTGACAGTCTCACCGGCCACGTCTGGGCCTGGCCGCGACGGCGGTCCGCCCAGGCGGACCACCGCCGTCGACGCGTGCGCGCTGGCGGCGCAAAGCCGTGTTCCGAGGGGTACAGCGCCAGCCTGGCCCGTCGCGGCCGGCTGGCGACTGCTCGCGGCCGCTGGCGCGCAGGCGTAGCAGGCCGCGTACTAGCGGCGATGCGCCACGCACCGCCAGGTGGATGCCGGCCACGGCGCAGACCCAGTTTCCGGCGACGAGGCAGTCCACGGCGGCTGGGTCGACGTGCTCAACGTCGCGCAGGTCCACGACGGCGGCGGTGTCCGCCGCGTGTGTGGTGATCGCGGCGTGTAGTCCGGTCGCCGCCGGTTGGTCCAGGGTGCCGCGTAGCGCGAGCACCACCTGGCCGTCCGCCGGATACACGTGCGTCACCGTGCCCAAACCCGGACCAGGCGCGGGACGGCGAGCCGCCGTGACCCGTCCATTCGAGGAGTTGCATTGTGGACAGACGCGCCAGCGGCGGCTCGCCCTTACCGTGCTCTACAAGGTGGGTCGGGCCCGCAGCGGCTACACGGCCGCCAGAATGAAGCCATCAGCGCGGAGGCCGTGACGAGGGCCGAACCGGTCATGATCAAAAAGAGGGGCCAGCTGGCGCGTCCGGGCTCGCTGCGGGGCCGGGGGCGGTGTGAGGAAAATGGTGCGTGGCCCGCTTGCGAGCCGCTCGCTCCACGGTGGAACTCGGTCCGGTCGCCAGCGGGCCGCGATCAGATGCACGGCATGCGGGCCCAAGGCCGCCGCCCCACGCAACGGGGCCGGCCGCGCGGCACACCGCGATCGCCCGCACGACGCGTGTGTCCTCGACCGGTACCGGGGTGGCAGGCCGTTAGCGCAGTCACGGTGCCGCCTTCGACGCCGCAGATGACGCCGAGTCAGGGCCGCCGCTGGGAGGGCGGCGGCGTATGTGATGCCAGGCAGCAGTGCGGGCCGGGTCGAAGGTGCGGGCGACGAGGATATCGGTCGAGGAATGCGCCACGACCGACAGCACGATGGTGAGCGCGACCAGGTGGAACACCTCGTCGCCGGCGGTGATGCCGGACTCCAGGACCAGCAGCCCGTAGACCACCGAGGCGAAGCCCTTCGGCCCGAACCACATCGCGGCGAACTGCTCGGTCCGGGACAGCCCGGAGCGAAGGAACGACACTCCGAGCGCGACCGGCCTGGCCACCACGATCGCCGCGATGGCGAAGACCCAGCCGGTCCAGGAGATCTCGCCCAGAAACTGGATCGAGATGAGGGCGCCGAAGACCAGCAGCGCGGCGAGCTTGAACAGCTCGGCCATCAGCTCGCCGAAGTGTTCGAACGCCTCCCGCTGGCGGGGGCCGAACGTGGCCACGGTGATCCCGGCGGTGAACGCTGCCAGGAACAGGTTGCCGTGCGTGACCGTGCCCAGTGCGAGGACGAGCAGGCCGATCGCGACCGCGTTCAAGGGCTCATAGGCGGTGGAGGCGGCGAAGAACCGGGTCTTCTCCAGCCGCAGCGCCAGCCACGGCACACCTACCCCGATTACGACGCCGACCGCCAGCTCGAGGCCGAGCTCACCCAGATGCAGATCCTCGGAGCCGGCCGCGATGGCCAGGAACAGGACCACGAACGGCAGCGCGAGGCCGTCGTTGACGCCGGACTCGACATTGAGCAGGTGCCGCAGCCGGGCCGGTACCTTGTCGTTGCCGACTAGTGCGGCGGCGAAGACCGGGTCGGTCGGGGCTAGGACGGCTCCGATCAGCAGCGCTTCGGGCCAGTCGAGGCCGGCTATGTAGTGGGCCAGCAGCGCGGTGATGAGCAGGGTGAGTGGCAGTCCCCAGCCCAGCGCGCGGCCGGGCAGCCGCCACGCGGTGCGCAGATCCGCCCAGCCGACCCGCATCCCGTCGGTGAACAGCACCGCGAACAGGGCCAGTTCGGCCAGGGTGGCCACGATCGGCGAATCGGCGCGCAGATCGAGCACGCCGAGGGTGTCCGGGCCGAGCGCGAACCCGGCGACCAGGAAAAGCACCGCGGTGGACAGGATCGTGCGGTGAGCGAGGCTGGACAGCAGCACCGCCGCGAGCAGCACGAGCGCGAAACACAGCAGCAGCACCGGGGCGCCTTCCGATCTGGGACATGACGGTTGCAGGTGCCGACCAGACTTCCCGGCGCGCCAAGGGTATTCCGCTGGTCATCGTACGGGTCGCCGAGAAGACTGTGGGGCCCCCGGTCGGCCGGGCTGCTCGCACACGGCGGTAGCCAGCCATCCCGGGCTGGCGGCCGTAGCATGTGAACGAGGAGATGGTGCCGGTGGCCGTCGAACCTGCTCGCAGCGGATCGGACCCTGCGCCGTACCGGCTGACCGCGGTGGTGGTGAGCGTGGCCGAGCGAACCTCGCGCCACACCGTCGCCGCCATCCTGCTGCAGGACTCCGGACCGCCGCGGGTGGTGCCGGGCGCCTCGATCGCGATGCGGCCGCTGGCACCCGCGCAGTGGACGATGCCGGACGGTCGAACGCGTACCGGGCTGGTGGCAGCCACCCCGCAGCAGCCAGCCGGCACGGCGGTGCGCATCTGGGTCGACCGCGCAGGCGGTCCCGTGCAGGCGCCGGCCACCGCCGACGAAGCCGCGACCCGGGCCGCCCTGCAGGCCGGGTTGGCCGCGCTGAGCTGCGCGGTCGTCATCGGCCTGCTGGGCAAGGTCACCAGCACAGCAGACCGTCGGCGCCGGTACACGGCGATAGACCGCGAATGGGAGCAGGTCGAGCCGGGCTGGAGTGGCCGACGCCGCTAGCCGCCGCGACACACAGGCGGGCGCGAAGGTGCCGGCCCGCGATGGTCGGGCGCCTCGATCCGTCACGAATCGGACCAGCCTGCGCTAGGAAGACAGTGCCGCGCGCTGAACCGCCGCTAGCTCTTGGTCCAGGTGCGCCGGGAAACCCTGCTCTCCACGGCTGAAGGCCGACGCGATGGCCCGGACATCACCGCACGGCGGGCCGCACCGCGCCTGGGCCTGGCCGGAGGAACGGCGCCTCCGGTTCTGGTGTCGACGGGTTGGTCGAACAATTCGTCGCCGGCTGCTCCTCGGCCAACGTGCCCGGCTGGCGCCGGCGCGGATCGCGGCGAGACGGCCCGTGTTGCTGACAGCGTGACGACGAGGACATGGACGTGCGGCCGCCGGATGGTGGCGATCTGGCCGGTTGCCTTGACGCCGTTGAGCTGGGATGGCTGCGAGGACCACATCGGGGTGTCGTTCGTCCTCATCCGTACCGGTCGACGAGCCAGGTGGAGAACATGAGGTCTCAGGTGGCCTGAGTCACAGCAATGCCAGCAGGAGCACAAGGCCGAGGAGCAGCACGACCCACCACACCATCAGATGTGTCGACCAGCCCACCGCAGTCTGTCCCCCCGGCCGCAGCGGCCCTGTCCCAACCTCCCAAACCCGTGCCGCGTGACGGCGTACCGGGGTGGCGAGCATACGAACGCGCACCGCGCCGTCGTTGACGGCGTGCCAGCCCGACGGCAGCATTCGGCGGTAGACCACGTCGAAGTCCAGGTTCACCGACCGGACCTCGGGCGGATAGAGGCCGGTCCGGACCAGCACGGTGAAGGCCATCGAGGCCAGCAGCAGCAGCTGCAGCTGGTTGATCACGTGCGGCGTCGTGTAGGGCACGTAGTCCATGTCGTGGGGCAGGATCCCGTACAGCAGGGCCGGTGCCACGCCGATCGCGACGCAGACCACGGCGGCCAGCGCCATCGCCGCGCGCATGTTCACCGGGGGCTCGGCGACGCGGTAGCCGCGGTCGTGCGCGAAGAAGGCGAAGTAGGGGATTTTGATGCCGGCGTGGTGGAACACGCCGGCGGAGGCGAACAGCAGCAGCAGCCAGATCACGGTCCGGTGTTCCTGCGCGACCGCCTCCAGGATCAGCGACTTTGTCGCGAAGCCGGAGAACAGCGGGAAGGCCGAGATCGAGGCGGCGCCGACGATGCACAGCACGGTGGTTTGCGGCATCGATTTGTAGAGCCCACCGAGTTCTGAGCCTTTGACGGTGCCGGTCCGCATCAGCACCGCGCCCATGCTCATGAACAGCAGCCCCTTGAACACCATGTCGGCCACGGCGTGCGCACTGGCACCGTTGATGCCCAGCGAGCCGCCGATACCGACGCCCACCACCATGAACCCGAGCTGGTTGATCATGCTGTAGGCGAGCACGCGGCGTAGGTCGTTCTCGATGACCGCGTAGAAGATCGGGAACACCGTCATGATCGCACCGATCCACACCAGCGGCTCGGCGCCGGGGAAGCCACGCGCCAGGGTGTAGACCGCGAACTTGGTGGTGAACGCCGACAGCGCCACCGCGCCGACGATCGTCGCTTCCGGGTAGGTGTCGGTCAACCAGGCGTGCAGTACGGGGAAGGCGCATTTGATGCCGACCGCGAGCAGGATCAGCACTCCGCCGGCCCCGTCCAGCCCGAGGTAGCTGAACTGCAGCCCTTCGCCTGCCGTTACGCGGAAGACGATTCCGGCCAGCATCAGCAGTCCGGAGATCGTTTGCGCGACCAGGTAGCGCATGGCGGCGCGATGGCTGCGCTCGGTTCGGCCCGCCCAGATCAGCAGGGCCGAGGACAGGCCGGCCAGCTCCCAGAACACGAACAAGGTCAGCAGGTCCCCGGCGAGGGTGCCGCCGACGGCGCTGGCCGCGTAGACCAGAATCACCGTCTGCTGCACCGAGTCCCGTAGGTGCAGTGCGTAGACAGCGGTCAGCAGGGCGGCGATCAGGAACCCGGTGGCGAACACGCGAGACAGCCCGTCCACCCGCACCGGGTTCAGGACCAGGCCGAGGAACTCGAACGTGGCGCCGCTGCCCTCGGGCAGCAGCCACAGCACGACGAGCGCCGCGATGGGCAGCGCCACCATCAGGATCCGGCGCGGCCAGCCACGTAGCAGCGGCACGCCGAGCGCGCCGACCATCAGCAACAGGGCGGGGCTAGTCGTCATCGCGGTGCTCCGGCCGCTCGTAGTAGTCCTCGTCGCGTCGCAGCCACCGCCGCAGCCATTTGGCCGAGAGCACCAGCCCTACACTGCCGATGAATCCGTAGACCGGGTAGAAGTCGAACCAGCCCTCGAAGCCGAAGTGTGGATGCTTGCGGTAGAACAGGTCGGCGAGCAGCGCCAGGGCGCAGAGCACGGCCAGGGCGTACACGACGCGGGTCACATTGCGGGGGTCGTCCAACCAGCGAGGGTCGTCGTCGTTCACGGCAGCTCCAGAATCCCGGCCAGCGGTGCCAGCACTGCTTGCGCGCCGAAGAAGAGCGCGACGCAGCCGGCCGCGGTCAAGACCAGCGGCCCGGCGATGCTCAGGCGGGCCTCGCCGTGCGCCAGCGGGCCGGGCGGCGGCAGGAAGAACCCGCGCATCGGAATCGGCATCAGGTAGGCCAGAGCCAGCAGCGAGCCCACCAGCAGAACGACTAGCATCACCATCTGGTCGGCCTCGGCCGTGCCCAGCAGCAGCAGCCATTTGCTCCACGTGCCCCCGAGTGGCGGCAGGCCGACGATGGAGATCGAGGCCGCCAGGAAGGCGGCGAAGGTCCACGGCATGGCGCGGCCCAGCCCGTCCAACTCGCTCACGCGGGACTTTTTGGCGGTGATGTAGATGGCCCCAGCGCAGAAGAAGAGGGTGATCTTGCCGACCGCGTGGGTCACCATGTGCAGCGCACCGCCGGCCACGGCCACGTCGTGGGCCACAGTCGCGGCGAGCACGATGTAGGCCAGCTGGCTCACTGTGGAGTAGGCCAGGCGCCGCTTGAGGTCGTCCGAGCGGAGCGCGACCAATGCCGCGGCGAGCAATGTGAACGCCGCGACCCACATCATCGGTCGAGCGGCGCCGCTGCCGCTGAGCGTGTCGAGTCCGAACACGTAGACGGCGACCTTGAGGACAGTGAATACTCCGGCCTTGACCACGGCCACCGCGTGCAGCAATGCAGAGACCGGGGTGGGTGCGACCATCGCCGCCGGTAGCCAGCGGTGCACCGGCATTAGCGCCGCCTTGCCGATGCCGAACAGGTAGAGGGCGAACAGTACGGTGAGCACGGCGGTCCCGGCGTGGCCTGCCAGCAGCCCGCCGGGCCGAAAGTCGGTGCTGCCGGCCAGCAGCCAGGTCCACACGATCGCGGGCAGCAGCAGCCCGATGGATGTGGCCAGCAGCACCACGAGATAGGTTCGGCTCCCGCGCCTGGCGTCCGCGCTGCCCTTGTGGGCGACCAGCGGCCAGGTCGCCAGGGTCATGATCTCGTAGCCGATGAACAGGGTGACCAGGTTCGCCGACAGCGCGATCCACATGGCGGCCGTTATCGTCAGCGCGAAGAAGGCATAGAAGCGGGTTTGGTTGTGCTCGTTGTCGGCGCGCAGGTAGCCGGTGGCGTACACGGTCGTCACCGGCCATAGCACGGCGGCGACCGTCGCGAACAGCAGCCCCAGCGGCTCCAGGGAGAACTCGAGCGACAGTCCGGGCAGCCAGGTCCACAGCTCGAAGCGCAGGTCGCGGTCGACTTGCGGCCACAACCCGAGCACGGCGGCGGCGAGCAGGATGCCGCTGAGCAGCGACGCGCCTTCGCGCGCGTTGGGGTGGCGCCGCAACAGCAGCAGGGCGCCAAGGCCCAGCAACGGGAGGGCCACCGTGACCGGTAGCGCCAGAGCCTGGCCGGGTGAGGTCCATGCGGCGAACAGTTCACTCACCCCGGTTCCCGAGCAGGGCGTCCGCCGCGGCGTCGGCGAGGCCGGCCGGCACCGTCGGGTCGAGTCCGAAATAGAGCGAGGCAAGGACCAGGACCCAGATCGCCGCGACCATCGAGGCCGGTGGCTTCGCTGTCTCGCCGGGCTCCACCGGGTTCCGGAACCAGGCGATCTCGAGGATGCGCCCGATGTAGACCAGGGCGAGCAGCGAGCTGACCAGCATGACTACCAGCACTGGCCACTGGCCCTGGTCGAGCAGGGCGGCCGCCAGCGCCCACTTGCTGACGAACCCGGCGGTCGGTGGCACACCGACCAGGCCAAGGCCCGCGATCACGACAGCGGCGAAGGTCCAGGGCATCCGGCGGCCCAGGCCGGCCAGCGCGGTGAGCCGCACCGAACCCAGCCGCAGCAACAGCAGTCCGGCCACGCCGAACAGCGCCGCCTTCACCACGGCATGGTTGATCATGTGCAGGTAGCCCGCCGACACGCCGGCTGAGGTCGCCAAGCTGATGCCGGCCACGATGTAGCCGATCTGCGCGACGCTCGACCAGGCCAGCAGGTACTTGAGGTCGGTCTGAAAACAGGCGACGGCGGACCCGATCAGCATCGCCAGGCTGGCCAGCAATAGACCCACCGGACCGATCGGCATGGTCCCGAATACCAGGGTGGCGCCGAACACGGTGAAAGCGAACCGGCAGAACACGTAGATCGCGACCTTGGTGCTGGCCGCGGCGAGGAACGTGCTGACCGCCGACGGAGCTTCCGCGTACGCGGCCGGCAGCCAGGCATGCAGCGGGAACACGGCCATCTTGACCGCGAGGCCGACGAAGACGAACACCACCGAGGCCAGCAGTGCGCGGTTGCCGTCGATGTCGGCCAGCCGCCGCGCCAGGTCCGCCATGTTGAGGGTGCCGGTGACCGCGTAGGCCAAGCCGATGCCGATCAGGACGAACGTGGCGCCGACGGTGCCGATCACCAGATAGCGGAAGCTGGCCACCAGTGCCCGTCGCCGCCGCCCCATGGCGATCAGCGCGTAGGACGACAGCGAGCTGATCTCCAGGAAAACGAACACGTTGAACGCGTCGCCGGTGACCGTGATGCCCAGCAGCCCGGTCAGCGTGAGGCACAGGCACGTGTAGAGCAGGGGAACGCGTCGGGTGTCGATCTCGGCGGCGACGCTGCGCCGGGCGTAGACCGCAGCGATCACCGCGACGAACGAGACCAGCAGCAGTACCGGCGTGTTGAAACCGCTGATCACGAACTCGATACCCTGCGGCGCCGGCCAGCCGCCCACCGCGTAGCGCATCGTCTCGCCGTCGGCCCCGCGTACCGCCAGCAGCACGGCGCTGAGCAGCGAGCCAAGTGCCGCCAGCAGGAACATCAACCAGGCCGCGGTCCGGGACCGCAGCAGTAGGCACAACGGCGTGCAGGCCAACGGCACCAGAACCGGCAGCACGGGCAGGTGCGCCGTCACGTGCTGCCCTCGTCGTGGTCGCGTTCGAGCAGTTCCTCTTCCTCGACCGTGCCGTACGCCTCGAACACGCGGACGGCCAAGGCCAGCCCCACCGCCAGGGTGGCCACGCCCACCACGATCGCGGTCAGGATCAGCACCTGAGGCAGCGGATGGGAATAGGTCTCCACGCCCTCGGAGATGATCGGTGCGCTGCCGCCATCGACCTTGCCGAGGCTGATGAAGAACAGAAACACCCCGACTTGGAACATGGCGAGGCCGATCAGCTTCTTGAGCAGGTTGCCGTGGCTGATGACGACGTAGAGGCCGATCATCATGAGCGCGAAGAGCAGCCAGAAGACATAGTGGGATCCGATCACCGCGTCGTCCTCCGGCTGGCGAAGCTGAAGAAGATCGACGTCATGACCGCCGCGACCGTGATACCGATGGCCGCCTCGACCAAGAGGATTCCCAGGTGTTGTCCGGCCGCGGGATCGCCGGGGCTGAGGGTGTTGTAGTCGAGGAACGAGCCGCCGAGCAGCATGCTCACCACGCCGAGGCCGATGAACAGCACGAGGCCGAGCGGGATCAGCGACCACAGCACCGCCTTCGGCAGCACCCGCTGAGCCTTGTCCAAGCCGAAAACCAGCCCGTACAGCACGAACCCGGTCGCGAAGATCACACCGGCCTGGAACCCACCGCCCGGGCCGAAGTCACCATGGAACAGCACATACAGTGCGAACAGCAGGATGAACGGCATCAACATGCCGCTGACCACACGCAGCACCCGATAGTCGACCAGGTCGAGACTCTTACGCCAGCCGGCGTCCTCCGGCCGGGCGAGCGGCCCCAGCAGCAGCAGGACCGCCACCCCGGCGGTCACGACCACGACCAGCTCGCCGAGCGTGTCCAGCCCGCGGTAGCTGGCCAGCACAGAGGTCACCGTGTTCGGGATACCGATGTCCTCTTGGGACTGTCGCAAGTAGACGTCGGTGATGGGGTGGTTCTGCACCGGGGTGTCGGCGGCACCGAACCCGGGCAGATCCTGAGCGGCGTAGATGAGCGTGCCACCGGTCAGCACAGCAACGGCGGCACCGGGCAGCCGACGACGGCGCGGCGTGACCGTCTCCCGCGAACGGGTCAGGCTCAGCCCGCCGAGCAGCAGCACCGTGCTGATGCCGACACCGACCGCGGCCTCGGTGAACGCCACGTCCACCGCGTCCAACAACACGAACAGACACGCGGTGACCAGACTGAACAACGCGGTCAGCATCGTGGCCTCATAGAGCGCACGCATCCGCGAGACGGTCAGCGCCGTCGCGGTCAGGATCACAAGCAGGGTGACATTGATCAGCACGAACGTCGTCATCAGCGGCGTCCGTCACCTTCGTGCCAGATGGGAACGCCGTCCCGACGGGCGGCGAAGGCAAGCACGTAGGTCGCGGTCGGGCCCGTCAACACCAGGAACAGCATGATGATCACCAGGCGGACACCGGTCTCCCAGCTGGGTGTCCGCACCAGCAAGCCGAGCAGGATCAGGCCGGCACCAGCCGAGTCTGTGATGCCGGCGGCGTGGATGCGGGTGTAGAAATCCGGGAACCGCAGCAGTCCCACCCCGCCGGACAGGACATATACAGCGCCCACGGACAACAGCACGCCGCTGACGACGTCGAGCACGGTCAAGCCCCATCCTCCCCGTTCTGGCTACCGACCGGGTCGTCGTGGTGGGTCAGCCGCAGCACCGCGACGACCGCGACGAAGTTGACCAGCGCGTACAGGATCCCGATGTCCAGGAACTCCGGCCGCCCGAACAGGAACCCGGCGACCGCGACGAACAGCACCGTCTTCGTGCCGAAATTGTTGATGGCGAGGATGCGGTTGTAACGACCTGGCCCCACGAACGCCCGGACCAGCGCGAGGAGCATGGTGACCAGCAGCGCGGCCATCACGGCGAACATCATCGGCGCGGCTCCAGACGGCGGACCTGACGCAGCATCGCCCCGGCGCGCAGGCCCTCCACGCCTGACTCGTCCAGGCTGTGAACCTTGATGCTGTCGTCGTCCACGTCCAAGGACAAGGTGCCCGGCGTGAATGTGATCGAGTTCGCGTACACCACCTGCGAGAACACCGACAGACCCGAGGAAGGCGTCGAGTCCACCACCGGCCGCAGCGCCGGCCGCGGCGCCCACACCTTGCGCGCCACCGCGAACGCCGAGACAAGCACCTCCACACCCAGCCACGGCAGGTATCGCAGCAGACGCAGCACCAGAGGCAACGTGACCCCGTCACGCTCGACAACGCCGGCACGACGCCAGAGCAGGCACACCAGCAGGACCGACGCCGCACCGAGGATCAGGAACAGCACCTCGAAGTGCCCGGACAGGACCAACCAGAACACGACGAGAACGGGCACGGCCCGCAACACCGCCCGCATCGCCCCATCACTCTCGCCCGACCCCGCTGCGGCGGCGGCAGCACCGTCGGATCTCCTCACGCGAGGCCGCCGTCGTCATCGGGCCAACCGATCAGGCGAGCGCCCAACACCGCAACCTGCAAGACGAACGCATCGGCAGGATCGTCGGCAGCGTACCCCGTCAGCTGCTTGACCCGACGCAGCCGGTAGGTAACCGTCCGGACGCCGATGTGCAGGCGTTGAGCGGCGACCGTGGCGACCCTTCCAGCCGTGAAGTAGGCCGCCAGCGTCTCCAGCAGCGGACCCGGACCGAGCCGAGTCTTGCGCAGCGGCTCCAGCACCTCCACGACCAGTTCGAACAATGCGGCGCTGTCACGACGTAGCACCTGGTACACCAGCAGGTCGCGGGCACGAAGGACACGCTCGGGCAGGTCGAGACGGTCACCGATGTCCAGCGCATTGCGCGCCTGCTCGAACGAACGCACAGCGCCGCCTGGCCCGGAATGGGGTTGGCCGATGCCAACCCGCCAGGAGGCGTCCGGCCGCAGGGCCCCGGCGAGTTGGCGGACAAACTCCTCGGGAACCAGGTCAAGGCCGTGCGGCGCCAGGCAGATCAACAAGCCGTCCTTCGTACTCACCAGAACGTCCCGCGGCCCGAACTGGAACCGCAACCCGGACTCGACCGCTCGCGCCGCTGACCCGCCGTCCACAAAGGCCTCTGCCGCGCGCGCGGCGGCTACGACATGGGTTCCGCCGAGCTGCAGACCGTACCGCTCGGCACGCTCAGCCAGCCGCCCAACATCGCGCCCGTCGAGCAGGTCATCGATAAATTCACGGCGCAGCGACTCCTCCCGACGCACTACCCACCGCTGCACCTCCTCGTAACCTTCCGTCAACGTCATAACGGCCGCGTCCGCGGCCCGCAGCACCGACTCCCCACTCAGCCGCAACTGCTCCGGAGGCGCCGCACCCCGCACGCCCGGCAACAACGGCCAGACCAACCGAGTCGCCACCAGGTAGAGATTGATCAACCTCCGCATCGGTATGCCGCGTTCGGCCGCCGCCGCCCCGATCCCGCGCCACCGCTCCAACTCGTTCTGGTGAAGCCGCCGCCCGCTCTGGCTCACCTCGACCAGGGTTCGCAGGTAACCGTCCAGCAACTCGGCCGGCACCCGGTCCGCGTCGTCGCTGGCCTTCGCGGCCAGAACCGCGAGATCCTCGGCCGACAGCGGACCACCGGCGCCCAACCCATCCAGGGAGGCAACGATCACCTCGACCTGTCCTCGGTCGCGGCCGCCACCACCCCGAGCAGGCGATTGGCGCTGACGACCCCCAGGGTGCCGCCATCGTCGCCCTCCACCAGCACCAGAGAACAGTTCCGCCGCGCCATCAGCTCGGCCAACTCGACAACCGTCGCCTGCGGGCGGGCCACCGGTACCCGCTTGGCCACCTCGCCGACGACAGCACGCACCGGCGTGTCGACGAGCACCGCGCAGATCCGGTCCGCGTGCTCCTCATCGAACACCCGCGCCAGGCCCGGTCCATCGTGCAGATAACGCGGCAACACCAGCCTGACCAGGTCGACCGACGACAGACACATCACCACGCGGTCGTGTTCATCGACGACGACCAAACCCGGCCACCCATGCTGCGAGACCATCCGCAACACCGACAGGAACTCATCATCCAGCCGCACGGAAGGCAGCGTCTCCATGACATCGGCAGCACGCATAAACCTCTCCCGTCGCCGATCTCGCCAATGACGCCTCAACCCCGCAAACCCCAACCTTATGATATGCAGAGACTCCGAACCAATGACCGACACAGCCAAGCAAACGGCCTCGTTTGTTGCCGGCCGCCGGCAAGGTCACCCCCGTTCAGGCCCGACAGGCAGTGAAGCGATCGGAACGACACCCTAAGAAGCGGTAGCCCGTGTTCGGGCCGTCGGTCCGGCAGCGGGAACGGCTAAGGCGCACATCCAGCTCCGGTTCATGCGACAGGTCCAAACGCCAGGCCCTCGGCCGCCGCTGCCGCCAGCTCGCTTGGGCCCGGTCAGGTGACGGCGGTGAAGCGTTCCACCTGGTCGAACGTGGAAAGTGCTGGCCACTGTCTGACGCCGATCACGTGACGCCGTAGCGGGTGCGCCGGGCCGAGTCCACCAGGGTGCGCCCGACCGCGTCGGCGGCGGATCTTGCCGATGGCGTACTCGTCGTCGAACTCGATCAGGTCGATTGCCCTACTGACGATCAGGTGAGCGACCCGGTCGCCCATGGTGGCCTCGGGGTGGCTGACGTAGGTCGGCGCCGACCACGGACCGGATCTTGCCAAGCTTGGCGGTGATCGCCTTTGGTCCATATTCCGGTACGCCAATATCAGCCAGCGCGAGGACGGTCAGCACGCTGGCGCGGCCGCCCGAGTGCCCGGTGTGCCACGATCGAGGGGTGGATGCCGTTCTCTGGATCGTTCTGGGGGTACTGCTCGCGGTCGCCGAGATGTTTACGTTCACGTTCGTCCTGATCATGTTTTCGACCGGCGCGTTCGCCGCCGCTATCGCCGCTGCCCTCGGTGCTGGTGTGCCCGTGCAGGCCGCGGTGTTCGCCATCGTCTCCGTGCTGACGCTGGTCGCGGTGCGGCCAATCATCCAGCGCCATCGGCAGTCGGACGTGGAGATCGACGGAACGCCGATGGGTGTGCAGGCCATCTCCGGCTCCACCGGCCTGGTCCTCGAGCAGGTCGACATCGAGCACGGGCTCGTCAAGATCGACGGAGAGCTGTGGACCGCGCGCGCGTACGACGCCACCCAGGTACTGGAGCCCGGCGAGCGTGTGCGGGTCATCGAGGTCAAGGGCGCCACCGCCATGGTCTGGCGGGATTTCTGAACCGGGGTTGGGGTAGAAATGGATGTTGTCATCGCGATCATCCTCGCCATCGAAATTCAAAGCCTGCTCGTCGGCGAGTCCGCCACCCCCGACCAGATCGCCGACATCCACACCGCCGTCCGTCGCGATGCCGGTTTCGCACCCACTGACATGGTCCGCTGATCCGTCGAGTCCTTCGTTCATCCGATGGCCCGTGTCGTCCACCGGCCCGGGCTCCTGGACCCCCTTCGTGCCAGCTCGTGAAGCTGCGTCAGGCCTGTGCGAGCGATGCGTCAGACGCCGCGCCAGATCGCTGTGCTGCCCCCGCCACCGCTTCAGATCACCCAAACCGACGCGTCTCTTCGCCCGCATCGTTCAGCGCTCCCGGCGGCAGTGCCGCCACATACACCTCAACGAGCCGGGACACCCTGTCCCACGACGGCTCCCGTCACCCACGTGCCCCGCAGCAGATCCCCACCGACGACGCACCCTGCCCGGCCCGCTTGGCCAACTCCGCGATCGACAACCCCGCATGCCGTCGTAACTGATCCAGATCAGCGGCGAACGCTCCTGCAACTCCGCCAATCCGCCACCCACTGAGCCCGCTCGACAACGGGAACGACCGGAATCCGGTCAGGCCTAATCCAGCCCTCACCAGCCCCGTCACCATCGCCAGCATCATTCGCACCATCCTCACCTGGATCGTCAACCATCTCGACCTCTAAATGCCACCAGATCGGCGGTCGGTGCGGCCAGCAGCCCGAACGCCCCGAACACCGCGACGAACCAGGCCGTCATCGCGGCGCTCAGCAGCAGTGCCCGGCCAACCGCCCGCCTCTGGTGCCGCTGGCGGTATCGCCGTCCAGGACCAGGAACGACAGGTACGCCGGCAACAGCGCGAACCCCGCGGTGGTCAGGACAGGATGCCAGTGATTCTCTGCGGCAGTGGGACGTGAGCGCGTAGCAGGTGGCCGTGTGCGCGGGCCAGCTCGGGGCCGGGATCCACGCCGAGCTCGGTGCGGAGCAGCGCGCACCCCTCCCGGTACACGGCGAGCGCGTCGCCCCGTCGACCGGCCAGGTGTAGCGCGACCATGAGCTGGGCGCGGGCGCGTTCGAGCAGTGGCCGCTCGTCGAGGAGCGAGCGCAGCTCGGGGATGACGTCGTGGTGGCGGCCCAGCCCGAGGTCGGCGGCCACTCGGTCGGCGAAGGCGGTGAGCCGGTGCTCCTCCAGACGGACCACTGTGGACGGGACGAACGACGCGCGGACGCCGCCTAGCGCCGTGCCGCGCCACAGCTCCAGCGCCCGGTGCAGGGTCCGCGCCGCCTCGGCGACCCGCTGCTGGCGCAGTGCGGCCCGGCCGGACCGGGACATGTCGAGGAAGATCGACAGGTCGATCCGCTGCGGATCGGCCGCCAGCCGGTAGCCGGCGGGGTGGGTCTGGATCGAAGCCCCACCCACGCCGGCGAGCAGCTTGCGCAGGCTCGAGACGCTGACGTGCACCTGCGTACGCACGGTCGAGGGCGGGCGCTCGCCCCACACCGCGTCGACGATCTGCGCGCCGCTGACGATCGTGTTGGCGTTGACCAGCAGCAGCGCCAGGAGCGCGCGGGCCCGGCCACCGCGGACCGGCACCAGCACCCCTTGGCGCAGCACCTCCACCGGACCGAGGACGCGGAAGTCCACGGTGGCCAGAGGGTTTTGCCGAACATTGGCAACCGGCACCGAAAATGGCGAAGCGATAGCCCCCACGCAGCCCTCCCCGAGCTCCCCGTAAGCGCGAGTGTGCTTTGCATGGAAGCGTACGAGGCGATCACTGGCCGCGCTACGAGGCAGGTCCGACAAGTCCGACGCGGACCGTTACGGCATCGCTACGAAAAATCGATCACGTGCGAACCTCGAAGTCGCACCAGGCGGACCACGCCGACGCCACGCCGTGGTCGACGGCGCGCAGCCGCCACCGGTAGTCGCCGTCGGCCAGGGTGCCGGCGGGCACCTCGTACAGCAGGGTGAAGCCGTTGAACGGCCGCACGTCCTGCCGTAGGAAGGCCGCGGTGCCGGGCCGGGCGACCTCGAAGGTGGCGCCCACGGTCGGGTACGGCGTCCCGGGCGGCGAGTAGCCGCCGCCAGGCGCGGTCGGCGTGGCGGCGAGCGCCGGACCGCTGGTCGTGGCGGTCGGTGCGCCGCCACCGCAGAGGTCGAAGCCGGCGTACGGACCGGAGGACAGGCGCAGCGTGGCCGGCACGCCGGGGCGCGGGCCGGCCTGCGCGGCGGGCGCCAGCGCGAGACCGAGCACCAGGCCGACGACGGCACTGCCGGCGGCGGTCCGGGTTGTGGCTACGGACATCGTTGGGCTCCTTCCCTAGGTGGATGGCCGTGAATGTCTCAGTCAGTGCAGCACGGCCGCCGCCGATCCGCCTGGGCCCACGGATCTCCGTAAGCAACCGGTAAGACCCGGCGTGGAAAAGCGAACCGCCGGCGTGGATAGCGAACCGATAGTGACGCCGTAGCCGGGACGTAGCGGACCCGTAGTGCCTACACCAAGACTCCGCACCGACCACGTGAACGAAACGGGGAGGGAAACCAGTGGCTCACATAGCGATCAAACGCAGAGTCGGTGCGGTGCTGCTCGCGGCCGTCTGCGCCGCGGCGGGCATGCTCCTGGCGACGCCGGGTCCGGCCGCCGCCGCACCGCCCGCCGACCATGTGCTGTTCTGGAACGATGTACTGCTGCGCACGTACCGCCAGGCCGGCGGGCCGCCCACCACGCTGTCCCGGGCGGGCGCGATGATGCACGGCGCGATCTACGACGCGGTGACGTCGTTCTCCTGCGAGGAGAACGAGCGGCAGGGTCTCGGCTGCGACTCCGAGCCGTACCTGGTGCGCGTCGACATCCCGAACGGCGTCAACCTGTTCCACGTCACGATGATCGACTACGCCGCCGTATCAGTGCTCCGGTCGGTGTTCCCCCAGTTCAACTTCGACGCCGACCTCACCGCCGCGCAGGAGGGGCGGACGCCGTCGCCCGGGCAGACCGAGTCGATCCGGGTCGGCAACGCGGCCGCCCAGGCGATGCTCAACGCGCGGGCCAACGACGGCTCGGCGAACAACACCCCCTACACGCCGGGCACCAACCCGGGCGACTGGCGACCCACCGGGTCCGGCAACGCGGCCTCGCCGAACTGGGGCCTGGTGCGACCGTTCGCGCTGACCTCCGGCTCCCAGGTACGGCCGCCGCTGCCGGGCGGCTTCGCCAGCACCGCCCAACTGCTGGCCAGCCCGCTTTACGCCGCGCAGGTCAACGAGGTCAAGCAGCTCGGGCGGGAGACCGGCTCGACCCGGACCGCCGAGCAGACGCGGATCGCGTGGTTCTGGGCCAACGACCTGGATGGCACGTACAAGCCGCCGGGCCAGCACTACGCGCACACCCAGATCGTGGCCAAGCAGCGGCAGCTAACCGAGTTCCAGAACGCGCGCCTTTTCGCCCTCGTAGCGCTCTCCATGGCCGACGCGGGCATCGCCTCGTGGGACGCCAAGTACCAGACGGCCGTTGACCTGTGGCGGCCGGAGACCGCGATCCGCCTCGCCGACACCGACAACAACTCAGCCACTATGGCCGAGCCGGGCTGGGAGCCACTGTCCGCAACGGCCGCCGGAGTCAACTTCTCACCGCCGTTCCCCGCGTACGTCTCGGGCCATGCGACCTTCGGCGCGGCCTGGGCGGGTGCCATGCGGCACTACTTCGGCACCGACAACATCACGTTCACCGCGACCACTGAGGACCCGCACGCCATCGGCGTGACCCGCACGTTCACCACCTTCAGCGCGGCCGCGACCGAGGACGCGCGGAGCCGCATCTACCTCGGGGTGCACTACCAGTTCGACGCCGACCAGGGCATGGCCACGGGGACCCGGGTGGCGGACCACGTCGCCGCCAACTACCTGAAGGCCGCACCCGAGTGGGACTTCTTCGGCCCGTTCCAGACCGAGCAGGAATGCCAGGCTGAGGGTGACCGCCTGGTCGCCACGCCCGACTACTACGAGTACTTCTGCGACGGGTACATCGGCGAATGGTTCCTCAACGTCCGCTGACCATCCAGATCGGAGGGAAGGGCCCGGCCGCCGCGGCGACCGGGCTCGTTCGCCGTCCGGCGCCCAGTAGCGAGTCAGAGTCTCCTGCGCTGAGGTCTACCGTCGGGTCCGGCGTAGCAGTGGAATTACCGCGGTGGCGATGAGTAGGACCGCCACGGTGGCGGCGACGGTTGCCGGGCCAACGCGGTCGAGCCAGGCCGACGCGGTGGCCTGGACTCGGGCGGCGTTGTCGATGATCGGGTCGGTGGTGTCCGCGTCGCGGAAGATGCGGATCTCGTACCACCCGTACCAGGCCACGTAGGCGCCGGCGAGCAGCAGCAACGCCCCGGCGGCCCGGCTGATGACCGGGGCGGCACGGCGTAGCCCGCGTATCAGTGAGGTGCGGGCCAGGGCGACGGCTAGAGCGACCGCGCCGACGACCAGGGCCATCCCCGCGGCGTAGGCGAGGAACAGCCCGACGCCGGCGGCGATCGAGTCGGTGCGGAAACCGGCCACCACGACCGCGAGGAACGGGCCGATGGTGCAGCCCAACGAGGCGATCGCATAGGAGGCACCGAACAGCGCCATCGAGCCGAACCGGCGCCTCACCTGCGGCCCGGCGCCAATCTTGAGGCCGAATGTGGGTAGCTGCCGGCCGGTCAGCAACCAGCCGCCCGCGCCCGCGAGGACCACGCCGATGACGACGCTCACCCAAGGCAGGTGCCGGGCGACCACGTCCGCGGTCGGTGCGGCCAGCAGCCCGAACGCCCCGAACACCGCGACGAACCCGACCGTCATCGCCGCGGTCAGCAGCAGCGCCCGGCCGACCGCGCGGCCGCGGCCGCCGGCGTCCGTATCGCCGTCGTCCAGGACCAGGAACGACAGGTACGCCGGCAACAGCGCGAACCCGCACGGGTTGACCGCGGCCAGCAGCCCAGCGGCCAACGCGAGGGCGTACGGGGCGTCCGGCACCAGCTTCGTCCTCAGCCGGCCAGTGCGGTGACCCGGTCGCGGAGCGCGTCCGGTGTCAACGGTCCCTTGTGGACCACCGTGCCGGCTGTGTCGAGGAGCACGTAGTACTCCTGCGTGGTGACACCGAACCGCCGCCATATCTCGCCCTCGTCGTCGGCGAGGTTGACGAAACCGCTGATGCCCTGATCGGCGACGAACCTGCGCATAGGTTCCGCCCCGCTGTTCAGCCCGGCCACCCCTACCACATGGACCCGATCGGCGAAGTCCCGCTGGACGCCGGCCACGTCGTCGGCCGCCGCGCGGCAGCGCGGGCACCACGCTGCCCAGAACCACAACACGACCGGCTTGCCGGCCAGAGTGGCGGCGTCGAACGGCTTGCCGTCCACCGTCTGTGTGGTGAAGGTCAGCGCCTGCGGCACCGCGACAGATCCGCCTGTGGGCGTCGACGCCGGGAGTGTGCTCGCCGTGGTCACGGTCGGGTCGCCGGCGGATCCCGGTGTGGCGTCACCGCCGCAACCGGCGAGCAGGAACGCGACAGTGGCAGCCGCAATGGTGTGCCCGACCCGCGACATCGCAACCTCCGCGCGTGTATGGATGAGACCGCATCATCCAACCACTGGTACCGACCGACCAACCCTTACCGAGCCCTTACAACAGCGTCACTCAAGTGTCAGCCCGCTTCCAGGTGCTCGCCGGTCCCGCGCGGGAGGTGCCGTCGACGCAGGTGGCTGGCCGTGGCGCCGAGCGCGATACCGGTCCAGAGGACGGCGAGCCAGATGGCCAGCTGCACCGGGTAGTCGCGGTCCTGGAGGCCGGGGTTGGGCGGCGCGGGATGGGGTCGCCAGAGCAGGGGTATGGCGATGAGCAGCAGCGTCGCGGTGACGGCCAGGCCGGCCGCGATCCAGCGCCGCCATGCCCGGCCGGGCAGGACACGGCCGAGGGCGAGGCCGGTGAGGCCGACCAGCGGTGCGGCCACCGCGTCGTGCAGGATCGGGCCGGCGATCAGCCAGGTCGCGGCGGCCGGCAGTTGCGGCACGAGCAGCCAGCCGCCGTACGCGGCCAACCCGATACCGGCCGCGGCGAGCAGGAGACGGACGGCCTTCACCGGATCTCCAGTCGGGTGACCCACTTGGTCTGCAACACGCCCGGGCGGCTCGGGGCGATGATCCGGCACGGGTAGCCGTGGTCCGCGTCCAGCACCTGCCCGTTGACCCGGAGCGCGAGCAGGGTCAGCGGGTCGGCGGCGTGCGGGGCGGGCAGGGTGCTGGTGGCGTACAGCCCGGCGCGCTCCAGCGACGCGACCCGTACCGCCCGGCCGGTGGGGGCGCCAACCGCGGCGAAGAGGTCTCGCACCGGCACGCCGGTCCACCGCGCGGTGGCGCTCCAGCCCTCGACGCAGGCGATCGGGAGCGTGGCCGTGTGCTGCGGCAGCGCGGCGAGCTCCGCGAGCGTGAACGCGTGGCGGGCGCCCGGCCAGACGATCTCCAGCCGCCAGCCCTCGGGCACGTCGACGCCGGCCGCCGCCGCGGTGCGGTTGACGGGCAGCCCCTGCGGGCCGCCGTCCGACCGCCACGCGAGCGCGGAGACACGGCGCAGCCACGGCACGGTGATGCCGGCGGTGGCGAGCACGGCCACGGCGGACGCCGCCCACGCAGTGCGCAGGAACGCCCGCCGGTCGCCGTCCGGCCGCGTACCGAGGCCGGTCCGGGCGCGCGGCAACTTGACCGCGATGTGTACGGCCAGCGCGCCCACCGCGATCCAGCCGACCGCGTAGTGGCTCTCGATGAAGAAGAACGACCACGGGTACGACTGGGCGACGTTGAACAGGCCGGTCGACAGCTCGAAGAACGCGGCGCACAGTAGGACGAGGATGGAAAGCCGCTCGGCCGCGTGGGTGACCACAAGGGACGGTGGGCGTCGGGGCGGGCGGATGAACAGGCGCGGGTAAACGCTCCACAGCTTGGCCAGCAGCAGCGGGATCGCGGCGATGCCGGAGAGCACGTGTACGCCCTGGGTGATCCGGTACAGGCTCACCGGTCGGGTGGGCCAGGTGAACCAGCCCGGCGGATGCTGGGCATAGTGGCTGGCCAGGCCGGTCAGGAAGCACAGTCCGAACGCGATGCCGAGCCACAGCCCGACCCGAGCGGTGACCGCGGGCGTGTGCGCCGGCGCCCGGAAGTCCTCTGGGCGAGGGATGCGTACCCTCATGGCCGTTCCAGCTCGGCGAACCAGCGCCGGTCCCGGTGCACCACCGCGCGCACGGTGAGCCCGGCCGTGGCGGCGAGCCGGTGGATCGCCGCGACGCCGAGGCGGGCCCACCGAAACGAGGGCGTCCGGACGGCGGAGTGCCCGAAGGCCAGGTGGGCGTACCCCCGCCACAGGCCGGTGTTTGCCGGGTCGACCTCGGCGAGGACGGTGCCGCCGGGCCGCAGCAGGGCGGCACAGCGGCGCAGGAGCGTGACCGGGTCGCCGCCGATGCCGATGTTGCCGTCGACGAGCAGGATGTGCGCCCACCGCCCTTCGGCGGGCAGCGGAGCGAACACGTCGCGGCGCAGGGTGCTGCCACCGCGGCGGCGGGCCTGGGCGATGGCGCCGGCGGAGGTGTCGATGCCGAGAGCGGCGACGCCCTGGGCGGCCAGCGCCGCGGTCAGCCGCCCGGGCCCGCACCCGACGTCCAGCGTCGGTCCGGTGCACCGGCCCAGCAGATCCCGGACGGCGGCTTCCGGTGTGGCCCGCCACCGCCACACGGGCAGGCGGGTACGCCACTGGTCGTTTCCCACCAACCACACCGGCCCGGCCCCTGCGTGCGCGCCCTCCCACGCGGTCGGCGTGCCGCCACCGCCGGTCTCGGCGACGGCGCCGGCGAAGCGCGACCCAGGCACCGCCGTCGCCACCGCGAGCGCGTCCGACCACGTGTCTACGTCGGATAGCACCGGCAGGTCAGCCACCCGCAGTCCCCTTCCGGTCAGCGCCAGCCGGGTGAGGCGGCCGGTGTCCGGTGTGGACATCGGTACATCGCGCAGCGCTTGGGCATGGCGGGCGTCGCGCAGCCCGAGCGCCCACCAGCCGCCGTCTCGCGCCGGGCCGAGCACCGCGTCGGCGTCCGCCAGCCGTTGCGCCGCGTCGGCGAGCAGGTCGGCCGTCACCTGCGGTGTGTCCATGCCGATCTGCAACACCGGGTGGCCGGGCTGCAACGCGGTCGCGTCGAGGTGAGCGTGGGCCAGGCGCGCACCGAACCCGTCGCCGCGCTGCCGCAGCAGGGCCCAGCCGGCCAGCGCGGCGTAGATCTCCTCCACCCGCGCTCCCCGCGCACGCGGGGATGGTCCCCCGGGCTGCGTGGTGATCAAGCTCAAGCTGCGCGCGCTCCCCGCGCACGCGGGGATGGTCCCGGGGATCTGCTCGCGGTCGTCAAGTACGGGTCGCGCTCCCCGCGCACGCGGGGATGGTCCCGGTCCGGGCCCGGGCGACCGTTGAGCGGCCCGGCGCTCCCCGCGCACGCGGGGATGGTCCCCACCCCCGAGATCCCGAGGAGGGATCATGCCCGCGCTCCCCGCGCACGCGGGGATGGTCCCCCCCCCCGTCCACCAGGAAGGGGGCACCGTGGCTGCGCTCCCCGCGCACGCGGGGATGGTCCGTCCGCGTCCCCGGTCTGCCGGTTGCCGGCCGCGCGCTCCCCGCGCACGCGGGGATGGTCCGGCGCCTACCACGGCGCGGTCGACTTCTTTATGGCGCTCCCCGCGCACGCGGGGATGGTCCCGCGCCCGTTACCCCGGCCGCGGACCTCGCCGAGCGCTCCCCGCGCACGCGGGGATGGTCCGTGGGGCAAGGACCCGTTCGGTGCGGCGATCGAGCGCTCCCCGCGCACGCGGGGATAGTCCCGAACAGCGGCCGCTCCCTTTGGGGGGCGGCCGGCGCTCCCCGCGCACGCGGGATGGTCCCTGTCGCCGGTAGGCGACGCGGTCAAGGAGTACGCGCTCCCCGCACACGCGGGGATGGTCCCGCGGCGAAGATGAAGCTTTGCGCCGGCCTGACGCGCTCCCCGCGCACGCGGGGATGGTGCCGGGTGCCAGAGGGCAGGCCACCGGCACGACCCGCGCTCCCCGCGCACGCGGGGATGGTCCCGTGACCCGATGACCTTCCGCCCGTGGTCGTACGCGCTCCCCGCGCACGCGGGGATGGTCCCGAGGACACGACCGTCGAGCAGGCGGTACAGGCGCGCTCCCCGCGCACGCGGGGATGGTCCGTGGTACGCGGTCATCCCGCAGCAGAAGTGGATGCGCTCCCCGCGTGCGCGGGGATGGTCCCAGTTTCGGCGGCTGCATGTGATGGGCCAGATCGCGCTCCCCGCGCACGCGGGGATGGTCCCCTACGACGTCATATACCTGGCCGGGCAGGATGGCGCTCCCCGCGCACGCGGGGATGGTCCCCTGCGCGCCCTGGTCGGTGTGGCCGGCCAGATGCGCTCCCCGCGCACGCGGGGATGGTCCCCCGAACCGGAAGGCCCGCCGGGTCACCCGGCAGCGCTCCCCGCGCACGCGGGGATGGTCCCGCGACCCGCGACCAGACGGCCACGCAGTCGTCGCGCTCCCCGCGCACGCGGGGATGGTCCCGCGACCCGCGACCAGACGGCCACGCAGTCGTCGCGCCCCCCGCGCACGCGGGGATGGTCCGTTGCACGACCGGAACCGCGCGTCCGACCGATGGCGCTCCCCGCGCACGCGGGGATGGTCCCATCCCCAGGTCCGTGGCAGCAGTATGCGGTGAG
Organism: Phytohabitans sp. LZ39; assembly: GCF_059359075.1. NCBI lineage: Bacteria > Bacillati > Actinomycetota > Actinomycetes > Micromonosporales > Micromonosporaceae > Phytohabitans > Phytohabitans sp. LZ39. Next base: position 6,464 of record NZ_JCADBM010000028.1, on the reverse strand, counting down.
CGCTCCCCGCGCACGCGGGGATGGTCCCGCGCAATAGGCCGCCACGACCGAACACTGCACGCGCTCCCCGCGCACGCGGGGATGGTCCCCCAAGCCTGCCAACGGTTCCGGCTACGGGAGCGCGCTCCCCGCGCACGCGGGGATGGTCCCACGACCACGGCGGGAAGGACTGGCTGTGCACCGCGCTCCCCGCGCACGCGGGGATGGTCCCGCCGAGCGGGTTGTCTGGCCCGAGCAAACTACGCGCTCCCCGCGCACGCGGGGATGGTCCGGACCGGGCGTGATCTTCGTGTAGTTCGGCGGTACGCTCCCCGCGCACGCCGGGGATGGTCCCTTTCACGAGTGCGAGGTCAACCTCTGGGTGCCGCGTTCCCCGCGCACGCGGGGATGGTCCTGAGTACGGAGTGGGCGCGCACGCGGGGATGGTGGTTCCTTGCTTGATCGACCGCAGCCACAGCCTATGTCGCTCCCCGCGCACGTGGGGATGGTCCCACGCCGGACGTCACGGTCACCCTGGACGCCAGCGCTCCCGCGCACGCGGGGATGGTCCCACAAGCCCTTGGTCGACGACGCGACCTGGATGCGCTCCCCATACACGCGGGGATGGTCCTCGGGTACGGCCGGCGTTATTGACGAGAATGTCGCGCTCCCCGCGCACGCGGGGTGGTTCGGTATGCCGCCGTTGACACGCGCACCCCTGGTCAGCGCTGAGCGCTCCCCGCGCACGCGGGGATGGTCCCGCGGCGATCTGCTCCAGGCCGTCGATGAACGCGCGCTCCCCGCGCACGCGGGGATGGTCCGTCCCTAGCGTCCGTTGTGATCGCGACGGGTGCGCGCTCCCCGCGCACGCGGATGGTCCGTAGCCTACAAGTCGGGCGTGGTCGACCAGATCGCGCTCCCCGCGCACGGGGGGATGGTCCCATGCCAAAGGGCGATTACCTTGCGGCCTGGGCGCGCTCCCCGCGCACGCGGGGATGGTCCTGCCCGCGTGGAGGCCGAGGGTGAGGGCTACTCGCGCTCCCCGCGCACGCGGGGATGGTCCCTCATCCAGGAGGAACAGCCAGACCGGCATACCGCGCTCCCTGCGCACGCGGGGATGATCTGGAGATCTCCGGGTAGTCGAGCGCGATGGGCTGGCGCTCCCCGCGCACGCGGGGATGGTCCCCGCACAGCAGCAGTGGCACGTCGCTGGCCCCGCGCACGCGGGGATGGTCCGCCGACGACACCGTCGAAGTCAAGGTGCGCACGGAGCGTCATGGGACCGCGCTCGGTCGATTTTGCCGGTCAGACTGCATCTCGGCTGCATGGCGTCTCGTTCGTCGATGACGTCCCGATCGTGCCGGCCCGCCACGTCATCCTGCGCAGGCCTGGGGACCGGGAAATGACCGGGGACGAGTGCCGACCACTGGTGTCGCAGATCGGGACGTGTCCCGGGTTGGCAGGGTATGTGTCCCGTGTTCCGTCGAGTGTAGGGGAGCGCCATCCGACGCGATGCGGGATGGATCCGGAGTGCGGCAGGTCTGCCTCGGTCCGCCCCGTTGCGCGATCCAGCGAAAGGCGCGATTCGACGCGTGGGCGTCTCGTTGCCGGCGCGGCGTCTTGTTAGCGCAGGCAGGTCCAGTGTGGACGGGGGCATCAGGGGCTGCACTTGACTGGAGCCGCTAACGAACGCGCTCACAGCGGAGATCAATTACATCCGATGTGGTAGCACGGGCCAACACCACCCAGTACACAGACGTGTTAGTATTCGCAGGTCCCTTTGTATTTGAGGATATAGGCCGACACGAGGCAATACTCCATAGTGGAGCCGTTCCAACGCTGGGGTCAAGGGGTCGTGGGTTCGAATCCCGCCGTCCCGACATAGTCTGAGCTGCTGATATGCCGGTTGTGGCATATCAGCAGCTGTTTATTTAGGCCTGTTGTGGTCGCAATGTGGTCGCATGCGCGCACCTTCCTGTTGACGGTTGACTTTTGGCCCGGCGCTCGGCGTTGTCGAGGGCGGTTGCGGTGGCGTCGACGGCGTCTTGGCGGGTCAGGTGGCCGTAGATGTCAACGGTGGTCGACAAAGTGGAGTGCCGCAGGGTCTTGGACACCATGGCCAGCGGAACTCCGGACGCGATTCATGATGGTGGCGGCCAGGTGACGTAGGTCGTGGACCCGGATGAGCGGCACACCGGCCGCTTCAGCCAGTTCGTAGAAGTGGCGCAGCACGTGCTCGGGGCGGATCGGCTGTCCTTCTGGCCGGCAGAAGACGAGTCCCCGTTCGTTGGACGCCGTGCCGGTGAGGGCTTCGGCGCGATGGCGCCTGCCGCGGCGCCGTAGCGCCTGGACAGCTCGGGTGGACAGCGCGATCCAGTCACGGCTGCCTGGCGTCTTCGGCGTACTGAGGACCAGGCGGCTGTTGTCGACGGCGACGAGGGTGTGCCGGACGAACAGCAGCCGGGCTTCGAGGTCGACGTCGGCCCATTGCAGGCCGAGTGCTTCGCCTTTGCGCATGCCGGTACAGATCAGCACCTCGAAGAGCTTGGTGAGCGGGTCGTCGACCAGGTGGCAGTAGCCCAGGAATGTGGCCGCCTCCTCGGTGGTCCAACATGGACGTTCGACGCGGTGGGGGAGTGGGATAGCGGTGTAGCGAGCGGCGTTGTGGGTGAGGCTGCGTTGGCGGATGGCGTTGAGCGCGCTGGATAGCGTGGCGATGCAACGGCGTAGGGTGACCGGGCCGCGGCCTGCGGCAAGCTGGGTCCGCACGAACTGGTCGACGTGTTGGTGCGTCAGGCGTTCGAGGCGAATGGCGCCGAAGGCGGGCAGGAGATCGTTGCGCAGGTAGTCGCGGTAGCGGGCTACCGTGGTCGGCTTGAGCTGACGTGCCTTGGCGTCCAGCCAGCCGATCAGGTAGTCGGCGAAGGTCTGCGCGTCGTCGAGGTAGACGCCGGCGTGTTCGCATTCCAGCACCCTGGCCAGGGCCGTGCGGGCGTCGGCGCGGGTGTCGTAGCCGCTGCGGCGCATGGTCTTGCGCTTGCGGTCGGGTGAGGGCATGTCCACGGCGAACGCCCAGCTGCGTGTCGCGGGTTGGCCAGTTGCGGGCAACGGGCGCCCAGTTGCCGGCCGTGCTCGTCGCGGCAACCGCAGCGGCGGTACACCCGGCCGCGGTTCGGATTCGGTCTCATGACGACCTCCTGGCATCGAGTGCTCCTGGAGGTCATCATGATTGTGTTCGGGTGCGACCACGTTGCGACCACCGGCCGCGTTGCCGCTGGTCAGCGGTGGGGCAGGTGAGGCTTCGTCAAGGGGCGGTGAGCTGGAGGCGTCCCCACCTATCGATCGGTAGATGGGGAGCGTGACGAGGGCACCGCGCCCAACAAGCTCCAGTCTGGCGGGTGTGCTATCTGCAGGGATGGGCCGACTACGACGTGTTACGGCTCGGCACGTGTGAGCCTTTGATCGGCTCACTCTTCTGCCGAGAACAGTGCACCCGATCGTGTCGATGAGAGGGTGCTTGCTCAGCCACTCGCACCTCACACCTAGACGAACGAATCTGCGGGACGCGATTGATCCGCATCCTCAAGGCTGGAGCCACTGGTGCGGCTCTTGGCCTCCTTGCTTTGGTGAGGCACCATGGTGTTTGTGACCGAAGATGCTCGGGCCAAGGCTGTTAAGCGGGTTGAGAATTCTTTTCGCGATATCTACCTAACCTTGATCAGCATCATTCAGGGCGTGGCGCTCGGTTTTCTGGTTCAGGCGGTCGGCACAGACTACCGTCACATAGGTGCTGATCGCGCTGGCCGCACTGCCGCTATCTTTATACTGATCGTTATCATCTGGCAGGAGTACGTCATCGGGTCGACCATGTATGCATGGATACCTCGCACGATCGACGCTTTGGTTCCTTTCCTGCTGGGCGCCGGACAGGGCCTGATGATCGCCGCATTGGACGGCACGATCACGGAGTTCCTATTCTTCTACACCTGCACGATTGGCATAGGGGTGGTGGCAGCGATCAACTACGCGCGGAACGCCACCGCCGGCGAGTTGGAATCCACCCGGGACGCGCAGCTCGTAATCGCGGTTCACCCCCGGCTTCTGGTCTGGCTGGATTCCATTGGGCTAGTGCTGAGTGCGACGCTCCTTATCTATGCACTTTCGTCGTTGCCGCAACCATCGTCGGCAGTGCTTTCATGGCTATCGGCCGCTTTAGTGTTCGGCCTGCTCGCCAGTCATTACTGGAGATGGGTGAGACCGATGCGCGAAGCGTTACACTAGTGGCGGTAAGGACTGGATGTACCACAGAAGGTTGGCCGAAGTGGGCGCGCGGCCCTATGCCGTGGTCGACTACCGGCCGCGATGCAATTGGCGCTGGCACCGCCACCATCATCTTTATGACCATGCTCCTTGCAGCCTTCGAGTGCTTCTCTGACTGGATTCTGCTCTGGGTCAGGAAGGACTTCCTGGCCCACGCCGACTGCCAGGGATGCGAAGACAGCCTCTCGGTGACGTCCCGCTACCTGGCGGCGGTGCCGCGACGACGGTCACCACCACTCCAAATATGGAAGGTGGGTATCGTCCTCAACGTGGTAAATCTCGTCTGCCTGTTGCGCGAAAGCCAATGCTTCCCTGAAGTGTTCGACTGCAGCACGCAATTCGCCGTCCGTCGCTCGGGCATCAAATCCTAATGTAGCCTCTGCTCGCGACAGGAGCACCGATCGACGCCTCGCAAGATCTTGGGGTGTCGCTGATTCGAGCTGGCAGAGATCTGCTGCCTCACGGTATAACCGTGCTCTCTCTGCGTGGCGCGCTCGCGCAGCGCGGGCCTCGAATAGCAGGGAGAGTCGAAACGCGGCAGTCCTGGCATCTACCGAACTCAGTGCGGTGAGCTCCCACGCTCTCAGCCTCACAATCGCGAGTCGCGGGGCGCTCGGATCTCGGTAGAGCATCCATGACCGGAGTTTCTGAAGATATTCTTCGCAGGATGTCGAGTATTCGTGAAGTCGCGCGAACCAAGGATGCGGGCCGATGACTAGCTGCCTTTCAACCTCATCGATCCAGGTGACCCAGAATTCATCCACCGCCGATGTATGTTGATCTTGGCCCACGTCGACACGAAGTTGAGCCCATGCTCGGTCCAAACGAACACGAGCCTGTAGTGCGTGTACTCCTGAGGTACCCTTGCAGCGTCGCAATGCCGGTACTCGGAGCAGTTTCGTAGCCACGACGACCAGAGTATGTCTATCGTGCGAAATGGTGAAGGGCACATCGGTGCGCGTGAAGAGCGACGCAGTGCACCTGTTTGCTTCGGCTGCCCCCCGGGTTGACCGGCTCGATCACAAAGCGCCCGACAGTCGCACTGTCATGCCGCGGTCCGTGCGCGCCGGGCGGTCTGCGCTGCTGCAGTTCGGATGATGCGCTGCTCCTCTGTCGGGGCGACGGGGGCAAATCCGCCAATCGGCGGTATGGCTGGCCATGGCCGCCACCCATGGTTCGTCGACGTTGAGGCCCGGGCCGCCCTCGGGCGCGCCTCCACCAGCTCACGCCGGCGGTAGCCGTCCGCGTCGTGGGTGAATGACGATCAAATCTGGACATGGTGTAGCGCGCTTGACAGGCGCCGACTTGTGTAGCATGCTTTACGCATGACTGGCCAGATCCGATACACCGCGCGCCTCACCAACGCCGTCCGCGGCGGCCACCAGTTGCAGGTCACGGTCTACGCCCACGAGGACGGCGACCTGGCTGGTCAAGCCGTCGTGGCATACCCCGTCCGAACTCTCGCGGGCGGCGCAGACCAGGCGAACCACGATGACGCCATCACCACCCTCGCCAACAATGGCTGGTCAATCGCCTCCACGGGATGGAGAGCCGTCGGTGGTTTCGACGCGCCCGTCGTAGAGGTCGAGCCGGTTGACTGGCGGCTGATCGTGGAGGATGCAACTGCGGCTCGGGAGGCCGCTGAGGCGCAGGCCAAGAAGACCGAGGCCGCATGGCGGTTCGTCGTCAAGCAAGCGCAGTCGCCGACCGCCCTGGGCGCCACCGCTACCGCCAAGGCCGCGAGGATCAGCCGCGAGCGCGTCTACCAGATCCGCGACGACCGTCGCTGACGAGGCTAGTCCGCGGTGGTGGGTAGCGCGTTGACGGCAGACGGATTCGGCCTCATGCCGACTGTCGAGCGGGCGAAGACTCAGCGCCGGGGCATCTTTGGCCCGCCCGCAGCGTGGTCTTCTGCTTCGGCGTGGGCTTGCCGGGGGAGAGAATCCGGTGGTCTTCGTGGCCCAGCGCGTACCACCTACGGGTGCCGATCCACGTGGTGACGGGCCCGAGTCTATGGAACAGAGTTGATGCTGTTCAGCAGGCGGCGGATGTCTTTGCGGGACTGGATTCGTACGAACGTCAGGTGGTGCCAGAGGGGGTCGTTGGCCATGGCTAGGTATCGATCCCGGTAGACCGAGTGCCGGTGCCAGGCCCATAGGATGACG
>NZ_JCADBM010000027.1:0-161754 GCF_059359075.1 Phytohabitans sp. LZ39 | reverse complement strand
AAGGCCATCAGCCCGGGCATCTCGTGCTCCGCGAGCTGGATCTCCTTGCGACCGAAACCGGCCAACGACAGGTCCGCTACCTTGTAGTCGCCTTCGGCGACGGTGCGCGGGCGGGCCGAGGCCGACGCGTCCGGCGCCGGCAGAGTGCTGGTCATGAAAGCTCCTGTCGAACGCGTCCGTTGCAACGAGCAACCACCATACGCGGGCGGCCTCAAGCGCAAATAGAGGGCTCGGATCGGGGCACTCTACGCAGCGCGCGGGGCGGCGGGTCATGAGCGGGCTCTCCGCTCAACTCCCACCGCCCCGCGCATCCCCCCGGTTTGGTTCCCCCGCGCGTGACTCGGACCTTTCGTCGCGATAACGCTGCGTGGTTATAGCGTTACATTGCGCTATGGCGGTGTCAAGCGAATCAGGAAATTTCTTGATCTGTACGTGTGTGCGAATGGCGCAAACGCCTAGGTGGGAACGGAGCCCACCCCAGAAGCCCAGAGTTACGCCGGCACGGACGCGACGTACGCCTCTCCGGATCCGACGAACGTGAGCGCGGCGGGACCGGCCGTGGCGAAGGCCGCCTCGCCACCGGCCAGCGCCACCTCGCCTGCGCCGTCGTCGACGATCAGGTCGCCGGCCAGGCAGATCACTACCCGCGGCCCGAGCACCGGCAGCACCGCGGCACCGGCGGTCGGCCGCACGCGGTGCAGGGCGAACTCCTCCACCGGCGCCGGCCACCGCACGATCCCCGGACCCACCTGCTCGGGACGCACGACCGGGTCGGCCAGCACTTCGAAGCGCAGCACCCGCAGCAGCTCGGGCACGTCGACATGCTTGGGCGTCAGACCGCCGCGCAGCACGTTGTCGCTGGCCGCCATGATCTCTACGCCGGTGCCCTCGAGGTACGCGTGCAGGTTTCCGGCCGGCATCCAGATCGCCTCGCCGGGCGCGAGCGTGACGTGGTTGAGCAACAGCGCCACGAGTACCCCGGGATCGCCCGGATAGCCGGCGGCGAGCCGGCGGACGAGCGCGGGCGCGTCGGGCCCCGCCGTCGCCTCGGTGACCGCGGCCGCCGGTAGCGCGACGAGGTCGGCCATCGCGGCGCGGAGGTCGCCCCGGCCGAGCGCGGCGACGACCGGCTTGAGTGCGGGTGCATCCATAGTGGACAGCGCGGCGGCGGACGCCGCGGGGTCGCGAAACCCGCACAGCGCCTCGAAATCCGACACCGCCACGAGCAGCTCGGGCTTGTGGTACGCGTCGACGTAGCTCGGATGCCCGGCCGCGAACCGCTCCCGCGCCTGCTCCGCGTCCGGGTGCGCCTGGAGCGACAGCGGCGCGGCGGCGGCGAGCACCTTCATCAGGTACGGCAGGCGCGGGCCGAAGCGCGCCACCACCTCGCCGCCGAGCATGCCCTCCGGCTCGGCGGCGATCAGGTCGGCCAGGCTCGCCCCGTCGACCGTGGCGGGGTCGCCCGGATGGGCGCCCAGCCACAGCTCCGCCTCCGGCCCCTCGCTGGGCACCGGCCGCCCCTGCAACCGTGCGATCGCGGTGCGGGAACCCCACGCGTACGGCCGGACGCGGCCGGACAGGCGGCGCACCGCTCAGCCCGCGGCCGGGGCGGTCTCGGCCGGCACCTGGTAGATGTCCGGCTCGAGGTAGATGACCCGGGCGATCGGGACGGCCGCGCGGATGCGCGCCTCGGTCGAGTTGATGTGCCGCGCGATGTCCTCGCCGCTCTCGTGCCCGCGAATCGCGATCTTCGCCGCGACCAGCAGCTCCTCCGGGCCGAGGTGCAGCGTCTTCATGTGGATGACCCGCTCGACCTCCGGGCCCGTGGTGATCGCTTCCACGATCTTGGCCTCGTCTTCGGGGGTGGCGCTCTCCCCGAGCAGCAGGCTCTTGGTCTCCAATGCGAGCACGATCGCGATCGTGACCAGCAGGATGCCGATGGCCGCGGTGCCGAGCGCGTCCCAGGTGCCGTCACCGGTGATCAGCGTCATCGACACGCCGATGAGCGCGAAGATCAGACCGACCAGCGCACCGAGGTCTTCCAGCAGCACCACGGGCAGCTCGGGCGCCCGGGCCCGGCGGACAAACTGGACCCACGATGCCTTGCCCCGCACGTGGTTGGACTCGACGATCGCCGTACGGAACGAGAACGACTCCATGACGATCGCGGCCGAGAGCACGACCACCGGCACCCAGTGCCACTGTGTGATGCCCTCGTCCCGGTGACCCCACTTGTGGTACGCCTCGTACAACGCGAAGCATCCGCCGAGGCTGAAGAGCACGATCGAGACGATGAACGCGTAGATGTAGCGCTCCCGCCCAAACCCGAAGGGGTGCTGCGGGGTGGCCTCCCGCCGCGCCCGGCGCCCGCCGAGCAGCAGCAGCGCCTGGTTGCCGGAGTCGGCCACGGAGTGGATCGACTCGGCCAGCATCGACGACGACTGGGTGAGCAGCCACGCGAGGAACTTCGTGACCGCGATACCCAGGTTTGCCAGCAGCGCTGCGATGATCGCTCTGGTGCCGCCGGAGGTACTCACGGGTTGCTCAGCTCCTTCATCTCGGTGACGGCCGGCACGGCCATGGGGTCGAGTCCGTGTGCGAGAGCGAGGTAGATCGAGGCGAAGTCGGGCACGGCGACCAGCGAGGCCAGCCGCTCCAGCGGTGAGCCGCCCTCGGCGGTGACCACGTCGCAGCGGACACCGCGCCGCTCGGCCAGCGTCTGCACCGCGTCGGCCCGCCGCTCCTCGACCGCGACCGGCTCGTCGGCGTCTTCCTCGTTGCCGAGGCCGCCGTCGCGGAGCAGCACCACGCGAAGCCGCGTGACGTCCTGCTCCTCCCCCTCGTCGGCGAAGATGTCGCGGGACGACTCCACCAGGCCGCCGAAGACGCCGTCGAGCAGGCCCACCCGACCGCGGCCGGCCTCACCCAGAGCGCCGGCGACCACGGGGTAGCGGGCGTTCGCGGAGATCGTGTCGGCGAAGCGCCGGGCGGCCACCGCGGCCAGCGGCGACGAGCCCCACACGATCGGCACCGAGCCGGCCAGGCCCAGCGCCAGCGACTTCGCCGGGTTGACGAAGGACTCGGCCGTCGGGCGGCAGCGATCGGCGTCCGCGTCGAGCCGCGACGCGGTCTCGGCCAGGTCGGCCTCGTTGACCTTCACCAGGCCGAACGTGCGGGCGGCCAGCAGCACCGGCACCGTCAGCCCCCAGAGGCTGGCGCGGGCCGGGGCCCGCCGAGGCACCGGGATGAACGGCGCCCGCGCGCCCTCCGCCACCGACTGGAGCAGCGAGTCGGGCGCGCCGACCGCCACGAGGCGCGCGCCCCGGCGGGCGGCCGCCTCGGCGGCGCCGAGCGCCTCGGGGCTGCGGCCGGAGGCGCTGACCGCGATCACCACGTCGGCGGCGCCGACCCAGCCGGGCACGCCGGCGCTGCGGTGCGCGATCACGGGGACGGGACAGCGGGGGCCGGCGACCGTCGCGAGGATCTCGCCGGTGCGGCCAGCGGTGCCGATGCCCGCGATCACGACGGCACGCGGGCGGCCCTCGTCACTCAGCGCGGCCAGGTTGGCCTCCGCGGCGAGCGCCGCCGTCTCGCGGACCTGCGCGCCCGCGGAAGCGGTGGCCCGCAGCATGCCGCCTGGGTCGTTTTCCGCCAGGGCGTCGGGGTTGTCCAACAGTGCCTCGTCGACCGTGCGGCGGCCGCGCACGCTCGCGCTCATTTCTCGCCTTCAGGGGTAGGGGGCTCGCCCTCCGGGGTACGGGCCTCGTCCAGCAGCAGCACCGGGATGCCGTCTCGCACCTCGAAGATCCGGCCGCACTCGGTGCAGGTCAGGGTCTCGGCGGCGGCGTCGTACTCCAGGGGTGCGTGATGCGTGTCTGGGCACGCGAGGATCTCCAGCAACTGCGTGTCCAGCGACACCGGACGCTCCTTCCAAACGCGGGCGGGGCTGCGATGATCCTAAACGTCCCCGGGTACACCGTCCGGCAGCGTGGTGAGCAGCCGCTCGACGTAGTCCGCGGTGTCCTGCCAGCGGGTCACCGCCACGGAGCGGATACCCATCGCCTTCACCGGGTAGTCGTTGCCGCCCTCGTCGAGGCGGTCGCCGACGAAGAGCACCTCTTCGATGGCCAGGCCGAGGTGCTCGATCAGTTTGCCCATGCCGTACGCCTTGTCGACGCCCATCTTGGTCACGTCGACCGACGTGGAGCCGCCGCTACGCACCTCCAGGTCGGGCAGGCGGGCGGCCGCGTAGTCACGCAGGGCCGCCTTCTTGGCGCCGTCGGGGTCCCACGCGTACTTGGCGTCGACCGGCGCCCGCTGCCCCAGCGCCGAGAACGTCACCTGGCTTCCGCGGTCTTCGACGATGTCGCCCCACGGCTCGGGCTCCCAGATGCCGAGCGCCTTCGCACCCTCGACCAGCACCGCGACGATGCGCTCCTTGGCCTCTTCGGTGAGGTCCTCGGCGTACACGAGGCCCCAGCCGCCGTCGATCCAGCGGTAGTAGCGGGTGCCGCAGGTGGGCATCAGGTGCAGCCGCTGACGCGCGACGGCATCGAGGTCTAGATGGCGCAGCACCTGGGTATCGAACTGCTCGAACCGCCCGCCCGAGATCACGCAGACGTCGACCTGAGCCAGCAACTGGGCCAGCAGCTTCGCCATCCGGTCGTCGATTTGGGACTTCGACACGGCGAGTGTGTCGTCGAGGTCAAAGGCCACGACCCGAATGTTGCCCGCCAACAGAAGCCTCCCACACGACTACGATCGAAACCGCTTCCCGACTTCCCGAGAGGATACGTCGTGTCCGATACTGCCCGGCTTCACCCTCGCGCCGGTCGCGTCGCCGAGTCTGGTGATCTCGTCGACGTGCCCCACCTCGTCTCGGCCTACTACACCGGTAAGCCGGACGTGGCGGAGGCCGGGCAGCGGGTCGGGTTCGGCACATCGGGGCACCGGGGGTCCAGCCTGAAGCTGGCGTTCAACGAAGACCACGTGGTCGCGATGAGCCAGGCCATCTGCGAGTACCGGGCGGAGCGCGGCATCGACGGCCCGCTCTACCTGGCCCGCGACACCCACGCCCTCTCCGAGCCGGCGCTGCTGAGCGCGCTGGAGGTCTTCGCCGCCAACGGGGTGCGGGTGCGGCTCGACAGCCGCGACGGCTACACGCCGACGCCGGCGGTGTCGCACGCGATCCTCACCTACAACCGTGGTCGGACGAGCGGGCTGGCCGACGGTGTGGTCGTCACGCCGTCACACAACCCGCCGCAGGACGGCGGCTTCAAGTACAACCCGCCGTCGGGCGGGCCGGCCGGCACCGACGTCACCAAGGTGATCGAAGACCGCGCCAACGCGCTGCTGGAGAGCGGGCTCAAGGAGGTCCGGCGGGTCACCGTCACGCGCGCGCGGGCCGCCGAGACCACCGAGACGTACGACTATGTCGGCACCTATGTCGGCGACCTCCCCAACGTGGTCGACATCGATGCGATCCGCGCGGCCGGGGTGCGCATCGGCGCCGACCCGCTCGGCGGCGCGAGCGTCGCGTACTGGGACGAGATCGCCAGCCGCCACGGGCTCGACCTCACCGTGGTCAACCCGCAGGTCGACCCGACGTGGCGGTTCATGACGCTCGACTGGGACGGCAAGATCCGGATGGACTGCTCGTCGCCGTACGCGATGGCCTCGCTGATCGAGCAGCGCGGCGCGTTCCAGGTGGCCACCGGAAACGACGCGGACGCCGACCGCCACGGCATCGTCACCCCAGACGGCGGCCTGATGAACCCCAACCACTACCTGGCCGTCGCGATCGACTACCTCTACCGCAACCGCCCGCGGTGGGCCGCGGACGCCGCCGTGGGCAAGACGCTTGTCTCCTCCTCGATGATCGACCGCGTGGCCAACGACCTCGGCCGCCGGCTGATGGAGGTGCCGGTCGGTTTCAAGTGGTTCGTCGACGGCCTCGTCGACGGCAGCGTGGGCTTCGGCGGCGAAGAGAGCGCCGGCGCGTCTTTCCTGCGCCAGGACGGCTCGGTGTGGACCACCGACAAGGACGGCATCATCCTCTGCCTGCTCGCCTCCGAGATCATCGCGGTCACCGGCCGCTCGCCGAGCGAGCGGTACGCCGAGCTGACCGACCGGTTCGGCGCGCCCGCCTACGCCCGGATCGACGCACCGGCCAGCCGCGAGGAAAAGGCCGTGCTGGCCAAGCTCTCGGCCGACCAGGTAACCGCGAGCGAGCTCGCCGGCGACCCGATCACCGCCGTCCTCTCCAACGCCCCCGGCAACAACGCCCCGATCGGCGGCGTCAAGATCGTCACCGCGTCGGGCTGGCTGGCCGCCCGCCCCTCCGGCACCGAAGACGTCTACAAGCTCTACGCCGAGTCCTTCAAAGGCCCCGACCACCTGGCCCAACTCCAGCAGGAAGGCCAAGCCCTAGTCTCGTCGGCGCTCAAGGCCTAGAGGATCTACCCCAAGAGATCGAAATTCTGAGCTACCGCGACGCCCGTCGTGGTCCAGACCGCTGCTCCCGCGGCCTCACCCGTCCGCCGTTGGTGAGGCGTCGCTTCGCGACGCCCAAGGGCTTGTCCCGCGGAGCTGGCAGCGGAGGCCGGGGATCTCGGCTCGCCCTGCGAGCCGCCGGGCTCCGCGGTCTCCGGCGGGAGCGGCGGTCCGCGGGTGACGCGGACCCGGGACCTGATCTAAAGGTCGATGCCGGTCAGGACCATGACTCTCGGTTCTGTGTAGTCGTCCATCGCGCTGCGGAGGCCTTCGCGGCCGACGCCGCTGCCTTTGAGGCCGCCGTAGGGCATCTGGTCGGCGCGGTAGGAGGGCACGTCGCCGATGATCACGCCGCCCACCTCCAGCGTGCGGTGTGCGGTGAACGCGGTCTGGAGGTTGTGCGTGAAGACGCCGGCTTGCAGGCCGAACGCCGAGTCGTTGACGGCCGCCAGCCCGGCCGCGTCGTCGGGAACGCGGGCCACCGCGAGCACCGGGCCGAAGACCTCCTCGGTGAGCACCTTCGCGCCGGCCGGCACGCCGGTCAGCACCGTGGGTGGGAAGGTGGCGCCCTGCCGCTGGCCGCCGGCGACGACGGTGGCGCCACCCGCCACGGCCTCGTCGACCCAGCTCTCCACCCGCTTCGCGGCGTCTTCGCTGATCATCGGGCCGACGTCGACGGTCTCGTCGGACGGGTCGCCGGTCTTCAGCGCTTCCACGGCGGCGACGAGCCGGGGGACGAATGCGTCCTCCAGGTATTCGTGCACGAACACGCGCTGGACCGCGATGCAGCTCTGCCCGGCCTGGTAGTTGGAGAAGAGCGCGATCCGCCGCGCCGCCCATTCCAGATCCTCGATCGACGACCAGTCGCCGCAGACCAGGGCCGCCGCGTTGCCGCCCAGCTCCAGCGTCACGTGCTTGTGCGGCACGCGGTCGCGGATCGCGTAGCCGACCGGGCCGGAGCCGGTGAACGACACGACCGGCAGGCGCGGGTCCTCGACCAGCGCGCCGGCGCGATCGTTGGGCACCGGGAGCACGGAGAACATGCCCGCCGGCAGGTCCGTCTCGGCCAGGATCGAGCCGAGCAGCAGCGCGGTCAGCGGGGTGGCCGGGGCCGGCTTGAGGACGATCGGTGCGCCGACCGCGATGGCCGGTGCCACCTTGTGGGCGACAAGGTTGAGCGGGAAGTTGAACGGGCTGATGCCGAGCACCGGCCCGCGCGGAAAGCGGCGGATCATGGCTATCCGCCCAGCCGCCGCCGGGTCCGTATCGAGGCGCTGGAGCTCGCCGGCGAAGCGGCGCGCTTCCTCGGCCGCCCAGCGAAACGTGGAGACGCCGCGTGCGACCTCGGCGCGCGCCCACTTGAGCGGCTTGCCGTTTTCGGCGGTGATCAGCTGTGCCACCTCGTCGACCCGCTCGGCGAGCCGGTGGGAGACGTGGTCCAGCGCCGCGGCGCGCGCGGCGGCCGGGAGCGCGGAGGCTTCGGCGGCCACGCCCGCGGCGGCCGCCACCGCCCGCTCGACCTGCTCGGGAGTGGCGTTCGCGGTGCGCCCGACCGTGCGACCGTCATAGGGGTGGTGAACGTCGAGGGTGTCGTCGCTGGTGCTCTTCTGCCCGGCCACGTAGAAGGGCGTGATCTCCATGGTCAAACTCTAGTCGGTTAACGAAAACAGTCGCCAAGCACCTTGTCTGCCGCGAATTCAGTCGCGAAGATGGCGGGTGAGATGCGATAACCGCCGTTCACCGGGAGACCTCGATGACTGACAAGCAAGTACTGCGCAACTTCGTCAACGGGGGCTACGTCGATCCGGTCGACGGCCGCTTCAGCGATCTTGTCGACCCGTGCACGGGCGAGGTCTTCGGCCAGGCGCCGGTCTCCTCCGAGCGCGACGTCGACCTCGCGATGGACGCCGCCGCGACCGCCTTCGAGTCGTGGCGCGACGCCACGCCCGCGGAGCGGCAGAAGGCGCTGTTGAAGTTCGCCGACGCGGTGGAGTCGCGGACCGCCGAGCTCGTTGACGCCGAGGTGCGCAACACCGGCAAGCCGCGCCAGCTCACCGCCGAGGAGGAGCTCCCGCCCGCGGTCGACGAGCTGCGCTTCTTCGCCGGTGCCGCGCGGATGCTGGAGGGGCGCTCGGCCGGGGAGTACATGGCGGGTCACACCTCCTACGTGCGGCGCGAGCCGATCGGCGTCGTCGGCCAGGTGACCCCGTGGAACTACCCGCTGATGATGGCGATCTGGAAGATCGCGCCAGCCCTCGCGGCGGGCAACACGGTCGTGCTCAAGCCGTCCGACACCACGCCGGTGTCCACGCTGCTGCTCGCCGAGATCGCTTCCGAGTTCCTGCCGGCGGGCGTCTTCAACGTGGTCTGCGGCGACCGCGACACCGGCCGCTCGCTGGTCGCCCACCCGACCCCGCAGCTGGTATCGATCACTGGCTCCACCCGGGCCGGCAAGGAGGTCGCCGCGGCGGCCGCCCCCGACCTCAAGCGCACCCACCTCGAACTTGGCGGCAAGGCCCCGGTCGTGATCTTCGACGACGCCGACCTGGCCGCCGCGGCCGAGGCGATCGCGGTCGGCGGCTACTTCAACGCCGGCCAGGACTGCACCGCGGCCACGCGGGTGCTCGCCGGCCCCGGCATCCACGACGACTTCGTGGCCGCGCTCGTCGAGCAGGCGCGGGAGACCAAGACCGGCGGCCCGGACGAGGAGGACGTGCTCTACGGCCCGCTCAACAACGCCAACCAGCTCGCGCGCGTAAGCGGCTTCGTGGACCGGCTGCCCGATCACGCCTCGCTCGGCATCGGCGGCTCGCGGGTCGGCGACCGCGGGTTCTTCTACTCGCCCACCGTCGTCTCCGGCGTACGGCAGCAGGACGAGATCATCCAGGACGAGGTCTTCGGCCCGGTGATCACGGTGCAGCGCTTCACCGACGAGGAGGAGGCGGTGCGCTGGGCCAACGGCGTGGAGTACGGCCTCTCCGCCTCCGTGTGGACGAAGGACCACGGGCGCGCGATGCGGATGACCCGCCGGCTCGACTTCGGCTGCGTATGGGTCAACACCCACATCCCGTTCGTCTCCGAGATGCCACACGGCGGGTTCAAGCACTCCGGGCACGGCAAGGATCTTTCCGTGTACAGCCTGGAGGACTACACCCGGCTCAAGCACGTCATGCACAACTGGGGTTAGGCGATGCCCACCTCAGAGGAGCTGCACAAGCGCCGCACGGCGGCGGTGGCCCGCGGCGTCGGCAGCGTCGTGTCGTCCTATGTGGATCACGCCGCCGGCGGCACGCTGACCGATGTAGACGGTCGCGAGTGGATCGACTTCGCGTCCGGCATCGCGGTCACCTCCGTCGGCAACGCGGCGCCCCGCGTCGTCGCGGCGGTGCGCGAACAGGTGGCCCGCTTCACGCACACCTGCTTCATGGTCGCGCCGTACGAGTCCTATGTGGCCGTCGCCGAGACGCTCAACTCGCTGACGCCGGGCGGGTTCGAAAAGCGCTCGGCCCTCTTCAACTCCGGCGCCGAAGCGGTCGAAAACGCCGTGAAGATCGCCCGCCACGCCACCGGGCGGCCGGCCATCGTGGTGCTCGACCACGCGTACCACGGGCGCACCAACCTCACGATGGCGATGACCGCCAAGAACATGCCGTACAAGCACCGCTTCGGCCCGTTCGCCGGCGAGGTCTACCGCGTGCCGATGTCGTACCCGTTCCGGGACGGCGGCCTGAGCGGTGCCGAGGCCGCGGCCCGCGCACTGGACCAGGTCGACAAGCAGGTCGGCGCGGCCAACGTGGCGGCGGTCATCGCCGAGCCGATCCAGGGCGAGGGCGGCTTCGTCGTGCCCGCTCCCGGCTTCCTCCCGGCCCTGGCCGCGTGGACCGCCGCGGCCGGGGCGCTCTTCGTTGCCGACGAGATCCAGACCGGCTTCTGCCGCACCGGGTCGTGGTTTGCCTGCGAGCACGAGGGTGTCGAGCCCGACCTGGTCACCACCGCGAAGGGCATCGCCGGCGGGCTGCCGCTCGGCGCGGTGACCGGGCGCGCCGAGGTCATGGACGCGGTGCACCCGGGCGGCCTCGGCGGTACGTACGGCGGCAACCCGCTCGCCTGCGCCGCCGCACTTGCCGCGATCGAGACGATGCGCGAGCTCGACCTGGCTGCCGCCGCCCGCCGCATCGAGTCGGTGATGGTGCCCCGCCTGCGCGCTTTGGCCGGCCACGACCCGCGCATCGGCGACGTACGCGGCCGCGGCGCCATGCTCGCCGTCGAGATCGTCCAGCCCGGCACGATCACCCCGGACGCGGCCGCGGCGGGCGCGGTCTCGGCCGCCTGCCACCGGGCCGGGCTGCTCACGCTGACCTGCGGCACGTACGGCAACGTGCTGCGCTTCCTGCCGCCCCTGGTGATCGACGACCCGACGTTGGAGCGCGGCCTGGAAATCCTCGAGGAGGCGTTCGCCGCCACCACCTGATTGCCGCTCACCCACCACACTCCGTGTCGGGCATGGTGTGGTTCATGGCACTCGTCGTCCTGATGGACGGTCAGATCGCCGGGGCGGTGAGGCAGGACCGCAACGGCGAACTGACGCTGACCTATGACGCCGAATTCGAAGCCGCCCGTGGTCTTGGCCTCGACGCGGCGGCTTCGCGCATCGCGTCGTTCGACGGCGAGCGGGTCATCGTCGTCGACCGCTATGACCGGCTCCCGCGCGCGGACGGCGCGATCCGCCGGCTGCACCAGGAAGACCTGTGCCAGGCACTCGGGATCCCACCGGTGATCAAGTACCAGAGCGAGGGCGGCCCCGGCCCGGAGCAGATCCTGGGCCTGCTCCGGTCGGACAGCTGCCGCCGCCGGTTCGTGGACGCACTGGCGTTCAACTGGATCATCGCGGGCACGGATGCCCACGCCAAGAACTACTCCCTGCTGCTCTCCGGCTCTGAGGTGCGACTGGCGCCGCTCTACGACCTGGCCAGCGCTCTGCCCTACGACGAGATGCACGCCCCGAAGCTGCGGATGGCGATGCGCATCGGTGGCGAGTACCGGATCGCGGCGATCCGCGCGCGGCATTGGCGCCGGCTGGCCGAAGGCGGCGGGCTCGACCCCGATGCCACCGTGACGCGAATCGACGATCTCGCAGCCCGCATACCGGATGCGTTCAAGGCGGCGGCACACAGCGCGCCTGGTGAGCTGGCCGAGCGCCTCTGCCAGCGAGTCACCACCCACGCCGACCGCTGCCGCGCAGCCCTCACCGACAACTAGCCAGCCGGCGGCGGGCAAACGCCGCCCACGGAAAGAGGGGTAACCGCGACCGGCGGCGGACGGGTGAGGCCGCGGGAGCAACGGCCTGGACCACGGCGGACGTCGCGGTAGCGCTGATCTCCCGGCCTGGGATTTTTACGACGAGGCGGCGAGTGCGGTGAACGCGGGCAGGTGGTGGTCGGCGCGGCCGGCGAAGAGTGCCATCTCGTAGGCGATCGCGTCGACGTCGGAGTCGGCCTCGAAGACGACGGCCAGGATGGCGCCGCCGGCGGTGGCGGTCACGAAGAGGAACTTTTCCCGCATCTCGATGGTGATCTGCCGGACGGCGCCGCTCTCGGTGTGGCGGCCGGCGGCGACCGCCAGTGCGTACAGGCCCGCGGCCACAGTGGACAGCTGGTCGGCGGCCATCGGGCCGGCGTGGCGGGAGGCGGCCAGCAGGAGGCCGTCGGGGGAAATCGCTACGGCATGCTCGGCACCGCGAACGCGGTCGACGACGTCGTCGAGAAGCCATGCCAGGTCATCGCTCGTAACCGCCGGGTGCGCCACGTCGTCTCCCCCTCGTCGAAAATCTTCAGTCCATCGGGCGGCGCGGCCAAGGGGCCCGGCGCGACGCTGCGCCCGGCCGGTCCGCGGTCATGGCACGCAGCTTGGCGAGCAGGTCGCCGCGGTTGGCGCAGCCCAGCCGCTGGCGCATGCGTGCCACGTGGTGCTCGACCGTCTTGGCCGATATGAAGAGGCGGTCGCCGATCTGTCGATACGTCAGGCCGTCGAGTACCAGATCCGCCACCTCCTGTTCGCGCTCGCTGAGCAGGCTCTCCGCAGGCGCGGTGAACGCCTCTGTGACTTGCGCCACGGCCGGCTGCGCCGCCGTCGAGGAACCGCCTCCGCGGGCGGAGCCCTGGAGCAACCGGGCGCAATCGAGCAACGCGGTCATGGCCTTGCGGTCCGACGTACGGATCGCCGCCTGCCCCGCCAGCCGGGCGCCGTCCCACCAGAGTCCCGCACCGTGCAACCCCCTGGCGGCAGCCTCCACTTTGGCCGGATCGACCGCCCCGCGCAGTGTCTCCAGCCAACTTTCCGCCGCTGCCGCTACCACCGCACCGTACCGGCTGTGCTTGGCGGTCGCCACCAACGCGGCGGCGTGTTCATCGGCAGTTGTGGGTTCCTCGGCGATGATGGCCGCGTGCAGGCCGCACCAGTGCAGCGGCGCCGTCCACAGTGGTGGGCGACCGATGCGGTCGAGCAGCCGCCACGCCTCGCCCAGGTGGGTCGCGATGCGGGACTGCTCGCCCAGGCGGGCGGCGGCGACGGCCAGCTCACCGAGGGGCAACAGCGAGTACAGGTCGACCGGGTGCCGCATCACCGCCTCGCGGGCCTGCGCCCAGGCGCGGTGCAGGGCGGCGAGGTCGCTGTTGCGGCGGGCGATGCCGGCCTCGAGTGCGGTGGCGAAGAGCAGGTCGCGCGGCTCCAGCGGCCGGGTGCCGGCGGTGGCGAGGTGCTCGGCGGCCGCGGCGGTGCGGCCGCGCACCATCTGCATCCAGCCCTGCAAAAGGCGGTGGCGGCGGGACATCAGCGCGGCGCCCACGTCGGCCGCGATGGCCCGGTCGAGCACCGCCTCGCCGGTGTCCAACTCGCCACAGTGGAGGGCCACCAGCGCGGCGAGCGCGGCCGGGCTGTCCGGCAGCAGCACCGCGCGGCCGGCCGGCTCCAGCAGCGCGGCCGCCTGGACCAATGTGGACAGCGCCGCGGTGGCCGAGCCGGTAAGGGACTCCCGGATGCCGCTCGCCATCAGCGCCGCCGCGCCGGTGAGCAGCGTGGGCGGACCGTCCGGCGGGACCAGGTCGTCGGCCCGGCCGAGCTGGCCCGTGCCGATGAAGCCGATCGCGGCGAACGACACCGAAGACGTGGTGCCCGACCACCGGTACAGCTCGGCGCTGCGGCCGAGCTGGCCCCGGTGGGCGAGCGCGGAGCCCGATACCGCCGCGCCCACCGCGCGGTCCGGCGAGCCCTCCGCGGCGACGAGGCGGTCGGCCAGGCGCAGGCCGGAGTCGAGGTCGCCGGAGAGTGCCGCGGCCAGCGCGCGGCGCGCGTCGGTCGGTCGCCCGGCGGAGGCCGCGACCGCGAACAGCTCAGCGGCCAGCGCCGGCTCGTCGACGAGGGCCTCTTCGGCCGCGGCCTCGAACATCGCGGCGAGACCACCACCGCTCACACCGGCCTCGCGCAGGGCACGCACCAGCGGGAGTACCGCACCGCCGCGCGCGAGCTGGAGCTCGGCCAGCCGCTGCCACACGGCGGTGCGGTGGGCGGCCGGGCTGAGCGAGGCGACCGCGCGGCGCGCGACCGGCACCAGCCGGCCGTCCGGGGCCAGGAGTCCGGTGGCGCGGGCCGCGTCGAGCAGGTCGTCGACGGCGTCCGGTGCGCGGCCGAGCAGCGCGCCGAGCAGGTCGGTGGGGAGCTCCACGCCCGTGGCGGCGGCGAGCAGCAGCGCGCGCAGCTCGGCGTCGAGGTCGTCGAGGTCGGCCCGAAACTGCACCAGGACCTGCGGGGGCACACCAGCATCCGGCCGCTCGGCCACCGGCGCAAGCCGGTCCACCAATCGGGGTACACCACCGGTCTGCGCGAACACGTACTTCGCGGCGGTGGCGCCCGCCTCGACGCCGAGGTGCTTCGCGGTCTGCTCGACGGTGAAAGGGCTCAGCACCAGCGGTGGCCCGTCCAGCCGGAGCAGCTCAAGCAGCTCGGCGAGGGCGGCTGGACGGGGCCACGGCCGGTACGCCAGCACGATGCCGGGCCGGCGCGCTTCGACGAGCGCGCGCAGCTCGCGCAGCCGCTCGTCTCCCAATCTGTGGGCGTCATCCAAAACAAGTACGAACGGACCGTCCTGCGGTGACACGTCCTGCCACGCGTCGACCACCGGCACGTCGGCATGGCGGTAGATCCGAGTCAGCTCCCGCAGCAGCAGGCTCTTGCCGTATCCGCCGGGTGCTTGAATGGCCACCCGCAGCGACGCGTGCGGCGCGGCGGTGGCCGCGTCGAGCAGCGCCGCGGTCGGTTCATCCAGGACGAGCCGCGGGGCCTGGACGATGCGGGAGCTCAAGCTTGGCCTCCTACCAGGCCGAAGAGGCGCTGTGTCGGCCGGAGTCGCAACGGTGTGATGTCGACGGGCGGGCGCGGTGGCGGGCCGGCGTCCATGCCATCTTGCACGAACGGCGGCGGCTCATGGTTCGACGACTCGATGGCCCGCTGCTCGGGAATCCACATTGGATCCTGCCGCCACGCGCTTGGCGGCGACAGCACCTGCACCGCGGCGAGCGCCGCCCCGGCGGCCGCCGTGCTCTGCGGCTCGGCCTCCACCGCGACCGGCCCGGGCAGTGCGGCGCGGAGCAGCTCCGCGACCAGCGGCATCCGCGCCGCGCCACCCACGAGGAGGACACCGTCCAGCTCGCGCCGCCGCAGGCCGCAGGACCGCACCACCTGCGCCAACGTCTCGACGCTCAGCTCCAGCGCCGGCCGGACCAGCTCTTCGAGCTCGGCCCGGCTGACCGGCACCCGCACGTGCCCGTGGGACGTGCTGAGCACCACTTCGGCCTCGGTGGACGTGGTCAGTTCCTCCTTCACCCGCCGGCACTCCCGGCGCAGGCCGAAGAGCGCGATCCGGGCCTGCGGGCCGCTCGTGAAGATCTCCCGCAGGTCCCGGTCGAGCCGCGACCGCACGTGGTCGACGAGGGCCTCGTCGACGTCCGCGCCGCCGAACGGCTCGATCGCGCCCGCACTGCCGAGGAGTTGGAAGCCGACACCCTCCGCCCAGCGCACGACCGAAGCCTCGTAGTCGCTGCCGCCCAGGGAGTACACGCCGAAGGTGCGGCCCCTCCAGCCGCTCGCGGCGTGACTCTCGGCAGCGACGACAGGCTCCGGCAGCAACGTGACGTTGGCCAGGCCGATCTCCCATAGCGCCCGGTGCAACAGCTCCCGGCGATACGCGCCCCATGCGGCGGGGTGGCTGATCACCACCTGCTCAGCCGGCTCCCCCTCGTGAGCCAGCACCCGCTCGACCACCCACATGGCCAGCACGGCGGTGAGCGCCTGCGGTGTGCAGGGCTCGCCACCCACGATGAGCGGCACGTCGTCGCCGATGCGCCGGACGAAACCGCGCGCGACCCGGCCAGCGTCAAGCTGCACCGGCTCGCCCACCGTAAGCGCGCCGTCACCCGCGACGTGCAGCACCGACGGCACGGCCGTGGACCTCGTCCCGAGTCGCACGACCTCGGGCACCAGCCATCTCGCGTTACCCAGACGCGAGACGGCGGCGGTCGTGGTCGTGCCACCGATGTCGATCCCCAGCACGTACGGCATCCGAGTGCTCTCCTCCCAGCGGACCCATACGTTCGTACCAGAGATGTTCGCCCTGCTGAGCCACTAATTCTGGCGCGACGGACCCCCTAATCCCCTAACCGGGAAACCCGGCGCGGTCCCCGATGCCCGGCGGTTGGCGCCCTCATACGGTCAGCGGCATGGAATCGACCCAGACACTGCACGACTTCGTGCTGAACCTCCTCACCAACCCCGAGGCGCGCTCGGCCTTCGAGCTGGACCCCGAGGGCACGCTCAACGCCGCGGGGCTCGGTGACATCACCGCCGCGGACGTGCAGGACGTGGTCCCCCTGGTCGTGGACTACGCGCCGGTACAGGGGATCACCGGCCTGGCGCCGACGAGCGACCTCGGCCTCGGCCAGGTGGCCGCACTCGGCGACACCACCAACGCGATCGGCCAGCTCCAGTCGGTCACGCAGCAGCTCTCGCTCGGCGTACCCGCCCCCAGCGCCGACGCGAACGTCAACGTCGCCGCGGTGGGTGCCATCACTGTGGACACCAGCGGCATCAGCCTCGCGACGACCGGCATCATCCCCGGCATCGGCGTCGCGGCAAGCACTTCGGGCGCATCCGTCGACCTCTCCGGCGTGCACGACGTGGCCGGCACGCTCGACTCCGATGTGGTCGGTCCGATCGGCGCGGACGCGACCGGCACGGTCGACGCGACGCTGGGCACCGCCACCGGCCTGGTCCCGGGTGCGCCCGTCGACGACGTCCTCGGCACCACCGACGACACCCTGGGCACCGTCGACGGGCAGCTCGACGGCGTGACCGGCCTGGTCGGCTCGGTGACCGCCGGCGTCGGCGTTCCCCCGGTCGACCTGCCGGAGCTCAACGACACCCTGGGCAGCGACTCGCTGCTGAGCGGCGCCACCAGCACCGTGGACAGCACGCTCGACGGCGTCGGCGTGGGTGGCCTGCTGGGCGGCGGCGCCGAGGCGCACGGCTCGGCTGGCGTGCACGGCACCGTGCACGGCTCGGCGACCGCCGACACGCACGCCGATGGCGGCCTCCTCGGCGTCACCGACATCCTGTTCTGATTTCGTCTGAAAAACCCGCCGTCACTGCCTGAACGACCCGGCGTCACGGCTGGTTTTCTAAGCGTTACCGCGGTCCCAGGGATGGGAGGCCGGACTCGGGCCCGGTCTCCCATCCCTCTTGATATATGAGTGGAAATCAGCAGACTTGGTCCGGTGATGGCACCGATCTGGCTCGACACCCTCGACGAGACGGCTCGGGTATGCGCGGCGCACAGCCGCACCGACCTGGTCCGGTGGCTCCTGCAAAAGCGGGAGCAGCTATTGGACCCCACCCTGCGCGTGCTTGTCGTGGGCGAGCCCAAGCAGGGTAAGAGCCAGCTCGTCAACGCGTTGATAAACGCGCCGGTCTGCCCCGTCGGCGACGGGCTCACCACGGCGATCCCCACGGTCGTGCGGCACGCGGAGTCGCCCTCCGCGGCGCTGGTGCACGACGGCGACGCGGACGAGCGCGTGCCGATGCCCGTCGCGGACATCGCCGCCCGGATCAGCGCCACGACGCCGGGCCGGCGGCCGGGCGCGAGCGAAGTGCACGCCGAGATCGGTGTCCCTCGTGGACTGTTGGCCAGCGGCATCGTGCTCATCGACACCCCGGGCGCCGATGGCGACGACCCGACCACCGGCGCGGGCATCGCCGCGGTGGGCCGGGCAGACGTCGTGGTGATGGTCACCGACGCGACCCGCGAGCTCTCCGTCTCCGAGGTCAACCTGCTGCTCCAGATCATGCAGTCGCACCCGCGGGTGGTCGTCGCGCTCACCAAGATCGACATCTCGCCGCACTGGCGGGCCGTGGCGGAGCGCAACAGGGAGCACCTCGCGAGCGCCGGCGTGCCGGCCACACTCGTTCCCGTGTCGGCGACGCTGCGGCTACAGGCCGCGCGCACCAACGACAAGGCGGTCAACGCCGAGTCCGGCTTCCCCGACCTGATCGCCCGGCTCAAGCGCGAGCAGGGCTCCAAGGGCGAGGTGCTCGCACCCGCGGCGGTCGGACTGATGGCCAGCACGGTCATCGAGCAGCTCGCCGCACCACTGCGCGCCGAGATGTCCACTGAGGACTCCGGGTCGCTGCACCGGCTGTACGAGGCGCAGCGCGGGCTCGACGAGCTGCGCCGCTGCGCCACCCGCTGGCAAAACACGCTGTCCGACGAGATGACGGATCTGATGTCCGACATCGAGTACGACCTGCGCGACCGCACCAGGCAGATCATGCGCAAGGTCGACGAGGCGTTCGAGACGGCCGACCCGCTGAAGACCTGGGACGACTACCAGGCATGGATGGAGCAGAGCCTGACCGAGGCCGCCGAGGCCAACTTCGCGTGGCTGGTGCAGCGGTGCGACTGGATCACCGGCCGGGTCGCCGACCACTTCGTCCGGTACGGCGCCGACATCCTCCCCGAGTGGCGGGCGGGCATCCCCGACCGGCTCGCCGAGCAGCTGGAGGAGATCGAGCGGCCGAGCGTGGAGAAGTTCACGCCGGTACAGAAGATCTTCAGCGGCCTCCGCGGTTCGTACGGCGGGCTGCTCATGTTCGGCCTCGCCACGACGCTCGCCGGCATGCCGCTGATCAACCCGGTCTCCCTCGGCGCCGGCGCGCTCTTCGGCGGCAAGACCATCCGCGACGAGGGCAAGACGATGCTGCGCCGCCGCCAGGCCGCGGCCAAGGTGGCGTCGCAGCGGCACGTCGACGACTTCTTCCTGCGGCTCAACAAGGAGTGCAAAGACACCGCGCGGTGGGTGCAGCGGGCGCTGCGCGACCACTTCACCGGGCTGACCGAGCAGCTACAGGAGGCGATCGTCGACTCGCTGCGCACGGCGAAGCAGGCCGCGGACGCCGACGCGCTGGAGCGCGAGCAGCGCAAGCGCGAGGTGCAGCAGCAGATGCGCCGGCTCGCCGCGCTGTACGAGCGGGCCCAGGCCCTGACCGCGCTCGGCAGCCCCCGCGTGCCGCAGCAGCGTCGCCCCCTGGAGCCGGTTGGATGAAGCACCCCACGACAACGCTCCGCTGCGCTCCACGTTTATGCGGGGACCCCGCGTGACATCAGCTCTGGAAGAGTCGGTGTGGCGCCTCATGCACGAAGCGCTCGACCTCTACCACGACAGCCCGCCCGCCACCGACCAGCTGCGCCACCACCTGAGCCGGTTCGACGAGCCGCTGCGGATCGCGATCGCCGGTCCCTGGCAGGCGGGCAAGTCCACATTAGTCAACGCGATCGTCGGCGAGGAGGTCGCACCCATCGAGGTGCCCGACGCCGAGCAGGTTTTCACCTGGTACCAGGACGGGCCCGAGCCGCACGCCACCGCGTACCCGGCGGGGGTCGAGCTGCCGGTCGCGCGCACGGCGAACGGGTTGCGGGTGGACATCCGGCGGTGGCAGCCGGCGCCCGTCAACGACCTGGTGGTCACCTGGCCCAGCCGGGCGCTGCGCAACGCCACCATTGTGGACACCCCGGCGCTGCCGGAGTCCGGCGACAAGGTGCTGCGCGACGCGGACGCGGTGCTCTACCTGACCCGCGACGGGCGCGGCACCGACCTGGAGTGGCTGGAAGCGGCACAGGACGGCACGGTCGCCCGCGCCGCACCGGTCAACGTGATCCTCGTCCTCTCCCGGGCCGACGAGATCGGCGGCGGCCGCATCGACGCGCTGCTCGCGGCGAAGCAACTGGCCCGCAAACACCACCGCGACCACCACGTCGGCTCGCTCTGCCTGGCCGTAGTGGCGCTCGGCGGCCTGCTCGCGCTGGCCGGCCGGGTGCTGAGCGACCGTGACTTCTCGGCACTGTCCACACTGGCCCGTACCCCACGGCCGGAGCTGGAGCCGTACCTGCTGACCACCGACAGGTTCACCGGTGAAGACTTTCCCGCGCAGGTCGACGTGGAGACCCGCGTCGACCTGCTCGACCGGCTCGGCATCTTCGGTGTACGGCTCGCCACGACGCTGATCCGCACCGGCACGGGCACCGACACGCGCGCCGGGCTGGCCGCCGAGCTGGTGCGCCGCAGCGGCCTCAGCGAGCTGCGGGAAGCGGTCGGCCGGTGTTTCGTCGACCGGGCCGACGCGCTCAAGGCCCGCTCGGCGCTCACCGCGCTGGAGTCGGTGCTCCGCGCCGAGCCCCGCCCGGGCAGCGAAAAGCTCCTCGCCGACCTGGAGCACACGCTGACCAACGCGCACGACTTCCGCGAACTGCGGCTCGTCGCGGCGCTCCAGGGGCACCGGATCAAGTTCGGCGCGGAGCTGGAGGCGGAGGCGCGCCGCCTCGTCGGGGAGGGCGGCACCGCACCTGCCGCACGGCTTGGCGTCGACCCGCGCACCAATCCCGGCCAGCTGTGGGAGCTGGCCACTGACGCGCTGACGCGGTGGCAGGAGCAGACCGAAGACCCGCTGCTGAGCCTGGAGCAGCGCCGGGCCGCCGGCGTCGTCGTGCGCAGCTGCGAAGGCATCCTCCACACCTTGTCGTCCTAGAGACCTTCCGGGTCAAGATCTCGAAACAGATTTCCCGGTCCGCGTCAGCGGCGGACCGCTGCTCCCGCCGGAGACCGCGGAGGTCGGCGGCTCGCAGGACGAGCCGAAATCCCCGACCTCCACTGCCACCTCCGCGCACCAAGCCCCACCAAGCCCCAAGAGGGCAGCCCTCTTGGGCGTGAATTCTCCGCAGGGGTCCCGTATACCCGCCCAGACAGTGAGAGGGCTGCCCTCTTGAGGGCAGGACAGGGCGGGAGGGGGAAGCGGGACCGGCGGCGGACGGGTGAGGCCGCGGGAGCAGCGGTCTCGCCCCTAGGAGGCTGGCTCTTGGAGGCGTTCGGCGGCACGGTCGATCGCCGACTCCACCGCGCCCACGCGGTCGGCGAGCAGGCCCACGGCGCCCACGGCGCGGCTCATCGGGTCGTCGCCGGCGCCGCCGAGCGCTTGGGCCTTCAGGTAGCCGGCCTTCACCTCGGCCCACCGCTCGACCCGCTCGCCGGTCAGCCGCCCGCGCAGCTCGGCGAGCTTGAGCAGGTTGGCCTCCGCGTTGGCGGCCAGCGTTTGCGCCTCGCCCAGGTAGTGGTCGTCGATGACGGCTTCGAGCTCTTCCTCGTTCATCACCGGCACGATCCGCTCGGCGAGCTTGTTCATATTTCGGTACGACCCCTGGAGCTGGTACGGCGGCTCGGTGCGGGACGCGTCCGACTGGGCGGCCGAGGCGATGTACGCCTGGTTGTTGGTGAGCACGACCTGCTGCACGCGCAGCAGCTTGCGCAGCACGGCGAGGATCTGTTCCAGCTCGACCCCGGAGTACGGGTGCTGGAGC
The DNA here is from genome assembly GCF_059359075.1 of Phytohabitans sp. LZ39. Taxonomy (NCBI): domain Bacteria; kingdom Bacillati; phylum Actinomycetota; class Actinomycetes; order Micromonosporales; family Micromonosporaceae; genus Phytohabitans; species Phytohabitans sp. LZ39. The sequence continues at coordinate 140,309 of NZ_JCADBM010000027.1, read as the reverse complement.
TGGTCCGGCCGCACCGACTCGTCGCCCTTCGCCAGCCGCACGAGCAGCTCGATGTCACCACGGTCCCTTGTGGAGAGCGGGGCCAGCACCTGGTTGGCGGTCAGCGAGTTTTCGATGTAGCTGAGCGCGAAGAGCTGCTCCTTGCCGGAGAGCACGTCGCCGAGGTTCCACACGTCGGCGCGGTTGGCGAGCATGTCCGGGATCCGGAAGCGCTGGCCCGACTCCGTGTACGGGTTACCCGCCATGCACACCGCGAACCGCTTGCCCCGCAGGTCGTATGTGCGCGTGCGCCCGTCCCACACGCCCTCCATCCGGCGCTGCGCGTCACAGAGCGAGATGAACTTCTGGAGCAGCTCGGGCGAGGTGTGCTGGATGTCGTCGAGGTAGAGCAGCACGTTGTTGCCCATCTCCAGGGCGAACGAGATCTTCTCCACCTCCTGCCGGGCGGTGGCGTTGGGCGCCTCGGCCGGGTCGACGGAGGTGACCGCGTGACCGAGCGCCGGACCGTTGACCTTCACGAAGACCAGGCCGAGACGGCTCGCCACGTACTCCATCAGCGTGGTCTTGCCGTAGCCGGGCGGCGAGATGAGCAGCAGCAGGCCCATCTGGTCGGTACGTTTGGCGTCACCGACCGCGCCGAGCTGGCGGGCCAGGTTGTCACCGATCAGCGGCAGGTAGACCTCGTCGAGCAGGCGGTTGCGGACGAACGCGCTCATCACCTTCGGCTGGTGCTCGGCCAGGCGCAGCCGGGTGCGCTCGCGGGCGATGAGGTCGTTGCGCTGCCGCTGGTACGCCCGGAAACCCGGGACCCGCTCGGCCCGGAAGCGGCGCACCCGGGCCAGCACCTCGTCGAGCCGCAGGTCCAGCTTGCGGCTGGCGATCCGCGGGTGGGTGCCCAGCAGACCGTCCACAGTGGCGGACAGGACGGCGGACGAGTCGTGGCGCGGCACCTCGGCGCCGCAGAGCGTGATGGCGACGGCTTCCGGCAGCTCCGGCGCGGGTGTGTCGCCGACGAACGCGGAGAGCCAGGCGGACGCGAGCTGGTGCCGGGCGGCCAGGTCGTCGCCGAGCGCACGCAGATCCTCGACGAAGGACTCCACCTTCGCGCGGTGGAAGCGGTCGAGCAGGTCGCGGGCGCCGGCGCTGGTGACGAAGCCGAACGGCGCGCTCGCCAGCTCTTCGAAGAGGTACTCACCGGCGAGGTGGTCATCCACGGAAAGGCCGCGCTCACGCAGAAACGCGCTCACCGCCGAAGAGAGCGAAGCGCGCAGCTCTTCGATCGCCGGCGCGGCGCCGAACGCGGCACGGGCTCGAGCCAGCGAACCCGCCCTCGTGGACCACGCGGCGCGGGCGGCCTCGTCGGTGCCGTACGCCCAGAAGAGCTGCGCGGCCGCGCGGGCCGCGGGCGGGTAGCGGAGCAGGCCGGCGCCGGCGTGCAGGCGCAGCAGGGCATCCAGGATCGCGGCCGCGTCCTGGTCGTGCACCCCGCGCTCATACCCCTCGTCGTAGCGCGACTCGGCGGTGCGGCGCACCAGATCGCGTAAGCCGCCGTCGGCGACCGCGGCCTCGTGCAGGACGTCGAGGTCGCCGTCGAGGAGGATCGACGCGGCGAGGAACTCGGCCCGGTACACCTCCGCCGTCTCCGAGACCAGCAGCTGCTCCCAGTAGGGGCGGGTGGCCTCGAACGCCTCGTCACGCACGGCCGCCCGGTAGTCGGTGCCGGTGACCGCGACCGCCATCCGCCCGTCCTGCGGCACGAGCGTGAGGTCGATCGACTGGGTGTTGACCGCGAAACGGTGCCGGCCCAGCGCGATCGTCTCGCCGCCGTCGCTGTAGAGGTCGAGGCGGTCGCGCAGGCTGCGCCCGGCCTCCTGGCGGGCCGCCTTGATCCGGCCGTCGAGCTCTTCGGCGCGCACCGCGTCGCCCAGGTCGCGCAGGTCCTGCGCCACCGAGCGGAGCTTGGCCACCATCGGGTCGCCGGCGAAGTACGTGTTGACCTCGTCGATCGTCTTCAGGACGGCGATCCGCCGGTGCACGCTCGCGAGGATGCGGTCGGCCGAGTCGACGAGCCGGTCGGAGCGGCGCGCCCGCTCGTCGAGCAACGCCTGCTTGCGCGCGGAAAAGACCTCGTACACGTCGGTGCGCTTGGCACCGAGGTCGGCGAGGAAGTCGTCGAACTCGCCGAAGCGCGACTCGAGGTTTTCCAGCTGGAGCAGCAGCCGGCCGAGCTGCTCGTCGCAGCGCTCCGGGGTGTCCGAGACCGCGAGCGCGCCCGTGATGGCCTGGCCCAGCAGCGCGAACTCCGCCGCGAACTCGGCCCGCCCCTCGGTGGCGAGCAGCTCCTTGCGCCGGCCCTCCAATGTGGCCCGGGCCCGGTTGACGCCGCCGAGCACCTCGCCGATCCGCTCCAGGATGCTCGTGCGCACCGTGGCGTCGGCGATGTCGAGCGAGCCGACCACCTCGGTGATGACCTGCATCCCCTCGGCCTGCGCACCGAGCCGATCGCCGAGCGGCTCGGCCGCCGCGACGGTGGCGATGCCCTCGGCCTCGGCGACGAGCCGGTCGATCTCCGCGTGGTATCCGGTGAACGCGTCGTCGCGCTGGAGGAACGACACCGCGCGCTTCGCGGCGGATGCCAGCTCGTCGTCGAGTACCCGCGTCAGCTCGTCGATCCGCGCGATGTCCACGTAGCGCAGCTCGCGGAGCGTCACCAGATGGCCCTGCGCCGAGCGGAGGTCGGCCAGCTGCGCCACCCAGCCGTCCGTCGACTGTGGAGCCTCGCCACGGGTGCGGCGGATCAGCGACTGGATCCGGCCGGACGCCTCCTCCAGTGCGGTGGCGGCCTGCGTGGTGAGCGCCTGCACCTTTTCGAACTCGTCGAGCACCTGCTCGGCGGTGGCCCGCACTTCCGACAGCGGCGTGCGCAGGTCGCCGAGCTCCTGCTCGCCCAGCCAGTGGTAGTGGTCGAAGATGCGGGCGCAGGTCGCGATCAGGCTCTCGAAGACGCCGGTGGAGGGCCGCATCTCGTCGGTCATCCGGGCCACCGAGAGGCAGTCCGAGATGCCGCGAACCAGGTCGGCGTTGCCCACCCGCTCAAGTGGCCCGGTGCCGACCGGCTGCGCGGCCGCGTACGTGTCGGACAGGTACGGCGTCTGCCACACCTGCATCGGGTGCACCCGGGTCGGCTCCTCGGACGTCGCCCGAAACACCACGAGCGTGCCGTCGTCGAAGAGCGAGTAGCCGTGGCACGGGATCGGCGTGGCTACCTCTTTGCGGATCACGTTGTACGGCAACAGGAGCGAGCGACCCTCGGCCCGCGCGTGGAAGACGTAGAGCACGTCCTCCCCGTTTGTCGAGCGGATGACCCGGTCGAACTCCAGGCTCGCCACGTCGGTGTCGAACGTCTTGTTGACGCCCGTCGCGAGATAGTAGCCGCCGGGGAAGATGATGCCGTGGTCTTCGGGCAGCCGCTGGCACGCCTGCCCGATGCCGTCGAGCCGCACGACGGTCTTGGTGCGGGTGTTGAAGACGAGGTGGCGCCAGACCGTCTCCTTGTACGGCCGCACCCGCAGCAGGATCAGCGGCCCGACCCGCGCGTAGTGGATGTCGGCGTCGGCGAGGCTCTGGAGCGGCTCGTCGACCGGCTCGGCGTAGATGCCCTCACCGGTCTCGGTGTTGTTTTCCACCTTGACGGTGAGGTTGCCGCCGACCGCCTCCACGAAGACCTCGTCGGCGATGGAGATGTGCGGGTGGCGGCCGAGCACGTGGTTTTCCCGGGTGGTCTCGACCCACTCGAAGTCGTGCGGCGACGGAAACGTGTGGTCGCGCTCGCCCCGGTTGTCCATGTAGGACACCGCACCGTCGGTGGCCACCTGCCACCGCAGTACCCGGATGTCTTCGATGTTGGGACCGGTCTGGAAGATCGCGAGCAGCCGGCCGTCGAGACGGCGCAGCTGGAGCAGCCGGGTCTCCTTGTAGTACCGGTACAGCTCGCCGAAGTCGCGCAGGAACTGCGGGTCGCGCAGCCACGGCACCTCGCCGGCCGGCTCGAAGCGAAACGCCTCGCCGTCGCGGCTGAACGCGTGCACCGCGAACACGTCGTCGACGGTCGTCTCCGGCTTGAGCCCGATGAACACGTTGTAGCCGAAGAGCATCAGCCCGCCGATCGACACGATGTCGCGCGGCACGCAGTTGTTTTCCGTACGGATCCGCTCGGTGCCGACAAGCCGCATCTCGGCGCTGCCGAACACCTCCAGGCGGCGCGCGTTGAGCGCCTCCGCCCGGCGGGCCAGCTCGGCCGAACGATCGGCGAGCCGGCCGCGCAGGACCTCGTACGTGCCGACGTCGAGCTTCGGAGAAGCCTCGGCGGTTACCGTCATTTCGCGTTCAGCTCAGCCAGGGGCGCGTCGGCGAGGCCGAGCCGCTTCGCGGCCTGGAGCAACTCCTTCAGCTTTTCCGCGTCGGCACCGCCGGACTTGATCTGCTGGAGCAGGAACGCGGAGAGCGTCAGGTTTTGCACGTCGGCCGTGTTGAGCGACTTGAGCATCTCGGCCAGATCCTTGGTGAAGTCGGCCGACCCGTCGAGCCACGGCTTGGCGAGCGTCTGCGCCACGTCGGAGTGGCCGACGAAGCCGTCGACCGCCTTGCCCGCGGTGATCGAGCTCATCAGCCGGTCGAAGAAGATGCTGTCGCCGCCGACGATGTCGATGTTCGCCTTCTCCAGGCCCTTCGACACGACCGACGCCTGCGACTCGGCGATCTGCCGCTGCACGTCGAGGCCGGCGAGCCGGATCTCCTTCTCCGCCTCCAGCCGCAGGCGGTACTCCTCGTGCTCGCGGGTCGCCTCGTCGAGCGCGGCCATCGCGGCGGCCTTCTCGGTGAGACCCTCGGCCTCGCCCTTCAGCTTTTCGCGCACCGCGTCGGCCAGCGCGAGGGCCTTCTCCCGCTCGACCGCGGCCTCCGCCCTGCCCAGCTTTTCCGTGCCCTCGGCCGTGGCGAGCGCCTTCTCCCGCTCCACGGCGGCCTCGGCCCGGCCGACCTTCTCGATGGCGGCCGCGTCGCGCTCGCGCACCTGCACGTCAGCGAGCCCGGCGGCGGCCGCCTCGGCCTGTGCGCCCTCGGCCAGCCGGATCTTCGCCCGGGTGTCGAGCTCGGCCGCCTGCTGCCGCGCCTCGGCCAGCACCAGCGCCTCGCGGGCCTTGTGCTTGGCCGCCGCCTCGGCCGCCTCCGCCGCCTTGATGTCCTTGACCAACGCCTCCTGCGCCTCGGCCTCGGCCTGGATGACGGTCGCCTGGCGCACCCGCTCGGCCTCCTCGACCACCCGCAGGCGCTTGATGTTCTCCTCCTGCTCGGCGACCGTCTTCTCGACCGCGATCCGCTCCCGCACCACCTCGGCGATCAGCCGCTTTTCGCCCTCGACCTCCTTGTCCTTGGAGATCGTGGTCAGCTCGGTCTCCCGCTGCCGGGCGATGACCTCGAGCATGCGGTCCTTCTCGATCCGCTCGGTCTCGATCGCGATGACCCGCTCGCGGTTCTTCTCCGCGACCGCGATCTCGCGGGCCTTGTTTTCCATCTGGATGCCCAGCTGCTCTTCGGCCCGGATGTTGGCGCCTTCGGCCTTCTGGCGCTCCTCCGCCCGTACCCGGGAGATCTCCGCCTCCTCGCGGGCCCGCATGGTCTCGACCTCGCGGCGCTGCTTGATCTCCGCCTCCGCCTGCTGCCGCTCCAGCTCCAGGATCGCCTGGCGGGCGTCGACGTTTTGGCGGGTGATCTCCTTCTCTTCGGTCTTCTGGAACTCGTTGGTCCGCACGTGCTCGATCGCGGTCAGCTCGGTGATCTTCCGGATGCCTTGCGCGTCAAGGATGTTGGCCGGGTCGAGCCGGGCCATCGGCGTCTGCTCCAGGAAGTCGATCGCCGCGTCTTCGAGGCTGTACCCGTTGAGGTCGGTGCCGATCACCGCGATGATCTGGTCACGGAACTCGTCCCGCTTCGTGTACAGGTCGACGAAGTCGAGCTGCTTGCCTACGGTCTTGAGCGCCTCGGAAAACTTCGCGTTGAACAGCTCCTGAAGCGTCTCCTGGTCGCTGGCCCGCGCCGTGCCGATGGCCTGCGCCACCTTGATGACGTCTTCGACCGTCTTGTTCACCCGCACGAAGAATGTGATCCGGATGTCGGCTCGGATGTTGTCGCGGCAGATGAGCCCCTCGTTACCGGTGCGCTCGATGTCGATCGTCTTGACCGAGATGTCCATGATCTCGGCCTTGTTGAAGACCGGCAGCACGACCGCGCCGGTGAACGTGACGTCGACCTTCCGGATCTTCGAGATGATGAGCGCCTTGCCCTGCTCCACCTTGCGGAACAGCCGGCTCACCATGAACAGCAACACGATGACGACGAGAAGCACGACGGCGACGAGCACGCCGAAGCCGGTGGTGATGACGTCCATGAGGGGTCCCTCTTTATCCGTGTGGTTCGGGGTGTGGGACGGGGGTGACCCAGAAGAACTCCCCGTCGGCGTCGTATTCGTAAATCAGCGCGGCGGTGCCCGACTTGAACGTGTCGGTGCCGGTCTGCCGCACCTGGATGATCGCTGAGGAACCGTCGGCGGCGGTAACCTCCGCTTGGCCAAAAGTCTGGCTGACTCGCCCGGTGCGGATGACACACACCGACCCGACGAAGTCGGCGCGGGATGCCTCCGGCCCGCTGGGAAAGAGCCTTTGAAGCGGCTTGACGAGCAGCCGCGTGGCGAACCACGCGACCGCGAGCGCCACGAGCAGAGCGAGGATCGCGAGCAGCAGCACGCCGCCGAAAAGCACAGTGCCGGCAAGGCTGACGAACCAGGCGATCGCGATGAGGAGCGAGGCGGTGACCGCCACCGGCACGCCGGCGAAGCCCATGCCGCCCAACACATCGCCGTCGGCGTCGAAGTCGAGCGCCTCGATGTCGAGCGCGCCGAGCAGCACGAGGATCCAGTAGCCGACGACGACCACCAGGAGGAAAGTGAACAGCACGGCCGGAAAACCGAGCGCCGCGTCCACGAACTCACCCATCGATCCGCGCCCTACCCCCGCTGGCCCCACAAGATTCGGTAGCCAGAATGATGACACGGCTGGTCAAGCCGGTGTGTCCCGGTGTGACACTTCCGCGACGTCCGCCGTGGTCCATGCCGCTGCTCCCGCAGCCTCACCCATCCGCTGTTGGTCGCGCTCACCGCGTCGCTGTCGAGCTGCCCCGCCTGTGCGTCCAGGTCGACGGCCTCAGCGCTCTAGCGGCCGTCGAGCAGGGGCTGGCGGGGGTCCCAGGGCGGGCCTTGGCGGCGGCGGGCGATCGCGGAGAGGGCTTCCAGCACGACGCGGTTGCCGAGGTAGGCGGTGATGTCGGCGTGGTCGTACGGCGGGGACACCTCCACGACGTCGACACCCACGATCGGCAGCTCCAGGCAGCAGCGGCGGACCGCGTCGAGCAGCTGGCGGGCGGTCAGGCCGCCCGGCTCGGGGGTGCCGGTGCCGGGTGCCATCCCGGGGTCGACGACGTCGATGTCCACGGACAGGAATACGCCGTCGCAGTCGTCGACCGCCGTGGCGAATGCCTCGGTCAGGCATTCGTCGAGGCCGCGGGCGACGATTTCGCTCATCTCGTACGAGCGCATGCGCTGCTGGGCCATCCAGTCGAGCACCTCGGGGCCGGGCCAGTAGCCGCGCAGTCCTATTTGGAGGAAGCGGTCACCGCGGACGGCGCCGGACTCTATGAGGCGGCGCATTGGCTGGCCGTGGCCGTAGAGGGAACCGAAGTCGATGTCGGCGGTGTCGGCGTGGGCGTCGAAATGCACCATCGACACGCGGCCGAAGCCTACGTGGCGGGCCACGCCCGTCGCGTCCGGCCGGGCGATCGAGTGGTCGCCGCCCAGCACGATCGGGATCGCGCCGGCGCCGGCGACCGCGGCGACGGCGTCTTCCAAGGCGCGGTGCGCGCGCTCGATGTCGCCGGAGAACATCTCGACGTCGCCGGCGTCGTACACGCGCAGGTCGCGGAGGCCGTCGACGCGCAGAGCGAGGGACGGGCGGGAGCCGTCCTGCGCGAGGTAGCAGGCCTGCCGCATGGCCATCGGGCCGAACCGGGTGCCGGACCTCGCCGACGTGCCGCCGTCGAAAGGCGCGCCCACGATCACGACGTCAGCGTCCGCATAGGACGATTGCTCGCCGAGGTCGCACCTGTCGACGCCGAGGAAAGTCACGTCGGGCCCGTACATCGCGCCGTATCTGGTCATCGCTCTTCCATCCCCCATGGTGAGCCGTATGCCGTCAACAGGTCGAGGAACGGCCGGGCCGGAAACGCCTCCGGGCCCAGCACGCCGGTGCCCGACCAGGTGCCGGCGGCGAGCAACTCGAGCGCGACCACCGGGTTGACGGCGGTCTGCCACACCACGGCCTGGTGGCCGTACTCGCGCATCGACCACTCATTGTCCACCACGTGGTAGAGGTAGACGGCTCGCGGCTCGCCGTTCTTTCCGGTGCCGCGCACCCAGGTGCCGGCACAGGTTTTGCCGCGCATCCGGTCGCCGAGCGTCGCCGGGTCGGGCAGGCACGCGGCGACGACGTCGCGCGGTGCCACCGACACGCCGCCTACGCGAACCGCGTCGGTGCGGTCGAGGCCGAGCTTGTGCAGGGTGCGCAACACCTCGATGAACTCGCTGCCCAGCCCGTACTTGAACGTGACGCGCCCGGCCTTGACCCAGCGCGGGATCAGCAGCACCTCTTCGTGTTCGACGTTGACGCACTCGACGGGGCCGATGCCCGCCGGAAAGTCGAAGACCTCCGGCTCGGAGAACGGCTCGGTCGTATGCCACCCGCTGCCGGCCTCCCAGACCACCGGCGGGTTGAGGCACTCCTCGATGGTGGTCCAGATGGAAAACGAAGGCGCGAAGTCGTAACCCTCCACGACGAGGTTGGCGCCGTCGCGGACGCCGATCTCGTCGATCTCGCTGAAAAGGTCGTCGGCCGCATACCGCGCGAAGACGTCCGACAGCCCCGGCTCGACGCCCATGCCGACGAGCGCCAGCCGGCCGCTCGCCGCCCACCGGTCGGCCTGTGCGAACTGGTCGTCGCCGAGCTTCACGCCGGTCTCGGCGTGCGGCCGCTCGGGATGCGGCTTGGAGAGCGACATCGCCATGTCGACGTAGTCGGCTCCGGCGGCCAGTGCGCCCTCGAAGATGGGCATGACGAACCGCGGGTCGACCGCGTTGAGCACGTGCGTGATGCCGGCGTCCCGGCACAGGGAAGCCACGGAGGAGGCCGACGACGCGTCGACACCCGCGGCGCTGAATCGCCTGTCCATATCGGACACAGCGCGGCGGGCCCGATCAGGGTCGAGATCGGCGACCACCATCGCGTCGAAGAACGAGCGGCGCGCGGCGATGGGTACGGCGGCCGAGCCGACGCCGCCCGCCCCGACGACGAGGACGCGCATCAGGAGGCCTTCCGCCGGCGTACCGACGTGCTGAGCACCAGCAGCAGCGAGACGAGGAACATCGCGGTGCCGACGACGTTTACCTGCGGCGGGATGCCGCGCTGGGCGGCGCCCCACACGTACATCGGGAACGTCACCGTGGTGCCGGAGTTGAAGTTGGTGATGATGAAGTCGTCGAACGACAGCGAGAACGCCAGCAGCGCGGCCGCCACGATGCCCGGGAATACCAGCGGCAGCGTCACCTTGCGGAACGTCTGGAACTCGCTGGCGTACAGGTCCATCGCCGCCTCCTCCAGCCGGCTGTCCAATCCGGACAGTCGTGCCTTCACGGTGACGACGACGAACGAGACGCAGAACATCACGTGCGCGATGACCACCGTCCAGAAGCCGAGCGGGAAGCCGCCGGCCACGAAGAGCGCGAGCAGCGAGGAGCCCATCACCACCTCGGGCGTGGCCATCGGCAGGAAGATGAGCAGGTTTGTCGCGCCGCGGCCACGGAAGCGGTGGCGCACCAGCGCGAACGCCATCAGCGTGCCGAGCACCGTGGCCACCACCGTGGCGATGAAGCCGATCTGCACGCTGCGCACGACCGCGTCGCACATGTCGCCCGGACCGCAGGGGTTGGTCCAGTTGTCCACTGTGAACTTGTTGAAGTCGTACGACAGGCGGCTCGACGGCTCGTTGAAGGAGAGGCCCATGACCACGGCGATGGGCAGGAACAGGTAGGCGAGGACGAGCACTCCCACGCCCATCACCCAGTGGTCGGACAGCCAGCGCCCCAGTTTCATTTCAGAGCACCTCGTCCGTCCCGGCCCGCTTCACGTACACGAAGACCATCGCCAGGATCGCGGCCATCAGGATGAACGAGAGGGCCGCCGCCTGCGGGTAGTCGAGGCGCACCAGGAAGGCCGAGTCGATGACGTTGCCGATCATGTACTGGTTGGGCGTGCCGAGCAGCTCGGCGTTGATGTAGTCGCCCGCCGCGGGGATGAACGTGAGCAGCGTGCCGGCCACCACGCCGGGCATCGACAGCGGGAGCGTCACCTTCGCGAAGGCGCGCAGCGGGCTGGCGTACAGGTCGCTGGCCGCTTCCAGCAGCCGGCCGTCGAGGCGGTCGAGACTCGCGTAGAGCGGCAGCACCATGAACGGCAGGAAGTTGTACGTCAGGCCGAGCACCACCGCCGCCGACGTGGCCAGCAGCCGGCCGTCGGAGCCGAGGATCCCGACGTCGCGGAGCACGCCGACCACCCAGCCGTTGTCCGACAGGATCGTCTTCCAGGCCAGCGTGCGCACCAGGAAGCTGGTGAAGAACGGTGCGATGACGCAGACGAGCATGAGGTTTTTGAAGCGGGTGGCCTTCTGCGCGATCGCGTACGCCAGCGGGTAGCCCAGCAGCAGGCACAGGATCGTCGCGATGCCCGCGTAGACGAGCGAGCGCACGAAGTGGGGCCAGTACGCGGAGAGCGCGTCGGCGTAGTTGCCGAACTCCCACGTCATCGCGTAACCGTCCTGTAGCGACCCGCTCGGGTCGTACAGGCTTGTCGCGCCGAGCTGCACCGCGGGCACGGCGAAGAAGATGGTCAGCCACAGCCCGCCGGGCAGCAGCAGGAGGTACGGCAGGAGCCGCCGCCCTTTCCGCGGCGGCGGTGGCGGTGTCTCATGTGGACCGACTGCGGTGCCGATGTGCCCGACCGCACTCACGGCACCGGCTCCAGCAGCGGTTGGGTGGCGTCGCCGGCACCGGCCTGCCGGCCGAGCAGGAACGCGTGGTCCGGCCGCCAGTACGCCACGACCTGGGCGCCGACCGGCACCTGGGCGAGCACGCCGGCGTTGGAGGCGAAGGCGGATACCTCGGTGCCCCAAGGGGTGCGCACGAGGTACTGCGTGCTGACGCCCACATAGGAGGAATCCGAGACGACCCCGGTCACCCACTGGTGGCCCGCCGGCACCGAGTCGCTGTCTGGCGCCAGGTGGAGCTTCTCCGGGCGTACCCCCAGATAGACATCTCCGTCGACGGCCCGGCAGCGGCCGGCGGGCACGGAGAAGCGCGAACCGTACGCCGATACCAGGATGTCCTGGCCGGAACGGCCGGACACCTCGCCGGCCAGCAGGTTGGACTGGCCGAGGAAGTTGGCGACGAACGGCGTGGACGGAAACTCGTAGATCTCGGCCGGCGCGCCGAGCTGCTCGATGCGACCCGCGTTCATCACCGCGACCGTGTCGGCCATGGTCATGGCCTCCTCCTGGTCGTGCGTGACGTGCACGAAGGTCAGCCCGACCTCGGTCTGGATGCGCTTGAGCTCGATCTGCATCTGCCGCCGCAGCTTGAGGTCGAGCGCGCCGAGCGGCTCGTCCAGCAGGAGCACCTGCGGGTGGTTGATGAGCGCGCGGGCCAGCGCGACCCGCTGCTGCTGGCCGCCGGAGAGCTGGGCCGGGCGGCGCTTGCCGTATCCCTCCAGCTGCACGAGGGCGAGCATCTTCTCGACCTGCGCCCGGATGTCTCCGACGCCGCGCCGCCGGAGGCCGAACGCGACGTTTTCGAAGACGTCCAGGTGTGGGAAGAGCGCGTAGCTCTGGAACACGGTGTTGACCGGCCGCTTGTAGGGCCGCAGCCGGCTGATGTCGCGCCCGCCGAGCAGCACCTTGCCGGTCGTGGGCTCCTCCAGACCGGCCACCATGCGCAACGTGGTGGTCTTGCCGCAGCCCGACGCTCCCAGCAGGGCGAAGAAACCACCCTGCGGGATCGTGAGGCTGAGATCGTCGACGGCGGTGAAGACCCCGAACCGCTTCGTCAGGTTGACCAACTCCAGGTCGCCTTTATCCGCCATCGTCACGCCCCGATTGCCTGCTGGAACTTGGTTGAGTACGACCGCTCCTGCGCCTCGTCGAGCGCCATGAACACCTTCGTCTTGTTGAGCGTCGCGTCGTCGGGGAAGATCAGCGGATTTTTCGCCAGCTCGGGGTCGAGGTCGGTGATCTTCTCCTGGGCGCCCTGCACGGGGCAGATGTAGTTGACGTAGGCGGCCAGCTCGGCGGCCACGCTCGGCTCGTAGTAGTAGTCCATCAGCTTCTCGGCGTTCGCCTTGTGGGCCGCCTTGTTGGGGATCAGCATGTTGTCCGACCAGAGCATGAGGCCGGAGTCGGGCGCCACGAACTTGATCTTGTCGTTGTCGCCCTGTAGCTGGATCACGTCGCCGGACCAGCCGATGCACGCGGCGATGTCACCCTTGGCCAGGTCGGTGGAGTAGTCGTTGCCGGTGAACCTGCGGATCTGACCGGAGGCGATCGCCTTCTTGAGCTTCTCCAGCGCGTCGTCGAACTGCGCCTCGGTGAAGTTGCTCGGGTCGTGCCCGTTCGACAGCAGCACCAGGCCCATCGTGTCGCGCATCTCGGTCAGGCAGGTGACCTTGCCCTTGAGGTCGGCGCGGGTGAGCAGCTCGTCGATCGAGCGCACCTCCTTGGTCACCGCGCCGTTGTAGGCGATGCCGGTGAGACCGGACTGCCACGGCACCGCGTACTCGTTGTTCTTGTCGAACGGGCGGGCGCGCAGCGAGCGCAGGAGGTTGGCCTGCACGTTGGGCAGGTTGCCCTTGTTGAGCTTTTGGAGCCAGCCGAGGCGGATGACCCGGCCGGCCATCCAGTCGGTGAGGACGAAGATGTCGCGGCCGGTGGACTGGCAGCCGGAGAGCTGGTTTTGCACCTTGCCGAAGAACTCGTCGTTGTCGTTGACGTCCTCGGTGTAGGTGACCTGGATGCCGGTGCTCTCCTGGAACGCGATCAGCGTGGGGCGCTTGGACTCATCCTTCTCATCGACGTCCATATATTGTGGCCAGTTGGAGAAGGCAAGTTTCTTGTCCGTGCTGGAGGTGTCTTCGCTGACGCAGCTCTCCTCGGACTGCTTGGTGCCCTCGGTGCCGCAGGCGGTGAGGAGGCCACCGGCGGTGACGAACGCGCCCGACGCCATCGCACCCCGGACGAGGGTGCGCCGTGAGAACCTGGTGGCCGACAGCACGGCCCTGGCTTCGGGTGACAGGGGGCTATTCATGGGGCGCATGTGCGGCTCCAGAGTGGTTCGCGAGAATGCTTCGTACGATCCGACGCCTGATCCTGGCATGATGTATGCCGCGTCACAAGGATTCCGTTGCGGATGAGCCAATTCGCAACGAAATACGAACGAAACAGTGCGCTTGGAGGAGGGGTTGGATGGCGAAGCCGCGGTACGCGGTGGGCGACGGCGCGGCCCACGCCCTTCTCGATGACGTCGGCAAGCAGATCATCGAGCAGCTTCAGGAGGATGGACGGCGCCCGTACGCCACGATCGGCAAGGCGGTAGGGCTCTCCGAGGCCGCCGTGCGACAGCGCGTGCAGCGGCTCCTCGACGCCGGGGTGATGCAGATCGTGGCGGTGACCGACCCGCTCCAGCTGGGCTTTCCCCGCCAGGCCATGATCGGCCTCCGCACCACGGGCGACCTGGACGCGATCGCCGACCGGCTCGCCGAGCTGGAGGAGCTCGACTACGTCGTGATCACGGCCGGCTCGTTCGACCTGCTCACCGAGGTGGTCTGCCGCAACGACGACCACCTGCTGGAGATCATCAGCCGGCTACGGAAGGTCGAGGGCGTGGTCTCCACCGAGGCGTTCGTCTACCTCAAGCTCCGGAAGCAGACATACAGCTGGGGTACGGCTTAACCGGGCACGACGTACGGAAACCGGTCCTGGCGCTGGTCGGCCGCGGTCGACGGGCCCAGACCCGAAGGCGTCGCCTTGCCGAGGATCAGCGAAAACATCGCCTCGGGGGCGTTGTCCGCCAATGTCCGCCCGTTGATGCCGAAGCTCGCCGGAGTGCCGACCATGTAGGACAGCACGTCGGGAAAGAGCCGCCGCGCCACCAGGGCGCCGTAGCCCTGCGGGTCCGCCGAGGTGCCGTTCGCGGCCACCACGGCGCCGACCTTCTCGGCGATGTACTTGCCGTCCGCGTCGAAGTCCTCGGCCGGGTGACGGTCGTTCGCCGGGTTGGCGAAGTCGGTGTCGTCCGGCCAGAAGATCGGCCACATCATCGGGTGCCCGAACCTGTTGATCTGGCGCCACCCACCAGCGTCGGTGGCCAGCTTGGTGGCACACCAGACACCGGTCGAGGCGCCCGGCCGCAGACGCGGGTGGTCGTGTGTCACCTCTAGCACGATCGAGCAGACCGTCGTGCCGGCGAAGCTGTTCTTGGCTCCGGCCGCGGCCCACGACGTGAGGTCGACGGGCGCGCCGTCCCGGACGGCCGCGTTGATCACGTCGAGCTGGTCGAGGTCGACGTAGAAGGGGTCTTGGACGCGTCCCGCCCACACCCGCAGCGATCCCTGTTCGGCCGCCTCACCGGTGCGGCCCCGGGCCACGGGGATGCCGGGCGTGCCGTCGTCGTTGGCGGCGGCACCGGTGAGCTCGTACACCGTGTAGCTCGGGCGACCGTCGGCGTCCGGCCCGTCGAACGCGAACCGGTAGGTCAGCGCCTCCACGTCCGCCCCGTCGAAGTGGACCTTGAACTCGTACCGGCCCTCGGGGTGGAACCCGGGCGTGATGTCGGGGCCCGTGATGGTCGAGTTGACGTCCATCACGAACGTCGTGGCTCCCTCGCTCCCGAAGACGTACATGTCGTCGATGTACAGCCGGCCGTTCTGGCGCGCCAGTGGGGTGTCGAGGTGATGCGACATGGCTCGAAGCTATCCACGGAGGGGCCACCTCCACCTCGTTCGCCGGGGATGAGCGGCGGCTACGCCGCCCGCGGGCGGCGGGCGTGGTAGACCAGCGCGGGTGGCACGTTGCGCCAGACCGTGCGCCCGACGACGACCTCCTCGAATGCCGCGCGCAGGGCCGACCGGAGCCGGCGGGCCGGAGGTGCCCAGAGGGTGTGGACGTACGCGAAGGTCGTGAACGCACCGCCCGGGGCGATCACCCGCCGCACCGCGTCCAGCACGCTGCCCTGCCGCCCCGCCGAGAACGCCGCCCAGGGCAGCCCGCTCACGATCGCGTCGGCCCGGCCGAGGCCGCGCTCGTCCAGCAGGTCCCGCAGGCGCGCGGCGTCGGAGACGGCGACGTCCACGCCGGGGTACCGGTCCGCGAGCCGGCCGGCGAAGACGGGGTTGAGCTCCACCGCGAGGTGGTGGCCACGGCCGCCGAGCCGCCGCTGGATGACATCGGTGAACGCGCCCGTACCCGGTCCGAGCTCGACCACCACCGGGTCGCCGCCCTCGGGGACGGTCGCGCAGATGTGGCGGGCCAGGACGGCGGAGCTCGGGGCTATCGCGCCCACCGAGAGAGGGGCGCGGGCGAACTCGCGGAAGAAGCGCAACGCATCGTCGGTCACGCCGCCAAGTCTCGTGATCACCCGGACCGTCACCCTCCTCCGCCCGGACCGGGCGCCGGCCAGTAGGAGGAGATTGTGGTCAACGCGGGGAGTAGGTCAACGAAATCCGTTGCGTCTGGTTTATCGAGTGACGGATTCGCTTGCCTGAGCCCCCAACTTTGTGCGGTAATCGTGGCATGGGCAACGCAACCGATCATCTCTGGATGCATTTCACCCGCATGGGCGGCTACCGCGACGGCGAGGTGCCGACGATCGTCCGCGGTGAGGGTGCCTACGTGTGGGACGCCCAAGGCCGCCGCTACCTCGACGGCCTCGCCGGCCTCTTCGTCGTGAACGCCGGCCACGGGCGCACCGAGCTTGCCGAGGCCTCCGCCAAGCAGGCCGCCGAGCTGGCGTTCTTTCCGCTGTGGTCGTACGCGCACCCGACCGCGATCGAGCTGGCCGAGCGGATCGCCGCGCTCACGCCGGGCGACCTCGACCGGGTCTTCTTCACCACCGGCGGCGCGGAGGCGGTCGAGGCGGCGTGGAAGCTTGCCCGCGCCTACTACAAGCGGGTCGGCAAGCCCACCAAGCACAAGGTGGTGAGCCGGTACATCGCGTACCACGGCACGTCGATGGGCGCGCTGTCGATCACTGGCCTGCCCGGCATCAAGAGCGACTTCGAGCCGCTGGTGCCCGGCGGCATCAAGGTGCCCAACACCAACTTCTACCGCGCGCCGGAGCACGGCGACGACATCGAGGCGTTCGGGCGGTGGGCGGCCGACGAGATCGCCCGCGCCATCGAGCGGGAGGGGCCGGACACCGTCGCGGCCGTCTTCCTGGAGCCGGTGCAGAACTCCGGCGGCTGCTTCCCGCCGCCGCCCGGCTACTTCCAGCGGGTACGCGAGATCTGCGACGAGTACGACGTGCTACTCGTGTCCGACGAGGTGATCTGCGCCTGGGGCCGCCTCGGCGAGTACTTCGGCGCGGTGCGGTACGGCTACCAGCCGGACATCATCACCACCGCCAAGGGACTCACCTCCGGCTACTCGCCGCTCGGGGCGATGATCGCCTCCGACCGGCTGATCGAGCCGTTCCTCGCCGAGACCGGCATGTTCGCCCACGGCGTGACCTTCGGCGGCCACCCGGTCTCCTGCGCGGTGGCGCTGGCCAACCTCGACATCTTCGCCCGCGAAGACCTCACCGGGCACGTCCGCGCCAACGAGGCCGCGTTTCGCGCCACGCTGGAGAAGCTCAACGACCTGCCGATCGTCGGCGAGGTGCGGGGCGACGGTTACTTCTACGGCATCGAGCTGGTCAAGGACAAGGCCACCCGGGCCACGTTCGACGACGACGAGTCCGAGCGGCTGCTGCGCGGCTTCCTCTCCACCGCCCTCTTCCAGGCCGGGCTCTACTGCCGGGCCGACGACCGGGGCGATCCCGTGGTGCAGCTGGCACCGCCGCTGATCGCCGGGCAGGAGCAGTTCGACGAGATGGAGCAGATCCTGCGCGCCGTCCTGGGCGAGGCATGGCTACGTCTCTGAAGGCGGGCAGCCTCTGGATGTCCACCGTGGACGACGATCTGACGCCGAGACCGGCGCTGGACGGCTCACTCGTGGCCGACGTCGCGATCGTCGGCGCCGGCTACACCGGCCTGTGGACGGCCTACTACCTGGCGGCGGCCGAGCCGTCGCTGCGCATCGTGGTGCTGGAGAAGGAGTTCGCCGGGTACGGCGCGTCCGGGCGCAACGGCGGCTGGTGCTCGGCGCTCTTCCCCACTCCGGAGCGGCTGATGGCCCGCCGCCACGGCAAGCAGGCCGTGGTGGCCATGCGGCAGACGATGAACTCCACTGTGGACGAGGTGGGGCGCGTCGCCGCGGCGGAGGGCATCGACTGCCACTGGAGCAAGGGCGGCACCGTGGCGGTCGCCCGCACGCCCGCCCAGTTGCGCCGCGCCCGTGCTGCCGTCGAGGAGGACGAGGACCTCGTCCTCCTCGGCGCGGAGGAGGCGGTGAAGCGGTGCGGCGCCACGAACGTGCTCGGTGGCGTTTACACCCCGCACTGCGCCGCGATCCACCCGGCCCGGCTGGTGCGTGGCCTGGCCCGCGCGGTGGAGCGGCGGGGCGTCACCATCTACGAGGGCACGCCGGTCGTCGGGCTGCGCAAGGGTGCGGCCGACACCCCGGTCGGTACCGTGCGGGCCCCGGTCGTGGTCCGCGCGACGGAGGCGTACACGCCGGCGCTGCCCGGCGCCCGCCGCGCGATCGCGCCGGTGTACTCGCTGATGATCTCCACGCCTCCGCTGCCCGACGACTTCTGGGCCACCGCCGGGCTGGCCGAGCGGGAGACGTTCGCCGACTTCCGCCGGCTCATCATCTACGGGCAGCGCACGGCGGACGGGCGGCTGGCATTCGGCGGGCGCGGTGCGCCGTACCACTTCGGGTCGAAGACGAGCGCGGAGTACGACAACGAGCCGCGCGTCTTCGCCGCCCTGCACCGGGCACTGGTCGAGCTCTTCCCCGCGCTCGCCGGCGTGCCGGCCACGCACAGCTGGGGCGGTCCGGTCGGTGTCACGAGCGACTGGTCCGCCTCCGTGGGGCTCGACCGGGACACCGGGCTGGCGTGGGCCGGCGGCTACGTCGGCGACGGCGTCGGCACGACGAACCTCGCCGGCCGTACGCTTGCCGACCTGATACTCGGCGTGGAGAGCGAGCTGACGTCGCTCCCCTGGGTAGGGCACAAGTCTCCACGCTGGCCCCCGGAGCCGCTGCGGTGGATGGGCATCAACGCGGTCCGAAAGCTCGTCACATGGGCTGACGCAGCCAGGTTGTGATCTGGTCGTGCCGGGTCTCGTCATCGAGCTTGGGGCAGACCCGCTCGCAGTGCTCCAGACCCGGGCGCTTGTAGGCGAGGCAACACGCGGAGGAGAGCGGCACCGAGCCCACCCACCGCCGCCGCACCGCCAGCGGCCCGGCGCCGGCGCTGGCGAGCAGCCGCTCCGCCTCGGCGGCGGCGGTGTACGCCGGGACCGGCGGCAGCTCACCGGCGAACGCGCTCATCACGGTGTCGGCGACGAGCGCCCAGGCCGTGCGGCGGCCGAGCCGCGACACGCCGCGCAGCGTGTCGACGACGGGAGTGGACAGGGCGAGAATCGTGCCCAGCAGCTGGCCTTCCATTGTGGACGTGACCTCGACGCCCGGCGCACCGGCCAGGGGATCCCCCGGCCGCACGGCGAGCACGGGCGCACCGACCGCCAGCGCGTTGAACCAGCCGCCCTCGTCCACGCGGAGGGCGGTGCCGTCCATTGTGAGCAGTGGCAGCCGCCGCTCCCGCTGGTACGCGTAGACGAGCAGCCGGACGAACGAACCCGTTACCCAGCCGGCCATGTGCGTCGCCGCGGTCTCCGGCGGGCAGCCCGACGACGCGACGAACGCCCGCATCTGCGTGGCCAGCACGCCGCCGTCCGCGTGCAGCTCGCGGAGTGTGTACCAGCCGTCGCCCGCCCGCCCGGTCGCCGCCGGCGGGTAGCCGTCCGCGGCGTTGTAGCGCTCCAGGAGGTCGGGCAGCACGGCGGTCAGGCCACGGTTTTGAACGTGCTCAGCTTGCCGGTCAGGTCGCGCAGCGCCTTGCCGAACGCCGCCCACGTGGAGGGCGTTTCCGGGTTCCACGCGACAGCCTGGTTGGCCTTGATGGCCGGCAGGTTCGCCACCGTCGGGTACCGGGCCAGGTCGGTCGTGAAGTATGACGGGTTGCGCGAGTCGTAGAGCAACACGTCCATCGGGTACTTGCCGGCCTGCTCCCAAGAGAGCACCTCCCAATGCGGCTCGTTCGCCGGCACGGCGGGTTGTACGAAGTTGACGCCGAGGTTCTGCATGTACGCCAGGTCGGAGAAGATCTTCGCGTTGCCGAGGTAGAGGTTTTCCTTGTTGCCGCTGACAAACGCCACCTGCAGGCCGGGCTTGGCCTTGACCGTTTCGCCGAACGCCGCGCCGGCCGCCTCGAACTCCGCCTTGGCGCCGGTGACCGCGGTGGCGTTCAGGTCGGCGCCGAGCGAGCCGGCCAGCTCGGCGAAGCGGCCGATCACCTTGTCGACCGGCACCTCGAACTGGTTGATGCCGACGCTCGGGCAGAGCGGCTCGATCTTGGCGACCGCGTCCTCCGGCACGTACCAGAGCTGGTCCTTGGTCTGCATCGGCGCGACCAGCAGGTCAGGGGTGAGTGACGCGAGCTTCTCGATGTTGAAGTCGCCCCAGGTCTGGCCCACCCACTGTGCGGAGTTGACGTCGACGTTGCCCTTGAGCACGTCGCTGTTCTTCGCGTCGCCCCAGATGCCGACCGGGCGGATGCCGAAGTCCCAGAGCGTCGCGGCGGCGCTGATCTGCGCGACGACCTTCGTGGGGCGGCTGTCGCGGGTCGCCTTCTTGCCGCGGTCGTCGGTGAACTCCCACGGCCCGCCGCCAGCACCCGCCGGCGCACCGCTTTCGTCCTCGCCACCACACCCGGCCAGCACGAACAGCGCCGCGCCACCGCCGATCAACAGCCGCCGCCGACTCAGTCCGCTCACGTGCCACCCTCCTGCTTGAACTAAGGGCAGGCTAAGCTAACCGGCACCGGAATGTCGAGGAGGGATCTTGTGACCGTGACCGCAGCCGCTGGCGTGTCCAAAGCCGGCGTCCGCGCGCGGCCGGCACTCGCCCTCGGTCTGGCCGCGGCCGGCGCCGTCCTGGTCGTCACCGCGCTGCTGTCCATCGCGATCGGCTCGAAGTCGATCCCGCTCGGCACGGTGTTCGACGCGCTCCTGCACTACGACGCACGGATCGACGACCACGTGGTCGTCCGTGACCTGCGGGTGCCGCGCACGCTGCTCGGCCTCGTGGTCGGTGCCGCGCTGGGGCTCGGCGGCGCGCTGATCCAGGCACTCACCCGCAACCCGCTGGCCGACCCGGGCATCCTCGGCATCAACGAGGGCGCCGGGCTCGGCGTGCTCGTGGCGATCGGCATCGCGGGACTGACCAGCCCGTGGGCGTACGTGTGGTTCGCGTTCGCCGGCGCGGCGGTCAGCGCAACGCTCGTGTACGCGGTCGGCGCCCGCGGCCGTGAGGGAGCCAGCCCGGTCCGGCTCGTGCTGGCGGGCATCGCGTTCACGTACGTGCTGCACGCGATCGGCCGGGCCATCCTGCTCACCGACTCGGCCACCTTCGACCGCTGGCGCAGCTGGATGGTCGGCTCGCTGGCCAGCGCCGACCCGGCCGTGATCGTGGCCGTGCTGCCGTTCATCGCGGGCGGCGCGGCGATCGCGCTCGGCCTGACCCCGTCGCTCAACGCGCTCGCACTGGGCGAGGAGGCGGGCCAGGCACTGGGCGTCCACCGAGGCCGGACGCGGGTGCTCGGCGCGGTGGCGGTCACGGTGCTCTGCGGCGCGGCGACCGCGGCGGCCGGGCCGATCGCGTTTCTCGGGCTGATGGTCCCCTACGCCGCCCGCATGATCACCGGACCGGACTACCGCTGGCTCGTGCCGTACTCCCTGGTGCTCGCGCCGATCCTGCTGCTCCTCTCGGACATCGTGGGCCGGGTGGTGGCCCGACCCAGCGAGGTCGGCGTCGGCGTGGTGACCGCCGCGCTCGGCGCGCCGATGCTGATCGTGCTGGTCCGCCGCCGCGGAAGGCTTCCCCGGCTGTGAAGCGCTCGTTCGCGGTCGGTCTGGCGCTGCTCGGCACCTGCGCGCTCGTCGCCGTCGTCGCCCTCGGCACGGGCGACTACCCGATCTCGCCGGCCGGCGTGGTGCGGACACTGGTGGGGCGGGGCAACCCGGCGGCCGAGTACATCGTCATCGACCTGCGGCTGCCCCGGGTGCTGACCGCGCTGGCGGTGGGCGCGGCGTTCGGCGCGAGCGGGGCGATCTTCCAGAGCATCACCCGCAACCCGCTGGGCAGCCCGGACGTCATCGGCTTCACCGCCGGCGCGAGCGTGGGCGCGCTCATCATGATCATCCTGGTTGGCGGCGGCCTGGTCGAGATCGCCTCCGGCGCCGTGCTGGGCGGGGCGCTCGCCGCCGTCGCGGTCTACCTGCTCGCCTACCGGCGCGGCACGCAGGGGTACCGGCTGGTGATCATCGGGGTGGCCGTGCAGGCACTGCTCACCGCGATGACCACGTACCTGCTGGCCCGCGCCAACATCTTCGACTCCCAGCGCGCCGCTCTCTGGATCATGGGCAGCCTGAACGCCCGGGGCTGGGCACACGCGGCCGTGGCCGGCGGTGCGCTCGTGGTACTGCTGCCGGTCGTCCTGATCCTGCACCGGCGCACTCTCGTGCTCGAGATGGGTGACGAGACCGCGCGCTCGCTCGGCGTCTCCGTGGAACGGGTACGCCTGGCGCTGATCGCCGCGGCGGTGGGCCTGGCCGCGGTGGGCACCGCGTGCGCCGGGCCGATCGCGTTCGTCGCGCTGGCCGCGCCGCAGCTGGCCCGGCGGCTCACCCGGGCCACCGGTCCCAACCCGCTGCCGTCGGCCGCGATGGGCGCCGCGCTGCTGCTCGCCAGCGACCTCGTCGCGCAGCGGGCGCTCGCGCCGACCCAGCTCCCGGTCGGCGTGGTGACCGCCGCGCTGGGCGGCATGTACCTGATCTGGCTGCTCGGCTGGCGCCGCCAGGCCGCGTGACGGGTCCGTCAGCGCGCGGGCTGGGTGGCTTCCGGGTCGTCGAGGTCGTCGTCTTCTGGCTTACGGGCGCCGGGCGGCGTGATCGGCGGCGGCGTCGGAGCGGACCAGGCCGGCCTCGGGTAGGCGTCCTTCGGGGGCGGACCCTTCAGGAGCTGGGTGGCCTCCGTGTCCTGCTGCGCACCGAGCCGCGTCGTGGTCTGGTCACCGCCCGGCGGGATGGCGGTCGTGGGCGATGTCGGGATCCGAGTCGTCGGAGCCTCGGCCGGCGGCGCGGGCGGGGCGACCGTCGGTGACGTCGGGATGCGCGTCGTCGGAGCTTCGGCCGGCGGCGCGGGCGGGGCGACCGTCGGCGATGCCGGGATGCGCGTCGTCGGGGCCTCGGGCGGCGGCTGGCTGAGCCGCGTCGTCGTCTCCTGCTCGGCCGGCGGTGGCGGCGTCTGCGCCGGGATCCGCTGGACGGGCGCGGCCATCGGCGGTGCGGGCGGCGCGCTCGACGGCGGCGCGGACGACGGGAAAGCCGTCGTCGGCGCACCCGAAGGCGGCGGCGCGAGGTAGCCCGGCGTAGCGGCGAACGTGGGCTGCGGGGCGTAGGCGCCACCCGGCGGCACCGCGCCCGGGGGCATCCCGGCGGCGGGCATCGGGTACGGCGCGGGAGCGGCCGGCGTCGCGGCGGCCGGGTGGGCGTAGCGCCGCCAGCGGCGTGGGCTCAGCAGCGTGGCGAGCAGCGGCACGGCGAGCATGGCCGAGTACCCGAGCGCGGGGAACGTCAGGGCGAAGTCACCGTCGCGCAGGTCGGTGGGCATCGTGTCGAAGTAGGACTCCGGGTCGAACGCCGCCCAGGACGCGAGCGCGAGGAAGATCAGCCCGATGAGAGCCGGCCCGATCGGGGAAAGCCGTGCCATCGTCAGCAGCGCGTACAGCCCGCCGGCCGCCAACAGCGCGAGCAGGCCGAGCAGGATCTCGATCTCGAACCCGCCGAGCAGCTGCGCCCGCGCCTTGTTGACCTCGGTCAGGCCGTAGCCCGTGCCGACCCAGATCAGCGGCGCCAGAAACAGCGACAGCAGGAGCGAACCCGCGTGGCGCATGTGCCCTCCCCATCATCATCCGCAGGGGCACCGTACCCCCCGGGAGCAAGCCCCTGAACTGGCGCTACTTGGCGTCGGTGCCCTTGCTCGCCCCGGCGGGAGGCGCCGACCACGGAGTGCTACCGGAGGGCCGGTTGGGCACGGTCGGCGTCTCGTCGGATTGCGTATCAAAAGCGTTTCCCGCGCTAAAAGCGTTGAAGGAGGACGTCGCCGGCGGCACGGTGATCAGGTCGGGCAGCGTGTCCGGCTCGTCCTTCGGTGTGAACGGCTCGGGCGCGTATCCGCTCGCCAGGGGCCACCGCCGCCACCGCTGGACGCTGAACGTGGCGATCACCAGCAGCGCGCCGAGCAGCAGGAGCGTGCCGTTGTCGAGCGGCACCAGAAGCGGGATATCCCGATCGATGACCTCCCAGCCGTCCGGCACCGCGTCACGAACGGCGATCGGGTCGGCGAAGAGCGCGGCGTACGGCGCGATCAGCAGCAGCCCGGCGACCAGCGGGCCCAGCGGCGAGAAACGCAGCGTGCCGATCACACCGAGGAGGATGCCGGCCACCGCCAGATATACGGCCGGCTCGATGAGGTCCAGGGTGTCGAACCGGCCGGCCTCCGCCCATCTGGCCACCGTGCTGGACGAGCCGGACTGGCCCATGGAGACGAGCACCCAGGTAAGCGGCGCGGCGACCACGCCGGCAAGCAAACTCCATAGATGTCGCATGCGCGCACCGTACCGGTTTCGCCGCTCGCGCGGCAGGCGGGCAAGATGTTCGGATGAGCGCGGGCACAGTGTTGTGGACGCCGCCGGCCGACGTGCGGGACAGCTCCCGGATCGGGGATTACCTGCGCTGGCTGCGCGAGCACCGTGGGTTGGACTTCGCCGGGTACGCCGACCTGTGGCAGTGGTCGGTCGACGATCTGCCGGGCTTCTGGCGGTCGATCTGGGACTACTTCGACGTCAAGGCGTACGACCAGCCGACCGCCGTCCTGGACGAGCCCGTGATGCCCGGCGCCCGCTGGTTTCCCGGCGCCACCCTCAACTACGCCGAGCACGTGCTGCGGATGCCGGGGTTGGGTCCGGACGACCCGGTCGTAATCGCGTACTCGCAGACCCGCGAGCCGGTCACGCTCACCAAGGCACAGCTGCGCGAGCAGGTGCGGCGGGCGCGGGCCGAGCTGCGCCGGCTCGGCGTCGGGCGCGGTGACCGGGTCGCGGCGTACGCCCCGAACATCCCCGAGACGTACGTGCTGATGCTCGCCACGGCCAGCCTCGGCGCGACCTTCTCGTCGTGCGCGCCGGAGTTCGGCACCCGCAGCGTGGTCGACCGGTGGCAGCAGATCGAGCCGGTCGTGCTGGTCGCGGTCGACGGCTACAGGTACGGCGACAAGGCGATCGACCGCCGCGCCGAGGTGGCCGCGATCCAGGAGGCGCTGCCGTCGCTGCGCCATACGATCACGCTGCCCTACCTGCATCCCCAGCGACACGAGTGGCCCGAGACGGACGAGGAGCTCACCTTCGAGCCGGTCCCCTTCGACCACCCGCTGTACGTGCTCTACTCCTCCGGCACGACCGGGCTGCCCAAGCCGATCGTGCACGGCCACGGTGGCATCCTCGTCGAGCACCTCAAGATGCTCGCCCTGCACCACGACCTCGGTCCGGGCGACCGGTTCTTCTGGTTCACCACCACCGGCTGGATGATGTGGAACTTCCTCGTCTCCGGCCCGGCGGTCGGCGCCGCGATCGTCATGTTCGACGGAAATCCCGGGCACCCGGACCTCGGCGCGCTCTGGCGGATGGCCGAGGAGGCCGGCGTCACGTACTTCGGCACCAGCGCGCCGTTTCTCCTCGCCTGCCGCAAGGCGGGGCTCACCCCGCGGGCGGGCGCCAAGCTGCGCGCGATCGGCTCGACCGGCGCGCCGCTGCCGCCCGAGGGTTTCGCCTGGGTGTACGAGGTGTTCGGCCCCGACATCCAGCTTCAGTCCCTGTCCGGCGGCACCGACGTGTGCACGGGGTTCATCGGCGGCGCACCGCTCGTCCCGGTGTACGAGGGCGAGCTGTCCTGCCGCTGTCTCGGCGCGCGCGTGGAGGCGTACGACCCGGCCGGCAAGCCGGTGACAGACCAGCTCGGCGAGTTGGTGATCACCGCGCCGATGCCGAGCATGCCGGTCGGCTTCTGGGGTGACGCGGACGGCAGCCGCTATCGCGAGGCGTACTTCGACGTCTTCCCCGGCGTGTGGCGGCACGGCGACTGGATCACGATCAGCGAGCGGGGCACCTGCGTGATCACCGGCCGCTCCGACGCCACGCTCAACCGCGGCGGAGTCCGGCTCGGCACCGCGGAGTTCTACTCGGTGGTCGAGGGGCTGGACGAGGTCGTCGACTCGGTGGTCGTACACATCGACGGCGAGGGCCAGGGCGAGCTGCTGCTCTTCGTGGTGCTGGCCGGCGACCGCGAGCTCGACGACGAGCTGCGCGGCCGGATCGCCCGCGAGCTGCGTACCGCGCTGTCGCCGCGGCACATCCCTGACGAGATCCATCAGGTACGGGCGGTGCCGCGCACGCTCAGCGCGAAGAAGCTGGAGGTACCGGTGAAGCGGATCCTCACCGGTACACCCATCCAGCAGGCCGCCGCGACCGGCGCGCTCGCCAACCCGGAATCCTTGGAGGAGTTCCGACGTTTCGCTCGAAAGCACTGACCACTCAGTCAGCAACCGGCTCGTGAGGCCACAGCGTCTCATTGGCCATGAGCGCGTACCTGCGGCTGACCGTCACCGACACGCTTGGCGTGTGGGTCGACGGCAACCACGCGTTCAACCCGCTGGCCAAGGTCACCCGCACCTGCTGGTACAGGGTGCCCACCGACTGGGTGGTCGACGGCGCGCTCGCGCCCGGCCGGCGCGACCGGCTCGTCGACGCGCTCTACGGACCGGGGTGGCGCGAGGGCAACGCGGACGGCTCCCGCTACGTGCTCCTCGAGGTCGACGAGAAGGTGCTCGACGAGCGTGAGGTGCGTTCGCGGCCATGGCTGAGCGACCGGGCCGGCTTCTACGTCTGGACGGCCGAAAACGCGTTTCGCGAGGTCATACCAGCCGAGTTGTGACTTTTTCGGCCGCCACCCGGTCGTCGACCTTGGCCGGGTCGAGCGCGCCGCAGAGCACCAGCGTCGCGCCACCGGCGAGCGGGGCCAGCAGCCAGTCGAGCGGGTCCGGGTGCCTCGCGGCGTCGACCAGCACCCGGTCGCCAGCGTTCAGCCCCAGCTCCGCCGCACGCACGGCCGCGCGCTCCACGAGGTCGCGGTCGCTTTGATCCGGGTACGGCGTGAAGTGGTCTCCGAAAGTGCGCACTTCGGCCACGTAATCCACAAAACCGGACGGCACTGTCCGCATCGGCAGGGCCATCGGCGCGAGCCCGAGCACGAACCGCTCGCTCGCGCCCCATCCCGCCGCGTCATTCACCCGATCGGCCGACGCGAAGATGACATCGACGGGAATTTTTTCATCCGCGACGTCGAGTCCCGCCGCCCAGCAGCCGAGGAGCACCGCCGCGGTCTGCCAGTGCGGTGGCAGCAGCAGCGCGGCCCGGTCGCCCTGATCCAGCCCCAGGCCGTCTACCAGCAGGTTCGCCGTCTTGGAGACCCAGTTGTCGAGCGTGGCGCCGGAGAGTTCGGTGCGGTCGCCGGTCGCGTCGTCGTACCAGGTGAGCAGTGGTCGGGCCGGATCCTCAGCGGCCGCGGTGGCAAAGCGTTCGATCACAATGCCGGACAGTACTCACTCCTGACTCACTCACTTTGGGAAAAGTCTTACCGTCGCGTCGCAGACAACGATGGCTCAACCGTGCGGCGTAGGCTTTACGTACGTGTTGTTGAACACAACCACAGAGCATCTCAAGGAGTCGCCCAGTGACCTCCGGTAGTCCGCCCCGCGTGCTCGTCGACGCCACGAGTGTTCCCGGCGACCGGGGCGGCGTCGGCAGATACGTCGATGGGCTGCTCGGCGCTGTCGCCAAGGTGATCGGCTCCGGGCTGGAGCTTGCCGTCGTCGCCCTCCGCACCGATGCGGAGCGCTACGCGCGGATGCTGCCGGCCGCCGAGGTGATCCCCGCCCCCGCCGCCGTGGCCCACCGCCCCGCCCGCCTGGCCTGGGAGCAGACCGGGCTGCCGCTGCTGGCCCAGCAGGTCGGCGCCGAGGTGCTGCACTCGCCGTTCTACACCTGCCCGCTGCGCGCCGGCTGCCCGGTGACGGTGACCGTCCACGACGCGACGTTCTTCACCGAGCCTGAGCACTACGACAAGTCCCGCCGCACGTTCTTCCGCAGTGCGATCAAGACCGCGCTGCGCCGGGCCGAGCGGGTGATCGTGCCGAGCAAGGCCACGCGTGACGAGCTGATCCGCCTGCTCGACGCCGACCCCACCCGCATCGACGTGGCCTACCACGGGGTCGACCACGCCGCGTTCCACCCGCCGACCGACGAGGAAAAGGCCCGGGTGCGTGCCCGCCTCGGCCTCGGCGGCAGCGGCTACGTGGCGTTCCTCGGTGCCAAGGAGCCGCGTAAGAACGTGCCCAACCTGATCCGCGGCTGGGCCCAGGCGGTGCGCGACCGCACCGACCCGCCCGCGCTGGTGATCGCCGGCGGCCAAGGGCACGACGACGACATCGACCGCGCGGTCGCCGAGGTGCCGGCCCACCTCCGCCTGCTCCGCCCCGGTTACCTGCGCTACGCCGACCTGCCCGGCTTCCTCGGCGGCGCGCTCGTCGCGGCCTACCCGTCCTACGGCGAGGGCTTCGGCCTGCCGATCCTGGAGGCGATGGCCTGTGCGACGCCGGTGCTGACCACGCCGCGCCTGTCACTGCCCGAGGTCGGTGGCGACGCGGTGGCGTACACGAGCGAAGATCCGGTCCAGATCGGGGCCGACCTCGCCGCGCTCCTGGACGACGAGGCCCGCCGGTTGGCGCTGGCCAAGGCCGGTTTCGACCGGGCCAAGGAGTTCACCTGGGAGTCGAGCGCCGAGGTGCACGTCGCCGCGTGGAGCCGCGCCGCCGCCTGAGCGGTAGGTCGTAACTCACAGCAGGCATGATGGGCTGATGCTCTTCGCCGTCATTCCGGCGGGAGGCAGCGGCACAAGGTTGTGGCCGCTGTCCCGCGCCGGTCACCCTAAGTTTCTGCATCCGCTCACCGGCACGGCCGCCTCGCTGCTCCAGGCGACGGTCGAGCGGCTGGCGCCGCTGACCACCCCGGAGCGGACATTGGTGGTGACCGGCGTGTCCCACGCCGCGGCCGTCGCCCGGCAGCTCACCGGGGTACCCGAGGAAAACATCCTGATCGAGCCGTCGCCGCGCGACTCCTGCGCGGCGATCGCCCTGGCCGCCGCGGTGATCGCGCGCCGCGAGCCGGAGGCGGTCATGGGCTCGTTCGCGGCCGACCACCTCATCGGCGATCCGGACGGATACGTGGCGACGGTGCGCCGCGCGGTGGAGGGCGCCGAGCAGGGCCTCCTGATGACCGTGGGCATCATGCCCACCCGCCCGGAGACGGGATACGGCTACCTCCAGTGCGGCGGTGGCGTCGGCGACGGCCCGATCCGCGTGGTCGAGGAGTTCAAGGAAAAGCCGGCCTACGACGTGGCGGTCTCCTATGTGGAGTCCGGCCGCTACTTCTGGAACGCCAGCATGTTCGTGTGGCGGGTCGACGCGTTCCTCGCCGAGCTCGCCCGCCAGCAGCCGGAGATGCACGCCGGGCTTCAGCGCATCGCCGACGCGTGGGAGACGCCGGCCCGCGAAGAGGTGCTCGCCGACGTCTGGCCGACCCTGCCGAAGATCTCCGTCGACTACGCGGTGATGGAGGGCGCGGCCGCGGCCGGGCTCGTCGGCACCGTGCCCGGCGACTTCGGGTGGAACGACGTCGGCGACTTCCACACGCTCGGTGACGTGCTCCCCGCCGACCCGGCCGGAAACGTCGTCGTGGGCGCCGACCCGACCGAAGACAAGCCGGGTGTGCTGCTCCGCGACTCCAGCGGCCTCGTGGTGGTGCCGCAGTCCGGCCGGCTGGTGGCCACGCTCGGCGTACGCGACCTGATCGTCGTGGACACCCCGGACGCGGTGCTCGTCTGCCCCCGCGACCGCGCCCAGGACGTGAAGAAGCTCGTCGACGACCTCAAGAAACGTGGCGACGACAGCTACGTTTGATCATGAGTGGGAGTCGGGCGTCGAGCGATGGAGCGTGGTAGACAAATGACCCTGACCTCGGTGGAGCTGGCCGTCGGGTGCAACGAGGCGAGCGACCTGTTGCCCGTCCTCTCGCCCGAGGTGCTGGCCGCGCACGGCGCTCGGCGGGCGTTCTGGACGGTGCTCGACGAGGGCACCGTCGAGCAGTGCCTGGCGCTGCTGCTGGAACGCCCGGACGGCACCTGGACGGCACACCACGCCGCGTTCGACGCCGGGATGGAGACCGGCCGCACCGAAGACGGCGAGGCCCTGGCCCGGTCCGGCGAGTGGATCTACGTGCTCGGCTCCCACTTCGGCTCCAAGGGCGGCCCGCTGCGCCCCAAGCGGGCGTTCTTCGCGCGCTTTCGGGAGGCGGACGCGGGTCGCCCCGGCGCGGCGTCCCTGCAAATCGTGCGCAACCAGTTCCGCCTACACCGGCTCGTCAACGACGCGCTGGCCGCGGCCGACATCACGCCGCTGCCGCCGGGCAACACGGTGCAGGCGAGGTTCATCGTGGAGACCATCAACAGGGGCACCGCGCGGGAGAAGAGCTGGGCCGCCCGCCTCGCCCCCGGCGACCTCCCGCTCAACGTCGAGGCGGCCGCCTTCACGCCGTCCGGCACGCTACTGCTCGGGCTCCGCTTCCCGGTGACCGAGAAGGGCGAGCCGGTGCTCGTCGAGGTGGCCGGCGTGGAGGGCATGTTCGACAGCGACCCGCGGACCTGGCCCGAGGTCGTCGGCGCGTACGCCCTGACCGGCGTCACGCCACCCGGCACGCTCGTCGGGTTCCGGGCGCTGACCGCGGTGGGCGGCGGGGCGTACGAGGCGGTGGTCGGCTCGATCGACGCGCTGGGCAAGGGCTCGGTGCTGCTCGACGACCACCCCGAGGGCGGCGACGTGACGAGCAGGCACATCCGCTTCGGCCTCCCCACACCGGACGGCAGCCGCCGGATCCCCGCGGAGCTCGTCGCCGACCTCGACCCGTTCCACAACGTCGAGGGCCTGGCCGTCGATGGCGACCAGCGCGTCTACGTAACCGACGAAGACCACCGCGTCGCGGTCTGGCTCGGCTAGAGGGTCTGAGTTTCGCTCGTCGCGAGGTGTCTCAGGCAGATTTGCCCGGGTCCGTGTCAGCTGCGGACCGCCGCTCCCGCCGGAGAACGCGCGGGTCGGCGGCGAGCTGGCGCTCGCCGAGATCCCCGACCCGCGCTGCCAGGTCCGCGCCGCAATCCCGCCGCCATGTTCGTCGTGGTCCAGAACGCCGCTCCCGCCGCCTCGCCCTGCGCGGTTGGTCGCGGTCACCCTTGCGGAGGTGGAACTTGTCCACATTGTCCCTTGCTGGGTCGATGGCGCGGGCGGACAGCGGGTTTCCTTGCGGACAGTAACGACCGCGAGGCATGCGAAATCTGCCCCTGGAAGTAACGCCAGGCGAGCCTGACTTCGTAACGTCTCTAGATCCAGCATGCCGGGAAGTGGCCTCCGTGCTGGTTGGGTTGGGGCTTGTCGCGCGGACGTGGCAGCGGGGGCCGGGGGTTTCGGCGAGCGCCAGCTCGCCGCCGGTCGCCGCGGTCTCCGGCGGGAGCGGCGGCCTGCGTGTGACGCGGATCCGGGCACATCTGCATTGAAGAAAGACCGGCCCCGGGTCTCGCGTGACGCGGGCCCGGGGCCGTGCCACACCCCTACCTGGCGGTGCAGGTGGGATTCATGCCGGTGCCGGTGCCCGTGCCTTGGAAGCCGAACTCGGTCGACTGTCCAGCGGCGACGGAGCCGTTGTAGCTGGCGTTGCTGAACTGGACCGCGCCGCTCGTGCCGCTGAGGGTGACATTCCAGGAGTTGGTGATGCTGGCGCCGGACGGCAGGGTCACGGCGACCGTCCAGCCGTTGATCGCCGCGGGGCCGGCGGTCACCCGCACCGTTGCCACGAAGCCGCCCGTCCACTGGTTGAGCGACACCGTCGCCGTGCAGCCGTTGCCGGTCGGCGGCGGGGTCGTGGGCGGGGGCGTGGTGGGTGGCGGGGTGGTCGGCGGCGGCGTGGTGGGTGGGGGCGTCGTGGGCGGCGGGGTGGTCGGCGGCGGCGTGGTCTGGCCGCCGTCGGTGAGGGTCGGCGTGGTCCAGTCCCGCCACTCGGCGAGGTTGCCCTGCTTGCGGCTGGAGATGCGGATCGTGCCGGCCGCGCTGCCGGTCTTCAGCAGGAACTTCTGGATGAACTGCTGGAGGGGCGTACGCCATTCCGTGCGGCTGGCGCAGTGCGTGCCGTCGGCCACGTCGGACCAGTACGTGATGTTGCCGCCGACACCGAGCGCCTTGTAGATCTCGGCGCCGGCGAGGGCCGCGTTGCTGCCGGAGCGGGCCGCCAGCCAGTCGATGTGCGGGTTTTCCATGATGAGGAGCCCGCGGGGCGCCACCATGCCCACCATCTCGTGGGTGTCCACCGGCAGTGCGTTGGGGTTGCCGGTGAACGAGCTGAACGCGTCGCCGAGCCACGGCTGCTCGCCGTACGCGCTGCTCAGCGGCTGCGAGCCGGACTCGCCGGGTATGCCGCGGAAGATCGGGGCACCGCCGCTGCCCGACTCGATCGGCATGGTCAGTGCGATGCGCTGGTCGAAGACGCCGATCGTGAAGGCGCCCTTGCCGTAGCGGGAGCAGCCCGTGACGCCCAGGCCGTCGGCCCGGAAGATGTTGCTGCCGGAGGACTCGATGACGTCGATGAGGCGGCTCACGCCCCAGGCCCAGGCCATCAGGATGCCGGTGCTGCTCGACGCGCCGTAGAGCGTGTAGAACGCGCCCTGCTTGTTGTTGCGGGGCGTGCCTTCCCGGCCGACGGCGAGCGGGTCGTAGTTGATGACCGCGGCGCCGGAGCTGCGTATGGTCGCGGTGTCGGCACCGAAGCCGCCCACGACGAAGACCGCCGGGTACGGCGCGGAGCCGGTCGTGGGCAGCTGGACGCTGGCCGAGAAGCTCGCGCTGCGGCCCTGGTCCGACACGTTCACGGTGATGCTGCTGGTCGAGACGGTGCCCGTGACGGATGCCGGCTTCGCGGGCTTCTGTCCGTAAACGGAGCGCTCCGCCATCTCCCTGATCTCGGCCCGGCGGCAACGCCAATCGGCCTTGGTCGAAACGCGAGTACCGTCAATCTTCCGGAACGGATCCGGGAGCCTGGCGCTGGACGTCGAAGGGCTGTTGGCCACGGGGCAGTCGGCGCCGTCGTCTTCGACGCCCACCGCCGCGTACGCGGGGGTGGAGGTTCTCGTTAACACAGCTACCGTGCCGGTTACGGCGAGCACCGCCACTGCCAGCACGATGACCGTCGAACGGAACTTAGAGCCGCCCGAGCTGATGATCACTAGGGCTCTCCTTCCGGAGCGGGGTGGTTGGGCGCGGCCATGGCGATCGATGATCTCCGATGCCAACAACGACAAGTTTCGAACGAGACACCGAAACATGTCAATACTGTTCCGAAACAGTTGCCGGCCACCCACAAGAAATCTCGCGTAGGTGCGAGACGGTCAGCCCTTCAGGAGAGCAGGACGGGCACGCCTCCCGCGCCCTCAGCGGCCAGGGCGGCCCGCAGGCGGTGCACATCCGTGCCGAAGCGCACCAACGCCGCGCTGTCCGCTTGCGGGGGAGGTGTCGCCCGTACCCCCTGGTCCGGGATGTGGGTGAAGAGCGTGCCCGGCGCGACCACGCCGGCCACCGCGGCGATCGCGCGCTCCACCGTGCCGGCGTCGGCCGGCTCCGCGGCGGGCGGCGGCACGAGCGGCAGCAGCGCGGCCTCGCGAAGGCCGGCGGCGCGCGCCTCGGCGGTGCCGAGCGAAAACATGTCGGCGGCCGCCTCACGCACCAGCGCCACCGCCCCAGGGCCGTCGTCGCCCGGCCGGGCCAGGTAGCCGCGCACGACCGCGACCGGCACCTGGTCGGTCTTTCCCTTGACCAGCTCGCTCGCGGCCGCCAACTCGTCGATGACGGCCATCTGGGTGATGTGCAGCTCGTTGCCGTACGGGTCGGTCTCGCCCCGGTGGTCGCGGAACGGCACGATCCCGGCGGCGCCGAGCGCGACGTCGGTGAGGCCGTTGCGCCACGGCCGGCCCATCGTGTCGGAGACGACCACCGCGACGTCGAGGCCGTGCCGCTCGCGCAGCGCCGCGCGGAGGGCGCGGGCCGAGGCGTCCGGATCCTTCGGCAGCAGCACGAGCCGCTGGCGGTCCACGTTGGAGGCGTCGATGCCGGCGGAGGCCATCACGAAGCCGTGGTGGGTCTGCACGATCCGGGTCTGGCCACGGCTGGCCACCCTGCGCGCGGTCTCCGCGGCCAGCACCTCGTCGCGCGCGGCGGCCCGCTCCGGCCCGTCAGCCGGCACGTCGACGAGCTGACCCTCCGCTTTGGACACAATCTTGCTGGTGACCACGAGCACGTCGCCGTCGCGCAGCCATGGCGCCGCGCCCGCGATCAGCGCGGCCAGGTCGTCGCCGGGCGAGACGTCACCGATGCCGGTGACGGGCAGGATTTCCAGGTTCACGCCAGCTCCATCGCGGCGCGCACCATCCCGGCGGTCGCCTGCTCGTCGGTCATCCACAGTGGAACAGCCCGCACCGTCACGCCCGGGACCGCCGTGCCTTCGTCGGTCGTGTCCACCAGCCAGCCGTCGAGGAGATCGGCACCGTACAGGCGGCCCACACCGGCCGCCGTGCACTCGGCGCCCACCACGGCGAGGCACTTGTCGGCCATCCCGCGCACCGGCGCGCCGCCGATGATGGGCGAGACGCCGACCACCGGGGCGGTGGCCGCCACGACCGCGTCGCGCAGCCCCGGGACGGCGAGGATCGGCGCGATGCTCACGACCGGGTTGCTCGGCGCGAGAAGCACCACGTCGGCCGCCGCGATCGCGTCGAGCACGCCGGGTGCCGGCTTGGCCGTCTCCGCGCCGACGAAGACGAAGCGCCGCGTCGGGAGGTCGCCGCGGTAACGCACCCACCACTCCTGGAAGTGGATCGCCTTCTGCTCGCCGTCGAGCTCGACCACCGCGTGGGTCTCCAGCCGGTCGTCGCTGGCCGGCAACATCCGCACGCCCGGCTGCCACCGGTCGCAGAGCGCCTCGGTCACCGCGGAGAGCGGGTAGCCGGCGGTGAGCATCGTGCTGCGGACGAGATGGGTGGCGATGTCCTTGTCGCCGAGCCCGAACCAGGTGGGCTCGGCGCCGTAGGCGGCCAGCTCACCCTTCACCGTCCAGGTCTCGCCGGTGCGCCCCCAGCCGCGCTCCGCGTCGGCGCCGCCACCGAGCGTGTACATCACGCTGTCCAGATCGGGGCAAATCCGGAGCCCGTGCATGGATGCGTCGTCTCCGACATTGACCACGGCGGTCACTTCGGCACCCACCTCGCGGGCGTACGCGCGCACGCCGACCAGGAAACGAGCCCCACCGATGCCTCCGGCAAGTACCACGATCCGCATGCCCCCATCCTCTCCCAGGCCATGGGAGCGCAGCAGTCCTACCCCGGGACCGCTAGGCTCACGGGCGCAGACCGCTTAGTCCGCCACCCCAGGGGGAGCCTTGACCACCCAACCCGAGGCCACGCCGAGCGACGGGACGTCGGCCAGCCAGTTCACCAAGCCGCTGCGCGAGCTCGCCGCCCTGGTGCTTCTTGGCGCCACCGCGGTGCTGCTCTTCGTGGGCATCCTCAACCTGATCCCGGACGGCGAGTTCGAGACCTTCACCGGCAACGCCGCCGGCAGCTTCGACCTCTTCGTCAACCTCGCCACGATCGGCCTGCCGTTCCTGGCGGTGCTCCTGGCCAACCACGTCCGGCCGGTGCTGGGCCGGGCCAAGGTGATCACGCTGGTGGCCCTCGTCCTGTACGCGGTCGCCGCGTTCTTCGGCGTGGTCTTCGGCCTCTTCATCGGCGTCGTCAAGATCGCCGATGACAGCATCTTCAACGCGCTGCTGGCGTTCCTCAGCCGGCTCGCCTTCCTGGCGGTGCTCGCCATCGCGGCCTACGCGCTGGTCCGGGTCGGCCGCGGCCTCTACTGGGTGCCGAAGCCCCAGCCCCAGCCGGGCATGTACGGGCAGCCGGCGTACGGCCAGCAGCCGGGGTACCCGCAGGGCTACGGCCAGCAGCCGGGCTATCCACAGCAGCAGCAGCCGGGCTACCCGCCGGCGTACGGGCAGCCGACCGCGGCCTACCCGCAGGCGTACGGCCAGCCGGGGCAGCAGCCGTACGGCGCCGGCCCGGCCGGTGCGCCCACCGCTCCGGTGCCGCCCATGCCGACCAGCGCCCCGCCGCAGGCACCCACCAGCACCCCGCCGAGCCAGGAGCAGCCGCCGCCGACCGAGCCGGGCCAGCAGACCCAGCTCATCAACCCGGCCAGCCAGCAGCCCTCGGCGGGCTTCCCGCCGCCCCCGCCGGGTGGCCTCGGCGACGACCCGACGCGGCCGGTACAGCGATAGCGCGACCCGCTCGGGCGCCGAAAAGATTCCCGATCGTCGTGTGGGGAGGGCAACTGCCCTCCCCACACCCCTCTTTCGGCCGGACCGCCGTAGGCTTCGTCGGGTGGCTGATCACAACGAAGCTCGGCCCACCGAGGCGAGCCTGCGACGGGCGCTACACCGGGCGGCCGAGGGACGGGCGCTCGACGTGGACGAAGCGGCCACCCTGCTGACCGCCCGAGGCGAGCGGCTCGACGATCTGCTGAGCATCGCCGGCGGCATCCGCGACGCGGGGCTGCGAGACGCGGGTCGGCCGGGCGTCGTCACGTTCTCGAAAAACGTCTTCATCCCGCTCACCCGCCTCTGCCGCGACCGCTGCCACTACTGCACGTTCGCGACCGTGCCACACCGGCTGCCGGCGGCCTTCCTGGAGCGCGACGAGGTGCTCCAGATCGCCCGCGACGGCGCCGCGCAGGGCTGCAAGGAGGCGCTCTTCACGCTCGGCGATCGGCCGGAGGAGCGGTGGCCGGCGGCTCGCGAGTGGCTGCACGAGCGGGGCTACGACTCCACTCTGGACTACGTGCGGGCGAGCGCGATCGCGGTGCTGGAAGAGACCGGCCTGCTGCCGCACCTCAACCCCGGTGTGCTCTCCTGGGCCGACCTCCAGCGCCTCAAGCCGGTCGCGGCCAGCATGGGCATGATGCTGGAGACCACGGCCACGCGATTGTGGAGCGAGCCGGGCGGGCCACACTTCGGCTCACCGGACAAGGAGCCGGCCGTGCGCCTGCGGGTGCTGGAGGACGCCGGGCGGGTGGGCGTGCCGTTCACCACCGGCGTCCTGATCGGCATCGGCGAGACGCTGGGCGAGCGGGCCGACTCGCTCTTCGCGATCCGGCGGGTGGCCCGGCAGTACGGCCACATCCAGGAAGTCATCGTGCAAAACTTCCGGGCCAAGCCGGACACGGCGATGCGCGGCATGCCCGACGCCGAGCTGCACGACCTGGCCGCCACGGTGGCCGTCGCCCGCGTCCTGCTCGGCCCGCGGGCCCGCATCCAGGCCCCGCCCAACCTCATCGCCGGCGAGTACGACCTGCTGCTGCGCGCCGGCATCGACGACTGGGGCGGCGTGTCGCCGGTGACGCCCGACCACGTGAGCCCCGAGCGGCCGTGGCCGCGGATCGAGGAGTTGGCCCGCCACACGGCCGCCGCCGGCTTCACTATGCGCGAGCGCCTGGCCATCTATCCCGAGTACGTGGTGCGCGGCGATCCCTGGCTCGACCCGCGCGTCCTGCCGCACGTGTCCGCGCTTGCCCTCTCCGACGGCCTCGCCAACCCCGACGCTCCGCTGGCGGGCCGCCCCTGGCAGGAGCCCGACGACGCGATCCCGGCCGGCCGGGTCGACCTCCACACCGAGATCGACACCCTCGGTCGCACGGAGGACCGCCGCGGTGACTTCGACTCGGTCTACGGCGACTGGTCCTCGCTCGAGGTATCCGCGCCGGCCGTCTCCTCCGCCGCACCCGTCTCCGCCGCGCTGCGGCTTGCCGCCAGTGATCCGGCCGCGCTGCTCGACCCGCGGCATGAAGAGGCCGCGATGGCGCTGTTCGAGGCCGACGGCCCGGCGCTCGACGAGCTCTGCCGGATCGCCGACGACCTGCGCCGCGAAGCGGTCGGCGACGACATCACCTACGTGGTCAACCGCAACATCAACTTCTCCAACGTCTGCTACGTGGGCTGCCGCTTCTGCGCGTTCGCCCAGCGCGAGCGGGACGCCGACGCGTACCGGCTCTCCGTCGACCAGGTCGCCGACCGGGCCGAGGAGGCGTGGAAGGCGGGCGCGACCGAGGTGTGCATGCAGGGTGGCATCGACCCCAAGCTGCCGGTCACCGCGTACGCCGACCTCGTGCGGGCGATCAAGGAGCGGGTGCCGGAGATGCACGTGCACGCGTTCTCTCCGATGGAGATCGTCACCGCGGCGAGCAAGGCGGGCATGTCCATCCGCGACTGGCTGACCATGCTCCGCGAGGCCGGGCTGGACACGATCCCCGGCACCGCCGCCGAGATCCTCGACGACGACGTGCGCTGGGTGTTGACCAAGGGCAAGCTCCCGGCCGCCACCTGGGTCGAGGTGGTCTCGACGGCGCACGAGCTCGGCATCCGGTCCAGCTCCACGATGATGTACGGCCACGTCGACCACCCCGCCCACTGGCTCGGCCACTTCCGGGTGCTGGCCGGCGTGCAGGACCGCACCGGTGGCTTCACCGAGTTCGTGGCACTGCCGTTCGTGCACACCAACGCGCCGATCTACCTCGCCGGCGTGGCCCGGCCCGGCCCCACCTGGCGGGAAAACCGGGTCGTACACGCGATGGCCCGCATCCTGCTGCACGAGCGGATCGCCAACATCCAGTGCTCGTGGGTGAAGCTCGGTGACGAGGGCACCGTCGCGATGCTCAAGGCTGGCTGCAACGATCTCGGCGGCACGCTGATGGAGGAGACGATCTCGCGGATGGCCGGCTCGGCCAACGGTTCCGCGCGTACCGTCGAGCAGCTCCGCTCGATCGCGGCGGCGGCCGGCCGGCCGGCACGCGAGCGCACCACGGCGTACGTGTTGCGCTGACGCCGTTACCTCCCCCGGGGCTGAATCGGTAGGGCGGTGGCGGCCGCGTGTGGTTCTCCCGCGAGTCGCGCGCGGCACGCCGATAAAGCCGGCCTTTTATCAGGTTCGGCTTGACGACGCACGCATTACACGCGTGTAATTTCACTGGGGTTGTTCGAATAGGATCTTCAGGTGTTCCCTAGGATTACCTGAAACTACACCGTTCGGACATAAAGACACGCCTTCCGCGTGGGGGGTTGCGCCGGCGACGCGGCCGGCGCGCAAGAAGGAGGCAGGCTGATGGACGGCCCACTTGAGGTGGCCGACCTGATCGGAGACGCGCCGGAGTGGCAGGAGCGGGCCCTGTGCTCGCAGACCGACCCGGAGGCGTTCTTTCCGGAAAAGGGCGGATCGACCCGCGAGGCAAAGCGCATCTGCTCACGCTGCGAGGTCAAGGCCGAGTGCTTGGAGTACGCGCTGGGTCACGACGAGCGTTTCGGCATCTGGGGCGGGCTCTCCGAGCGCGAGCGCCGCAAGCTCAAGCGCCGCGTCGCCTAGGTCGCGAGGGAGCTAGCGCGGCGGCGTCCGGACCAAGGCGACGCGGCGCTGGACCACCGCGGACACCACGCCGAGGGAAGACGGCGCCTTTGGCGCCGCCTCGCCTGAGTCGCAATCGTGGAGCGTGCCGGGGGGCGCGCTCCATGACCAGGCCTCAGGCCAGCTCGTCCGGGTCGACGCCGAGCAGGTTGGCGACCTGCTCGATGATCACGTCGTGCACGAGGTCGGCGAGGTCTTCCCGATCCATGGCGCGAAACTCCAGCGGGCGGCGGTAGAGCACGATCCGGGGCGGCACCTCCTGCCGCCCGGGGCGCCCGGGCAGCAGGCGGGCGAGGGGCACCTCGCCGTCTTCCAGCACGTCGGAGTCGTAGACGTTGAGATCCGGAGGCACATCCTCGACGGCGAACTCGACGCCCGCCAGCTCCTTGGCGAAGCGCCGCTCCAGCGCCTCCACCGTGTCGAGCACGAGGTCGTCGAAGATCTCCGCCTTGGTGCGGGCCAGCGGCACCGTGGCCGGCACCAGACGCCCGCGAAGGCCACGGCCGTGACGGTCGCGGCGGGTGCGGCGGCCGGGACCCGGGCGCCGTGGTTCGGGACTGCTCACGTCAAGAGCGTAGTGGCCCGGAGGCGGCACAACTCACCCCGTGTCCAACCTGCGTCTTCATATCGTGATCACGGGTAGTCGGCGTGTCGCGGTCGCATCCGGACCGGCGGAGCGGGTAGGGGAGATAACGTGCCGCCGTGAGGTCACCACGGCGTTGCTCCAGAAACGGCTGCCCGCGTCAGGCCGTCGCCACGTTGACCTATGTCTACAACGACTCCACGGCGGTCGTCGGCCCCCTCGCGGCGTTCGCCGAGCCACACACCTACGACCTGTGCGAGCCGCACGCCCGCAGCCTGACCGCCCCCCGCGGCTGGGAGCTCGTGCGCCACGACGGTGAGTTCGCGCCCCCACCCCCCACGCCGGACGACCTCGTCGCACTCGCCGAGGCCGTCCGCGAAGCCGCCCGGCCCACCCCCCGGCTGGACGACTACCACGACGAGCCGTCGTCAGGACACCAGACCGGCCGCCGCGGCCACCTCAGAGTGATCCCGCCCAGCCACTGACTCAGCCGCCGCCGCCCGGCCCACCCCAGCCAGGCGGCCCCGCACGACCCGCCCGCTCACCCCCCGGGCTTGGCGCGCGGGGCTGGCAGCGGAGGTCGGGGATCTCGGCGAGCGCCAGCTCGCCGCCGGCCGCCGCGGTCTCCGGCGGGAGCGGCGGTCCGCAGCTGACGCGGACCCGGGGCAAATATCCGTCAGCGGAAGGTCTTGAGCAGTTGGCGGGCCATGACGATGCGCTGGACCTGGTTGGTGCCCTCGTAGATCTGCGTGATCTTGGCGTCGCGCATCATGCGTTCGACCGGGAAGTCTCGGGTGTAGCCGTAGCCGCCCAGTAGCTGGACCGCGTCCGTGGTGATTTCCATCGCGGCGTCGGAGGCGTAGCACTTGGCCGCCGCGCCGAAGAACGTGAGGTCGGCGTCGCCGCGCTCGGAGCGGGCCGCCGCCGCGTAGGTCAGCTGGCGGGCGGCCTCCAGCTTCATCGCCATGTCGGCGAGCATGAACTGGATGCCCTGGAAGTCGGCCACTGGCTTGCCGAACTGGGTGCGTTCCGTCACGTACCGGGCGGAGAAGTCGAGCGCGCCCTGCGCGATGCCGAGCGCCTGGGCGGCGATCGTGACGCGGGTGTGGTCGAGCGTGCGCATGGCGGTGGCGAAGCCGGTGCCGGGCTCGCCGATCATGCGGGAGGCCGGGATGCGTACCCCGTCGAGGTAGACCTCGCGGGTGGGCGAGCCCTTGATGCCAAGCTTCTTCTCCGGCGCGCCGAAGCTGACCCCCGCGTCCGACTTGTCGACGACGAAGGCCGAGATGCCCTTG
The DNA here is from genome assembly GCF_059359075.1 of Phytohabitans sp. LZ39. Classification (NCBI taxonomy): domain Bacteria; kingdom Bacillati; phylum Actinomycetota; class Actinomycetes; order Micromonosporales; family Micromonosporaceae; genus Phytohabitans; species Phytohabitans sp. LZ39. The sequence continues at coordinate 99,084 of NZ_JCADBM010000027.1, read as the reverse complement.
GCGCCCACGCCCGGCTCGGTGACCGCGAAGACGGTGTAGAAGCGGGACACGCCGGCGTTGGTGATCCAACGCTTGACGCCGTCGAGCACCCAGTCGTCGCCGTCGCGGACCGCGCGGGTGGTCATCGAGGCGGCGTCGCTGCCCGCCTCGGGCTCGGACAGGCAGTACGAGAACATCGCCTCGCCGCTCGCCACCGGCGGCAGGAACTCCCGCTTGAGCTCCTCGGAGCCGGCCAGCAGCAGGGGCATCGTGCCCAGCTTGTTGACCGCGGGGATCAGCGACGAGGCGGCGCACGCGCGGGCGACCTCCTCGATCACGATCGCGGTGGCGAGGGCGTCCGCGCCGGCGCCGCCGTACTCCTCGGGGATGTGCGGGGCGTGGAAGTCGGCGGCGCGCAGGGCCTCGTAGGACGACTTGGGGAACTCGCCGGTCTCGTCCGCCTCGGCCGCGTTGGGCGCCACCTTCGCGTCACATACGGCACGAACCGCCTCGCGCACGGCTTCGTGCTCCTCCGGAAGCCGGTACGCTTCGAACGATTCTGTCGGCATGGCGCCTCCCCTTTGGCGATCTTCGTGCGTGGATGTGAGGATACCGACCAGCGTTCAGGTGCCGGTCATGACCGCGTAGGCTCACGCACTATCGTCGGCAGCACAGCAGGCTGACCGAGCGTTTGCCCAATAGACCCAAATAGTCCGATAATCGGTGCCGCCCATGGCGCCCCCACCCGAAGCGCGCGACGCGAAGCGCCGCCAAGTGCGAGCGGAGAACACAGGCGTGACGATCCCGTACTCGAGCACCCAGCCAGTCCCTGCGATCGGCGCGGTCACCCCGCCGTCCGGCGCGGCCCGACCCCGGCTGGCGTTCCTCGGCACCGGCTACCTCGGTGCGACCTACGCGATCTGCTTTGCGGAGCTCGGCTACGAGGTGCTCGGCTTCGACGTCGACGAAGCCAAGATCGCCAAGCTGGCGGGTGGCGCGGTGCCGTTCCACGAGCCCGGCCTCGACGAGCTGCTGCGCCGCAACCTCGCGGCCGGCCGCCTGCGGTTCACCACCGACTACAAGGAGACGGCCGACTTCGCGGACATCCACTTCATCTGCGTGGGCACGCCGCAGCGGGCCGACGGGATGGGTGCCGACCTGTCGTACGTGGAGGCGGCCGTCACCGGCCTCTCCCAGCACCTGACCCGCAAGGCGCTCATCGTCGGCAAGTCGACGGTGCCGGTGGGCACGGCCGAGTGGATCGAGCAGCTGGTGGGCAAGCACGCCCAGGCCGATCTCGGTGTCGAGGTGGCGTGGAGTCCCGAGTTCCTCCAGGAGGGCTTCGCCGTCGAGGACGTGCTCCGGCCCAACCGGATCGTCGTCGGCGTGAAGAGCGAATGGGCCAACGCGATGCTCTACGCCGCGCACAAGGGCGTGTTCGACCTCGCCGCGACCGAAGACCGCGAGGTGCCGCTGGTGGTCACCGACTTCGCCACGGCGGAGCTGGTCAAGGTCGCCGCCAACGCGTTCCTGGCCACCAAGATCTCGTTCATCAACGCGATGGCCGAGGTGTGTGAGGTGGCCGGTGGCGACGTCACCATGCTGGCCCGCTCGATCGGCTACGACCCGCGTATCGGCAACCGCTTCCTCCAGGCCGGCGTCGGCTTCGGCGGCGGCTGCCTGCCGAAGGACATCCGCGCGTTCCAGGCCCGGGCGCAGGAGCTGGGCGCCGGTGAGGCGCTGCGCTTCCTGCACGAGGTCGACCTGATCAACCTGCGCCGCCGCACCCGCGTGCTCCAGCTGGCCGCCGACCTGCTCGGCCGCCGCTCCGGCCCGGCCGGCCCGGATCTGTCCGGCACCCGGATCGCCGTGCTCGGCGCCACCTTCAAGCCCAACTCCGACGACGTGCGCGACGCGCCGTCGCTCGCGGTGGCCGCGCTGCTGGCCAAGGCTGGCGCCGACGTCCGCGTGTACGACCCGGAGGGCATGGAAAACGCCCGCGCGGCCCAGCCCGACCTGACGTACGAGGCGTCCATGAACGACGCGGTCCGCGGCGCCGACCTCGTGTGCGTGCTGACCGAGTGGGCCGACTTCCGCAACGCCGACCCGGTCGCGCTCGGCGAGCTGGCCGCCGGTCGTCGGGTGATCGACGGGCGCAACTGTCTTGACTCGGCACTGTGGACGCACGCGGGTTGGGAGTACCGAGGCATGGGCCGCCCTTAGGGCGAGCCCGTAGACTTGGAGCGCCGATCTTAGGCATGCTTTCGGGGAGTCCACTGTGTCGGGCTCCGCGGGAGAGAGGGTGCCATGGCGACGTTCACGTGCTCGTCGTGTGGCCGGCAGATCCAGCCGGCGCCGCAGTGCCCGTACTGCGGCGCACACCAGGGCCAATGGGCTGACGAGCTGGCCCGGATCGAGCGCTCCATCGCGGAGATCAAAGCCGACGACATCCGCATCGCCAAAGAGGCGAAGCTCAACGCCCAGAAGTTGCAGGCGGCGCAGTTCCAGCGCGACATCCTGGCCCACGCCAACGCGGCGGCCCAGGAGAAGGTCCGCGCCCGGACGCGCCGCCGCACTTTCGTCCGCCGGCCGGCCGGCGCGCCGACCAGCGCACCGCCCGGCCCGGGTGGCCCGCCCCCGCCGCGCCGGGTGCCGCGGCAGGAGGGCACCCGCCCGGCCGGTGCGGCACCACCGCCTCCGCCGCCGCCTCCCCCGCCGCCGGTGGACGTCGAGCCCGAGCATCGGCCGGAGGCGTCCACCCGCGAGGTGCAAAACATCTACCTCGGCCTGGGCGGCCTGCTGCTGGGCATCGCGGCGGTCGTGTTCGCCGCGGTCGCGTTCACGTCCTTCGACGACGTCAGCCGTGCGGCGATCCTCATTGGAGCGACGGCGGTCATGCTCGTCGCGCCGCCGATGGTGGCCCGCCGCGGCCTGATCTCCACCGCGGAGACCATCGCCGCCGTCGGGCTCGGCCTGATCCCCCTCGACGGGTACGCACTGTGGACCATCGACCAGATCCGCAGCGACAGCGTGCCCGGTGCTGTCGTGGCGGGCATCGTCTTCGCGCTGACCGCGCTCGTCGCCGGCTGGTACGGGGTGCTGACCGGCCTGAGCGTCCCCCGGTACGCCACCGTGCTCGCGCTCCAGCCGGTCCTGCCGCTGCTGGCGTACGAGTGGATCAATGGGCCCACCGGCTGGGCGCTCGTGCTGACCCTGGTCGCCGCGCAGGACCTTCTGCTCGCGAGGCAGTTCGACCAGCGCGGCCGGCTGGCCACCCCGCCGTGGTTGGGTGCGCCGCCGGCTCCCGAGCCACCGGCGGATGCGCCCGCCGACAGTGAGCGGCCGGAGAGCGCACCCGAGGAGTCCGACGCGGTGGTCACCGACGCGGCCGACGCGGGACGCAAGCCGGCGCCCGTACCGGCGGCGGTGTGGCTGCGGCAGCTGGCGTGGGGGCTGCACGCCCTCGCGGTGGCGGCGGCGGTGCTCTTCGGCGCGTTCGCGACGCTCCGGGCCACCGACCCGCCCGGCGCGCTCAGCGCCGGCCTCACGCTGGTGCTCGCCGCCGCGGCCGGGGTGGCCGGGGCGCTGGGGCTGGGCCGGCGGGTCGTCGTCGACGTGGCCGCGGGGGTGTTCACGCTCGCGGTGATCGGTGCGGCCGCGCAGATCGTGGCGGTCGCCGTCCCGGGCCGGGCGCTGCTGCTGATCGCCGGCGTGATCGCGCTGACCGGCGTGGGCGTGCGCGCGGTCCCCGAGGCCTTCCGGCGCGGCCCCCAGCTCGCCTCGGCCGTCGCGCTGATCGGCATGGGCGTCGTGGTCGCCGGCACCGCTCTGCGCGCCGCCATCGCGCCGGTCCGGGCGGCGCTGCCGGTCTGGGAGGCCGACCTCGCCGCGTACCAGGGTCGTCTGGAAGAGGCCGCGGGGGCGGCGGGCTGGCAGCTCGCCGCGAGCGCCCTGCTGCTCACGATCGCCGCCGTGCTCTCGCTGCCGCCGGAGGCGCGGCGGGAGTCCGCCGTCGCGGGCGTGGCGCTGACCGCGCTCGCCGCACCGGCGTCGTTCGCCCTGCCGTGGACCGCCGCGCCGTGGCTGCCCGTGCTGGCCGCGATCGGCATCGGCGCTACCGGCCTGTACGCGAAGAGCGAACGCGCCGCACAGGCGCACGTGGCCGGCGCCGCGGTGGTCGGCCTGGTGGGCGCCGGCGCGTCCCTCGCCCGGCCGGCGTCGACCGCGGCGGTACTCGCCGTCCTCACCCTGGCCGGCGTGCTCATCGCCATCGCGGGGTCGTGGCTGCCCGAGCAGGCCGAGGCGCTGCGCGACGAGCCGGCGCCGGCCCAGCTGCTGCGCTCCGGGCCCGCCGCCGAGATGGTGGGCGAGTGGGCGGCCGGCGGCGCGGCGTTCGCGATGCCGGGAGCGGCCGCGGCGGCGGTGGCGGCCACCGCACCGGTCCGCGAGGAGGCCGCCGTGCCGATCCTCGCGGCCGCGTTCGTGGCGGTCTGCGCGACGCTCGGGTACGCCGCGCTCGCCCAGGTCTCCTGGCGGCGCATCGCGTTCCCGCTGTCGCTCGGCACCGGGCTCGGCGCGCTGGCGGTGACCGCGGCCGCGTTCGGCGCGCCCGGCGCCGAGGTGGCCGACGCCTGGGTCGGCGCGCTGTTGCTCGTCGCCGCCGTGCTGCTCTTCCTCGCCCCGTCGATCGACGCGGGGCGCCGGCCCGACCGGCTGCTCGACGGCCCCGACTTCGCGGCCGCGGCGGCGATCGCGGGCATCATCGGCACGTTCGCGCGGATCTCCGGCATCCTCTTCCCCGACGCGGTGCTCGCGGTCGCCGCGCTGCTCGTGCTCTTCGTGGCCGTCGGCGTGCGCGCGATGCCGCCCGACTGGCGGCGCGGCCCGACCCTCGGCGTCGCGGCCAGCGGAGCCGTGCTCGCGGTGATCGCCGGCTACACGGCGCTCAGCGGCGGCCTGCGCGTGCTCGCCACGCCGGGCGCGCTGTGGGAGGCCGACCTCAGCGCCTGGCCCTCCAGCGGCGTCGGCGTGGGCTGGCAGGCCCCGATCGCGCTCGCGCTGCTGGCCGGGGCGGCCGCGATCGTGCTGCCGCGCCCGTGGGCGTACGACGTCGCCGCGATCTGCGTGGGCCTCGCGACGATCGGTGCCCCGGTCGCGCTCGGCCTGCCGTGGTGGTCGCCGATGCTCGTCGGCGGCGCGGTCGCCACGATCTACGGCGTCGCGTCGGTGATCGCCGACGACCCGCGCGCCGGCCTGGCCCGCGCTGCCGTGGCCGCCGGTGTCGCGCTGCACGCGGTGGGCGCCAGCCTGGTACGGCCGTGGACGACCGCCACGGCGCTGGCCATGATCGTGCTGGTCGGCGCGCTGGTGGCGACGCTCGCCCGGATGCTGCCCGCGCTCGACGACGCCGCGCTCGAAGAAATACCCGGCAGCGCGCCGCCACCCGAGGCCGAGATGCCGCTGCACCTCGGCCAGATCGGCGGCGCGGCGGCCGGTGGCGCCCTGCTCGCGCTGCCCGGCGCGCTCGCCTCCATCGCCGCCGCGCTGGGTCAGGGCGCGCCGGCGGTGCTGGCCTGGGCGCTCGCCGGGTCCACCGCCGGTCTCGCGGTGATCGCGCTCGTCCGCCGGCAGGTGGCCCGCTACCTGCCGTACGCGACGGTGGGCATCGCCGGTGGCGCCACGATCACCGCGTTCGCCGCGCTCCCCACCGACCTGCCCATCGGCGTGTACGCGGCGGCCGCCGCGCTCCTCGGCGTGGTCGCCGAGCTCCTGCGCGCCGCGACGCCACCGCCGAGGTACGTCGGCCAGCCCACCCAGCGCTGGTCGGTGATGCTCGGCGGCGTGTGGCGGCGGATGCCGTCCGGCCCGGCGCCGCGTGGCCGCTGGTCGGTCAGCCCGGAGATGGGCGCGGCGCTGGTGGCCGCGATCCCGACGCTCATCGCCCTCGCCTCGATCGCCCCGGCGCTCGTTGCCGCGCTGGTCGACCCGCACCAGACGGTCAACCACATCTGGGACGGTCCGCCGGAGGCGCTCACCAACCCGGACCGCTCGGTCGACCCCACCGACCTCGTCGGCACGCTGTTGCTGACCATCGCGGCGGCGCTGGCCGCGGTCGGCTTCGGCGGCCGACTGTCCACTTCGGCCGATCGTCCTGTCGTCGGGCCGCTACGCGAGGATCAGCAGCGGGCAAACGGCTTCGCCCAGGCGATCCCTGTCATCCTGCCCGGCGCGGCGATCACCCTGCTGATCACGCCGATCGCGCTCGGCGCCGCGTGGCCGGCGTCCACGATGGCCGCGCTCGCGGTCTTCACGCTCGCGATGCTCGGCCTCGCGCTCACACCTCCCCCGCCCCCGGCCGAACGCGCCCGCCCGCTGCGGGTGACCCGCCTCGTGGTGTTCGCGCTCGGCCTGGCCGCGGGCGGCGCGGGGTTGGCCGGCAGCCTCGCCACCCGCTCGCTGACGCTCTTCACGCTGGGCGGCGCGGTGGCCGTGGGCGCCACCGCCGCGGTCTTCGGGCAGACCCAGCGGGCCCGCATCCTCGGCTGGCTCTTCGCCGCCGCCTCCGCGATGGGCCTCGTGCTCACCACCGCGCTCGTCGCCGGCCTGCCCGCGGCCTGGTCCGCTTACGGCGTACTGGCCGTCGGCGCCGCCCTGCTCGTGGTCGCGGCCGTGATGCCGCGCCTGCGCCGCCCCGAGGCCTACCGCGAGGCGGCCACGGTGGAGTGGAGCGGCTACGGCGCCGCGCTCGTCGCCCTGGCGCTCGCCTTCGACTCGCTCGGCCACGTGGCCGGCCTGCTCGCCGCCTGGGGCGCCGTGCTGGGCATCGCCTCGGCCCGCCCCGGCCGGCGCGCGGTGGAGCGCCGCACGCTCTTCTGGGCCAGCATCCTGTGCGAGATCATCGCGTGGTGGCTCTTCATGGCGCTGGCCGACGTGGCGGTGCCGGAGGCGTACACGCTGCCGTTCGCCGCGCTCGCCCTGCTGGTCGGCCTGATCGAGCTGCGCCAGCGGCCCGACCTGAGCAGCTGGACGGCGTACGGCCCGGCCCTGATCGCCGCGTTCGTGCCCACGCTGGTCATCGCCATCCGCACCGAGACCAGCGCCACCCGCGAGGTGCTGCTGCTCCTCGGCGCGGTCGCGACGGTCATCTTCGGCGCGCGCACCCGCCAGCAGGCTCCGCTCGTGATCGGCACGGTGGTCACGGTGATCGCGGCGCTGCACGCACTGACGCTCGTCGGCCTGTCCTGGCTGATCCTGATCCCGATCGGCGCGCTGCTCATCTTCTTCGGCGCCACCAACGAAAGCCGCCGCCGCACGCAGGAGCGATGGCGCGCGGTCACCCGCATGCGCTGACCCGCGAGAGCATGCATCGAGGGGGTGAGCGGGACCAGCGGCGGAACGGATTCGGGGTGGCTTCGAACCCTATTTGGACAGAGATTTGAGCTACCGCGACGTCCGTCGTGGTCCAGACCGCCGCTCCCGCAGCCTCACCCGTCCGCCGCTGGTCGCGCTCACCCCGTCGGGCCGCCGCGACGGTCGCTGTTTGTCCACAATGCCTGCTCCCGGATCGGCGCTCTGGGAAGGCTGCGGGTTTTCGTCGCCGCGGGTAACCGCCGCAGCGGTGTGAGCGGCGCGATATTCCAGATCTCGGAGAGCTAGGGCGCTATTTTCAACCCCAACTCTCCGAGATCTCGAAGTCTCGACCCATGAGCTGGTAACGCTGCGTCAGGATGGCGGAGGTAGGCCCCGCGAAGACTCCCTTCGGGGCTTGTCTCGCGGACCTGCCAGTGGACGGCCGGGGGTCTCGGCTCGCCCCGCGAGCCGCCGGCCGGGAGCGGTCCCCGCGGGAGCATACGGTCTCCAGCTGACGCGGACGGGGGAAATCTGCCGGAGCGCCGCCACGCGCGTAACCCCAACTCCGAAAGCTCTCTAGAGGGTGGCGCGGAGGTTGGCGTCCTTCTGGGCGACCGCCTCGACGAGCGCCTCCTGGAAGGCCACCACGCGCTGCCGCAGCGCTTCGTCCGATGCGGCCAGGATGCGGACGGCGAGGAGGCCGGCGTTGCGGGCGCCGCCGATCGAGACCGTCGCCACCGGGATGCCGGCCGGCATCTGCACGATCGACAGCAGCGAGTCCATGCCGTCCAGGTGCTTGAGCGGCACCGGCACGCCGATCACCGGGAGCGGGGTGACCGAGGCGACCATGCCGGGCAGGTGGGCGGCGCCGCCGGCACCGGCGATGATCACGCGGAGGCCGCGGGCGGCGGCGGACTGGGCGTACTCGATCATGCCGACCGGCGTGCGGTGGGCGCTCACCACGCGCACCTCGTAGGCCACCTCGAACTCGTCCAGGGCCTCGGCGGCGGCCTTCATCGTCGGCCAGTCCGAGTCGCTGCCCATGATCACACCGACCGACACCGTCATACGCCCTCCTGGAGCCAGCGGGCGGCGCGTGCAGCGCGGGCCCGTACCTCGTCCATGTCGTCGCCGAGCGCCGTGACGTGCCCGATCTTGCGGCCTGGGCGGATCTGCTTGCCGTACAGGTGGACCTTGGCGCCCGGGTCGGTGGCGAAGAGGTGGTGCAGTCGCTCGTCGATGCTGATGCCACCGGGCTGGCCGCCGAGCACGTTGGCCATCGCCACCGCCGGGGCGGTCAGCGCGGTCTCGCCCATCGGGTAGTCGAGGACGGCCCGCAGATGCTGCTCGAACTGCGATGTGCGCGCGCCCTCGATCGTCCAGTGCCCGGAATTGTGCGGGCGCATGGCGAGCTCGTTGACGACGATGCCACTGTCCACTTCGAACAGTTCGACGGCGAGCATGCCGACCACGTCGAGCGCCGTGGCGATGTCGATCGCGAGCTGCTGGGCGGCCACCGCGAGCGACGTGGGGAGGCCGGGCGCGGGCGCGAGCACCTCGACGCAGATGCCGTCACGCTGCACGGTCTCGACGACCGGGTAGGCCGCGACCTGCCCGAAGGGTGAGCGGGCCACCTGCACCGCCAGCTCGCGGCGGAGCGCCACCCGCTCCTCGACGATCAGCTCGACGCCCGCCGGCGGCGCGTCGTCCGGGGAGAGCATCCACACGCCACGGCCGTCGTAGCCGCCGCGGACCGCCTTGGCCACCACCGGCCAGCCGACCTCGTCGCCGAAGGCGCGGACGTCTCCGGCCGAGGACACCGGCCGCCACCGGGGCACCGGCGCGCCGAGGGCGGAGAGCCGCTCGCGCATCGCGCGCTTGTCCTGGGCGTACACGAGCGCGTCCGCGCCCGGGTGCACCACCACGCCGGACGCGGCCAGCTCGCGCACCGCCTCGGTGGGCACGTGCTCGTGGTCGAACGTGACGACGTCGCACCCCTTGGCGAACGTGCGCAGCGCCGCCAGGTCGGTGTGGTCGCCGTACTGCACGTCGGCGGCCACGAGCGCGGCACCGTCGTCGGGCGCGACGGCGAGCACGCGCAGCGACTGGCCGAGGGCGATCGCGGCCTGATGGGTCATCCGGGCCAGCTGCCCGGCGCCCACCATGCCGACAACGGGCAGACCGGTTCGGGTATCCATCTCGCGAGCCAGCCTAGCTGGGCCTACACGGTTCACCTCCGCCGGCGCTCCCCCTTCCGGACCGGTGGGTTGCTGAGCACCACCGCGATCGGGTCGGTGGCGAGCGGGTCGTCCGCGCACATCTCGGCGGCGACCGCGGCGTCGAGCTCCCCCGCCACGCCCACCACCCCGCCCGCGCCGACAACCGCGCAGCCGCCGAGCGTCGCGTACGCCTCCTCGGGCAGCGCGGTGCGCAGCGCGGCCAGCACCTCGGTGGCGACCCGCGCCGGCTCTTCCGGCGGCAGCACCACGGCCACCCCGCCGGCACGCGGGCCGCGTACCCCGTGGACGGCGGCCGGACCGACCGCAGCCCGCAGCGCGCCGACCCGCTCGACCGCCACCTGGGCCGTCCACGGGTCGTGCAGGCCGGCCGTGGGGCGGGCCCAGCGGTGCAGCGCCCGCGCGACGGCGCCGGGCCGGATCTCCCACACCGGCCGGGTGCGGCCCTGGACCACCGCGACCGGGTGCGCGGCTAGCAGGACGTGCCACCGCCCGCGCCGGTACGCCTTGCGTCCCAACCCGGCGAGGCACTCGCTCACGTACCAGGCGACCTTTTCCGGCAGCTTGTCGCCGGCCGCGAAGACCTCTGTGGACACCGACACACGGGTCCACTGTGCACTCTTGGCCGTCCGGTGTGGACGCCGCGCGGGCGGCGCCGGTGGAGCAAGGGTGCGGAGCCAACGCTCCACAATGTACCGGCGGAAGACCGCCCCGCTGTCGACCTGCCCGCCGGCAAAGAGCCCGGCCAGCGCTTCCCACGACGGGCGGCGGGCGCCGGGCAGCCGCGGGTGGAGCAGCGCGGCGGCCAGCTCGCCGCGCATCCGCACCAGCACCTCGCGCAGCGGCGGCAGCAGGCTGTGGGTGGCGTGCGCGGTGGCGAACTTGGCCGCCGGCAACGGCAGCGTGCCCTCGACGATCGCGGCCAGCTCGGCGCGGAGCACCGGCCCGGTGGAGGGCAGCGCGCGGAGCGGGAAACGGACGGTCACCCCGTACCGGCTCTCCAGCCGGTCCGCGACGCGCGCGAGGTGAGCGCCGCCGCCCGAGGTGTCGATGAGCGTGTCGACCTCGCCCGCCGTGGCTCGCGCGGTGGCCCAGGTCAGGTAGCTGTCGAGATCGGGCACCGGCTCGCCGAGGTCGGCGAGGAGGCCGTCGAGGTCGAGCTCGTCGGCGAAGTGCGGCTGCGCGCGGTGCCGCGCGCCGGTCGTGGCCACCGGCCCCAGCACGGCCGCGGCGAAGTCGGCCGCCGCCGTGGTGAGTCCGGGAAAAGTGGCTGAGTACACGGTCAGCGCGCGCCGCCCCTCCGGTCCGGTGAGGGCGGCACCGATGGTGGCCGCGCCGGCCAGGCCGTGGCCGAAACGCACGCCGATCCGGCCCCGACCGATCGCCGCGTCCAGCACCGACCGCGCGAAGCGTCCGGCGCCGTCGCGGACGGCCATGGGCTTGCGGGTACGGGTGCCGCCGGCGATCTCCACGACCTCGCCGGGCAGCACGCGCCGGATGCCGGCGTAGAACGTGGCGGCGGTGTCGTCGCACGCGCCGGTGGCGATGAAGCGCCCGACCACGCCCTCGTCCGGCTCGGCCGGCACGCCGGCGGCGAGCAGCGCGCCCGGCTCGGAGGCGGCCAGGATGCCGCCCGCCGTCTCCGCGTAGTAGAGCGGCGGGCCGTCGCCGTGGCGGGCCAGTACGAGGGCGCCGCGTGCGGGGTCGGCGAGGATCAGCGCGTACGGCTCGGCGCCGGCCACGAGACCGGGCGCGCCCCGGCTGGCGTACCCCGCGGCCAGCGCGCTGACCTCGGCGATCCCGTCGACGGCGAGCGCCAGGCCGCCGTGCTCGTGTACGGCCGGCATGCTCGCCCGCACCAGCAGCCGGGTGGCGCCCGCGCGCCAGGTGGCCGGTTCGGCGCCCCGGCGGGCGAGCGCGGTGGAGAGGGCGTGGAGGGCACTTTCAGGCATGCCAAAGGTGGCAGCGATTCCGGCCATTGGCCGATTTTAGGACTATTTACCCCGTATGCCGCGGAGCTGGGCCACGAGTTCACCGGCTTCGGTGACGGGACGGTCGCAGACGAAGCCGCGACACACGTAGGCGGTGGGCTTGCCACCCAGCATCGGGCGGTCCGCGAGCAACGGCACACCCGGCTGGTCCGGCGCGCCGGCCACGATGACCGCGCCGGGCGGGGCGTACTGGCGGGCGGCTTGAAGCAACTCGTCCGCGCCGCCGCCCGCGGCGACGATCGCGATCTCGTACGGCCCGGAGAGCAGCGCCTCGCCGGTCGCGGCCGCGTACCCGGTGAAGCGGGGATGCCTGTCGACGATCGGCGCGACCGTCGCCAGCGCCGCCTCGGCCGCCTCCCGATAGCGCGTTTCGCCGCTCAGCGCGGTGTACGCGGTCAGCGCCGCCACGACCGCGGACAGGCCGGAGGGGGTGGCGTTGTCGGTCGGGTCGGCCGGGCGGGTCACGAGACGTTCGGCGTCGTCGGCCGTGTCGTAGAAGCCGCCACCCGGCGCGGCGAAATGGGCGAGCGCGGCGTCGAGCAGCCGGCCGGCCAGCTCCAGCCACCGCCCCTCGCCGGTCAGCTGGTGCAGCGCGCAGAAGCCCTCCGCCACCGCGCCGTAGTCTTCCAGCACGCCGGCCGGCGCACCCACCACGCCGGCCCGCGACACGCGCCGCAGCCGCCCGTCGACGATGTGCCGCTCGGCCAGGACCGCGCCGATCTCTCGGGCCGCCCGCGCCGTAATCCCGTCGTCGGTGACCATCGCGTGCTCGGCGAGGGCGGTGACGGCCAGCCCATTCCAGGCGGCGACCACCTTGTCGTCGCGCGCCGGCTGGGGTCGCCGGTCGCGCACCTCGCGCAGCCTGGCGCGCACCCGCGTCCACCGCTCGGCCACCGCCGGGTCGGCGTCGTCGACGTCGCGGGCCAGCCGCAGCACGCTCGTGCCGTGCTCGAACGTGCCCGTCGCCGTCACGCCGAACAGGTCGGCCGCCCAGGGACCATCCTCGCCGAGGGCTTCGCCGAGCTGGGTCGGCGTCCAGGCGTACGTCGCGCCCTCCACACCCCCCGTGTCGGCGTCGAGCGCGGAGGCCAGGCCACCCTCGGGCGTGCCCAGCCCATCGAGCAGAAAGGCCGCCGTCTCGGCCGCCACCCGCCCCGCCAGCGCGTCGCCGCTCACCCTCCACAGATGGGTGTACACCCGCAGGAGCAACGCGTTGTCGTAGAGCATCTTCTCGAAGTGCGGCACGGTCCAGGTGGCGTCGACCGAGTAGCGGGCGAAGCCGCCGGCCAGCTGGTCGTAGATGCCGCCCCGCGCCATCGCCTCGGCGGTGTGCCGCACGATCTCCAGGCTCGACTCCGAGCCGGTGCGCTGGTGGTGGCGCAGGAGGAAGAGCAGGTTCATGTGCGGGGGAAACTTCGGCGCGCCGCCGAACCCTCCGTACATCTCGTCCTGCTCCTTGGCGAGCTGGACCGCCGCGGCGTCGAGGATTTCCGCGGTGAGCGGCGTCGTGCGGCCGCCGACGGCCTGGGCGCCACCGATCGCCTCAACCACCGCGGCGCCCTGGCGCATCACGGCCTCGCGCTGGTCGCGCCACGCGGTCGTGACGCTCTCCAGGAGGCGAACGAAGTTGGGGCGCGGGAAGTACGTGCCGCAGAAGAACGGCTGGCCGTCGGGCGTGGCGAACACCGTCATCGGCCACCCGCCCTGCCCGGTCATCGCCTGCGTGGCGGTCATGTAGACGGCGTCGACGTCCGGCCGCTCCTCACGGTCGACCTTGACGGAGACGAAGTTGGCGTTCATGAGCCGCCCCACGCCCTCGTCTTCGAACGACTCGTGTGCCATCACGTGACACCAGTGGCAGGCCGCGTATCCGACCGAGATCAGCACCGGCACGTCCCGCCGGCGCGCCTCCTCGAAGGCCTCCTCGCCCCACGGCCACCAGTCGACCGGGTTTTCCGCGTGCTGAAGCAGGTACGGCGAGGTAGCACTCCCGAGCCGGTTCACTCCTCCACCCTCTCACGCGAACCAGCGCCCCGCCGTGCACGCCGTCAGCCCGTCCATCGCCGGTAATCGCGTCGAGGGCCTGGTAGTGCCGCGTTCGAGTCGTTGGTTCGTTGATTCGCGGCCAACTGCTCATAACCGTCTGCTGCCAGCCTGTGGCCATGCGTACGGTCTGGACCCGGATACGCCCCGTCGTCACCAACGCCTGGCTCGGCTTCGCGGTGCTGGTCGCCAGCGCGGTCGTGTCGGTGTGGAGCATCTCGAGCGTGCCTCAGGCCTCGCCGCTGCCGGTGCTGCTCGGCCTGCTGCCGTGGACCGTCGGCAAGTACGTTCTCTGCCCGCTGCGCTGGCACGCCCTCTCGATGAGCGGGCGGAGCCGCTGGTGGCACATCCGCGCGTACGCGGAGAGCGAGCTGATCGGCCTCGTCTCACCGGTACACGCCGGCGCCGACCTGTGGCGCGTACACCGCCTGCACCAGGCCGGCCTCGGCCGCACCGTGGCGGTCGCCGAGGTCGCGATGGACCGGGTGATCGGCATGGCCGGCATCGCGCTGGGCGTGGTGCTGGCCGGCGTCACGCTGCCGTGGGAGATGCTCGCCGCGTTCGGTGGGGTGGCGGCCGTCGCGGTCGTCGTCGCGCTTGTGGTGCACCGCCGCCGCCCCGACCTGCTCGCCCGCCGCCCACTGCCCGGACCGGGAGTGCTGGCCTTCGGGCTGACGATCTCGGTGGCCTACCAGGTGGGCGTCGCCGGCCTGATCCTCGGCTCGGTCATCGGGGTGGGCAGCGGCGTGAGCCTGCTCGGCCTGGTGACGGTCTTCGCGGCCAGCCAGCTCGCCAGCATCATCCCTCGCTTCGGCGGCGCCGACCCGCACAACGCCGCGCTGGCCGTCGGCCTGGCGTCACTCGGCGTGCCCTGGACCGCCGCCATCGGCGCGATCTCGCTGGTCGCGGTGGTGCCGTGGATCCCAGCCCTCCTCTTCGGCGGCGGCAGCCTCGCCGCCCGGCGGGTGGCCGCCCTCCTGGCCGCACACCCCCGCCCACTGGCCGCCACCCACGAACGCCTCGCGACCCGCCGCCTCATCCCCCGCCGCTTCGCCTCGCGTGGCCTGGCCGCCGACCTGGAGCCCGAGCCGGCAGGCCTCCAGCCCTAGCGATTCTTTTGAGCTACCGCGACGTCCGCCGTGGTCCATGCCGTTGCTCCCGCGGCCTCACCCTGATTCTTTGGTCGCGGTTACCCCTGTTTTTGCCTCCGGCGGGAACGCTCCGGGCCGTCGGGATGGCATAGATCTCGAAGTCGGTCGCTCGATCTGCTTACGCTGCGTTACCTGCGGGCGGTGCCCCTCGTCCGCGCGGTGGGTGGGGTTGGTTGTGAGGCGCGGAGGGTGAGGCCGCGGGAGCAGCGGTCCGGACCACCGCGTACGTCGCGGTAGCCCAAAGCTTGATCTTGAATGGATCCCAAGGGGGACCGGGTCAGGAGGCTCCGTCGGCGCGGAGGGGGAAGACCTGGGCCTGCGCGGAGTCGAGGAGCGAGCGGAGCACAGCCACGATCTTGTCGGCCGGCATGGGCTTGAAGAAGTGGTAGCCCTGCGCCGCGCTGCAACCAAGCGCCGCCAGCGCGGCCCGCTGGTCGGCGGTCTCCACGCCCTCGGCGACCACGCGCAAGCCGAGCCGGTGGCCGAGGTCGACGGTCGCGTTGACGATGGCGGCCGATGTCGGCGCGTCGGCCATCGTGCGGACGAAGGAGCGATCGATCTTGACCTCGTCGACCGGGATGCGGGTCAGGAACGTGAACGACGAGTAGCCGGTGCCGAAGTCGTCGACGGAGAGCTGCACGCCGAGCTCGCGGAGGGCGGCGAGCACCTCGTCGATGACTTCGAGCTCGCTGAGGACGACCGTCTCGGTGATCTCCAGGACCAGGCGGCGGGGCGGCACGCGGTGGCGGCGGAGCAGCTCGGCGATGTCGGCCGGCAAGTGGGGATCAAGCAAACTGCGGGCCGACAGATTGACCGAGATGGGCACCTCGAGACCCTCGCCGGCCCACTCGGCGGCGACGGTGAGCGCCTTGTCGACCACGTACCTGGTGAAGGGCGCGAGCAGGTCGCTGCCCTCGACGGCGCGCACGAAGTCGACCGGGCTGAGCGAGCCGCGGCGCGGGTGGCGCCACCGGATCAGCGCCTCGACGCCGGTGGGCGCGCCGGTGCCGAGGTCGACCGCCGGCTGGAGCGCGAGCATGAGCTGGTCGTCGACGGTGAGGGCCTCGCGCAGCTCGGCGAGCAGGGCCAGCCGGTCGGTGCTCGCCTCGTCTTTGGCGCTGTCGTACCAGGCGACGCAACCGCCGGCCTCCTTGGCCTGGTACATCGCGTTTTCGGCCCGCCGCACCAGCTCGGCCACGTCGGCGGAGCCCGCGGGCGCGACGACCACGCCCACCGACGCCTCGACCGACATGACCACGCCGGCCACCTCGATCGGCGTCGCCAGGTGCTCGACCAGCGCGCGGGCCCGGCGCAGCGCCTGCGGCATGGGCGAGGAGCGGTCGCCGTCGGGCGCTTCGAGGTCGGTCACCAGCAGCGCGAACTCGTCGCCGTCGAACCGGGCCAGCAGCTCACCGGGCTCGGCCAGCTCGCCGAGCCGGGAGGCGATGCCGCGCAGCAGCTCGTCACCGGCGGCGTGGCCGAGGGTGTCGTTGACCTCCTTGAAGCGGTCGAGGTCGAGTAGCAGCAGCGACACCGGCACATCGCGCACGACCTGCCGCAGCGCGGCGTCGCCCTTGAGCAGGAACGCGGACCGGTTGGCCAGCTTGGTCAGCGGGTCGTGCACCGCCTCGAACGCCGAGCGGTCGGTAAGCGCCTTCAGCGCCTGGTGGGTGGCGGCGTCGTGCAGTGCGGTCGCGAGCGCGTCGGCGTACGCCGAGAGGGCCATCTGCTCGCGCTGCCCCGGCTCGAGCGCGCGGGGGAACCTGACGCGCAGCTGCCCCACGCGGGTGCCGCCGACCGACAGGCGCACGACACCCACCTCTTCCGGGATGGTGTCGGGCAGCGGCTCCCGCACGTCGGCCTCGGCGAGGGTGCCGGACGCGTCGCCGGTGTATCGCCGGCGGGAACGGTCGGCGCGGACCACGTCGACCTCGACCGCCTCGGCGCCGAAGATCGCCAGCGCGCCGTTGACCCCCGCGGTGGCGACCGCCCGCTCGTCGAGCCGGCCAAGCTCTCGCGTCGCGGCGGCGAAGGCGGACCACAGCCGGCGCTCCTCGTCGGCGCGCAGGCGGTGACCGTACGTCTGCTGGAGCAGCCACAGCGCGGGCGGGAGCAGCAACAGCCAGCGCAGGTCGCGCTCGATCATGCTGATCACGACGAAGCCGACCAGCACGTTGCCCACGAACATCAGGAACTTCGCGCGGAGGGCGCGCAGGAACAGCCCACCCGCCGGCCGGGCCTGCCGCACAGCGAGCGTCAGCGCCGCGAGCCATCCGGTGATCAGCAGGTATGCCAGGGAGCCGAGCGCCAGCGCACCCGCGAGCACCGGCGTCAGCCGGGCGTCGAACGGGTCGGCGAACGCCCGCGTGGCGACCGCGCCGACCGCCACGGCGACCGTCAGCGAGGCGGCGACGTGGAAGATCTCCAGCGCCGACCGCCGGTCGGTGAAGAACGAGAGCAGCACCCAGGCCAGCAAGGCACCGGCGAACGTGGCCATCGGCAGCCACGCGGCGGGCGCGAGGTAGAGCCCCACGATGAACGCGGCCTCGCCCCAGGTGACGCTCACCGCGCCGGCGCCGACCCGGAAGCGGAGTCGGGCGAGCTGCCCGAGCGCCATGACGCCCGCGGCGATGACACCCCAGGCGATCGGCGGGAGCTCGCCACGGCTCGACGCGTCGGCGGGGAGGAACAACCCGGCGACGGCGGCCGGCAACGCGATGGCGAGCACGACGATGTGGAGCACGCGGATCCGCCGGGGCGCGGCGGTCGCGTGCGGGGCTGTCACGGGTAGCCCCCGCCCGCCGGCGACAGGTCTGTCCGCATACACCCCAAAGGGGGGTGACCGTGGCGAATGTGCATCGGCGCCCCCTTCAGCCCGCGGCTCGGGGACAATGGCCCCCCGGCGAGGCTAAGCCAAACCGGTTTGCGGCAACAGGGGTTGCCGGGTCGGTTTCGCCATCAAGCGGCAAGACCCGCGGACGATGGCGGCCGATCCGGCTCCAGGGAGCGCTCTACTCCCATAAACACGGTCAGGCGCGGTCCGTGCGATCTGTCGGATCTTGGACAGTCTCGGCGGGATCGGCCGGCGGGGTCTCCGCCTCCTGCCCCGGAAAGCGGCCCGGGAGGCGGCGCAGCCGCGCATTCATATTGCGGATCAGCAGCACCGTCGCGATCGCCAGCAGCACGATGATGAACAGCCCCATCGGCCCGGCCAGGCCGCCGGAGCGGGTGTCGCCGAAATTGTTTTCCGCGAGCACCTGAGCAGCCGTCAGCATCACCCCACGGTACGCCTCACCGGGTCACCCGGTCGCGCGCACCCCCGCGAAGAGGTCGGTCTCCGGCATCGAAGTCTCCACGTGGGAAGTGACCAGCTCGTAGTCTTCGGTCGGCCAGATCCGCTGCTGGACCTCCTGCGGCGCGCGGAACCACGGCCCGTCGGGGTCGACCTGGGTGGCGTGGGCGCGCAGCGCGTCGTCGCGCACCGGGAAGAACTCGGCGCACTCCACCCGCGTGGTGATGCGGTGCCCCTTGTCGGTGCCGTCGTCCATCCAGTTGTCGAGCATCTCCTGGTAGGGCGAGTCGAGCCCGGCCGCGACCATGCCCTCGTGCAGCGCCTGGAACTTCGCCCGGGTGAACGTGTGGTGGTAGTAGAGCTTTCGCGGCTGCCACGGCTCGCCCATCCCGGGAAACTGCTCCGGGTCGCCGGCCGCCTCGAAGGCCACCACGCTGATCTTGTGGCACATGATGTGGTCGGGGTGCGGGTAGCCACCGTCCTCGTCGTACGTCAGCACGACGTGCGGACGGAAGTCGCGCATGAGCTGCACGAGCGGGCCGGCCGCCGCCTGCGGGTCCTGGAGCCCGAAGCACCCGTCCGGCAGCGGGGGCAGCGGGTCGCCCTCCGGCAGGCCGGAGTCGACGAAGCCGAGCCACGCCTGGTCGACGCCGAGGATCGCGCGGGCCGCGGCCATCTCGGCGCGGCGGATCTCGGCGATGTTTTCCCAGACGTCGGGGCGGTCCATCTTCGGGTTGAGCACGCTGCCGCGCTCGCCGCCGGTGCAGGTCGCGACCAGCACGTGGACACCCTCGGACGCATACTTCGCCATCGTGGCGGCGCCCTTGCTGGACTCGTCGTCGGGATGGGCGTGTACCGCCATCAGGCGCAGCTGCTCTGCCACTGGAACTCCCCCGGGACACCTGCCGGACCCCCGTGGAGCGCCGGCTGCGAAGATAGTTGCTGGGACATGGACTCAGCCATTCTGGCCGATGCCTCCGACAACGACCGCAGGAGACCACACCCGGTGACCGAGACGCACGCCACAACGGGCCCCGGCGCGCCGGTGTTTCCGCCCGGGCGCTACGGCCGCCGGCGGGAGCCGCGACGCCGCCGCCCGTGGCTCGTCGCGCTGCTGCTCGTCGTGGTGATCGCCGCCGGCGCCGTGCTCTCGCTCCGCCTCTACCGGCAGTACGGCGACCCGACGTACGACGCGCAGGTCCTGCGGTACACGGAAATCACCGACGCCCAGGTGTTGATCGAGTTTCGGGTGACCGTGCCGGCGGGTGGCGACGCGATTTGTGTCGTCCGGGCCCGCTCGCGCGACGGCGCCGAGGTCGGTAAGGCCGAGGTGCACGTCGACGCCGCGCCCGGCGAAACCCGGCCGGAGATCGCATATCGGCTGGTCACGACCGCTCGCCCGATAAATGGGGAAGTGGTCCGCTGCCGAGCGGCGTAAAAATAGAGGCTCGGTCAACATCAGAACACCGCGCAACGGCGCGCGGTTCGGTGCGGCAAAACTTGGTTAATTCTCAGGGTGTCGCGCGCTGGTAAGTTTGTAGTTCTACCTTGTTCGCCCATTAGCCCTACGGAGGAGATCGTCTGTGTCCAGCACCGACCGCGAGGCGCCTGCCACCTGGCTGTCTCAGGACGCGTACGACCGCCTACAGGCCGAGCTCAACGAGCTGATCGCGGCCCGTCCGGCGATGGCTGCCGAGATCAACGCTCGGCGGGAAGAGGGCGACCTGCGCGAAAACGGGGGCTATCACGCCGCCCGTGAAGAGCAGGGCAAAGCCGAGATGCGCATCCGCCAGCTCAAGGAGCTGCTGCGCACCGCGCAGGTCGGCGACGCGCCCACGGCTGACAAGGTCGCACCCGGCACCGTGGTCACGATCCACTTCGACGACGACACCGACGACACCGAGACGTTCCTGCTCGGCTCGCGGGAGATCTCCGCGACCACCGACCTGACCGTCTACAGTCCGGAGTCCGCGCTCGGCCAGGCGATCCTGGGCGCCGGCACCGGCCAGACGGTGACCTACACCGCGCCCAGCGGCGCGGACATCAAGGTCACGGTGGTCAAGTTCCAGCCCTACGGGGGCTAGCTCACCGGAAAGCGGACGGTGTAGCCCTGTGCCCGCAGCGCGCCGATCAGCTTGTCGGAGTGTTCCGGGCCGCGGGTCTCCACGGACAGGGCGACCTCCACCTCACCCAGGCGCAGCCGCGGGTTGTGCCGGGTGTGCAGCACGTCCACGACGTTGGCCCGGTGCTCGGCGATCTGCGCCAGCAGCGCGGCCAGCTCGCCGGGCCGGTCACCGCAGCGCACGGTAAAGCGCAGGTATCGGCCGGCCGCCGCGAGACCGTGCTCGATCAGCCGCAGGAGCAGCAGCGGGTCGATGTTGCCGCCGGAGAGCACCGCGACGACCGGCGGCTCGGCCTTGACCGCGCCGGACATCAGCGCCGCCACAGCCACCGCGCCGGCCGGCTCGACCACCTGCTTGCCGCGCTCCAGCAGCATCAGCAGCGCCCGCGAGATGTCCTCCTCGGTCACCGTCACCACGTCGTCGACGAGCTTGCTGACGTGCGCGAACGTGATGTCGCCCGGGCAGCCGACCGCGATGCCGTCGGCGATCGTGGACAGGTGCGGCAGCCGCACCGGCGCGCCCGCCTCCAGTGACGGCGGGTACGCCGCGGCGCCCGCCGCCTGTACCCCGACGATCCGGATGTCGGGCTTGATCGCCTTCGCGGCGACGGCCATGCCGGAGAGCAACCCGCCGCCGCCGAGCCCGGTCACGATCGTGCCCACCTCGGGGCACTGCTCCAGGATCTCCAGCGCCACCGTGCCCTGCCCGGCGATCACGTCCACGTGGTCGAACGGGTGGATCAGCACCGCGCCGGTCCGCTCGGCGAACTCATGTGCCGCCACCAGGGCATCGTCCACTGTGCTCCCGGCGAACTCGATGTGCGCGCCGTACCCCTTGGTGGCGGAGACCTTCGGGATCGGCGCGCCCATCGGCATGAAGACCGTCGACTTGGCGCCGAGCAGGCCAGCCGCGAGCGCCACCCCCTGGGCATGGTTGCCGGCGCTCGCGGCGACGACGCCGCGGGCGCGCTCCTCCGGTAAGAGGCGGGCGATCCGCACATAGGCGCCGCGGACCTTGTACGAGCCGGCGCGCTGGAGGTTTTCGCACTTGAGCCACACCGGCCCGTCGAGCGCCGCGGTCAGCGGGCGGGACGGCTCCAGCGGCGTGACCCGCACGACGTCGCCGAGCAGCTCGCGCGCCGCCCGCACGTCCTCCAAGGTCAGAAGTTCGCTCACTGGTCGATCGTCGCACCATCCGCGGGCTGCCCGAGGCGGGGCCAGGTGGGTGCGTGCCGCTGCCACGGCGCGGCCATCTCGAACTGCCCTGCCACCGCGAGCAGCAGCAGCTCGGAGCCGGGCGGCCCGACCAGCTGCACCGCGACCGGCAGCCCGTCCGGACGCAGGCCGACGGGCACGACGAGGGCGGGCAGGCCGGCGACGTTCCAGGGCGCGGCGTACGGCGCGTACCGGATGTTGGCCGTCATGTTGGCCCGCCAGGAGCGGCCGGACCAGCCCTCGGCCCGCGGCGGCGCGCTCGCCAGCGCGGGCGTGAGCATGAGGTCGGCGCCCTGGTCCGTGAAGAAGTCGATCGAGCGCTCGCGCCACGCCGCGCGGTCCGCCTCCCGGACGTACCCGCGGCGCAGTGCCCAGGCCCCCAGGCCCACGTGCCGGCGGGTCCGCGGCTGAAGCGTGGCCCGGTCGAGGCCGGCCGACTCGGCGTCGCGGCAGGCGGCGGCGAACCACGTCGCGAGGCCGCGCATGCTCAGCGCGGGCGGGTAGACCGGCTCGGCGGCGACCGCGTCGTGCCCGGCCGCCACCAGCAGCCGCGAGGCGGTGGCGACGGCGTCCCTGTTGGGCTGGTCGGGGCGGACGCCGAGCACCGGCGAGCGGAGCGAGACGGCGACCTTGAGACGCTGCGGCTCGACGAGCTTTTCCGGCCGCCGCCCGGCCAGCACGGCCAGCCCGACCGCCGCGTCGGCGACGGTGGTGGCGAGGATGCCGTGCTCGGCCATGCCGTACCAGTCGTCGGCGCCGATGCCCGCGGGCACCACGCCCCGGCCCGGCTTGATGCCGACCAGGCCACAGCACGCCGCCGGGATGCGCACCGAGCCGAGCCCGTCGTTGGCGTGCGCGAAGGGCACCAGGCCCGCGGCGACCGCGGCCGCCGCGCCGCCCGAGGAGCCTCCAGGGGTACGGTCGGTGCGCCACGGGTTGCGCGTGGTGCCCGACTCGTCGTCGGTCGTCGCCCACAGCCCCAGCTCGGGCATGCGGGTCACGCCCAGCACCACCGCGCCGGCGCCGCGCAGCCGCCGCACGACCTCGTGGTCTTCTTCGGCGACCGGCCCGCGGGCGGCCGCCGAGCCGTTCCAGGTGGGCAGGCCGGCAACGGCGGTGTTTTCCTTGACCGCGACCGGCACACCGGCCAGCGGCAGGTTGGCCAGGTCGTCCTGCTCGTCGACCTTCTCCGCCTCGACGATCGCCTCGCCGCCGCGCACCACCCGGAACGCGGTCAGCACCGGGTCGCCCGCCGCGATGTGATCGAGGTGGTCGGCGACGACCTGCGTCGCGGACGTGTCACCGCGGCGAACGGCGCGGGCGATCTGCTTGGCCGTCGCACCGACCCACGTCTGTTGCACAGCCCCTCCCCTGGGTGCGCAGTCACCGCCGGCTGGTGGCCGCGGACGCGACCGCCAGCCTCGAAAGATCAGCCGAGCGCCTGCTCCAGATCGGCGAGCAGATCGTCAGCGGTCTCGATGCCGACAGACAGTCGCACGAGATCGGCGGGTACTTCAAGCGGCGAGCCCGCCGCACTCGCGTGTGTCATCCGGCCGGGGTGCTCGATCAGTGACTCGACTCCGCCGAGCGACTCGGCGAGCACGAAGAGGCGCGCCCGGTTGCAGATCTCCACGGCGTGCTCCTCGCCGCCGGCGGCCGAGAACGACACCATCCCGCCGAACCGCCGCATCTGCTTGGCCGCCGTCTCGTGGCCCGGGTGCTCGGGCAGCCCGGGGTAGTAGACCCGCTTGACCTTCGGGTGGCTGTGCAGGTAGCCGGCGATCCGCTCGGCGTTGTCGCAGTGGCGGTCCATGCGTACGCCCAGCGTGCGCACACCGCGCAGGGTCAGCCAGGCGTCGAACGGGCCGTTGATCGCGCCCATCGCGTTCTGGTGGTACGCGAGCTCGTCACCAAGCGCCGGATCGGCCACGACGAGCGCGCCACCCACCACGTCGGAGTGGCCGCCGACGTACTTGGTGGTCGAGTGCACCACCACGTCCGCACCGAGGGCGATCGGCTGCTGGAGGTAGGGCGACGCGAACGTGTTGTCGACGACCAACCGGGCGCCGTGCTCGCGGGCCAGCCCGGCGAGCGCGGCGATGTCGGCGATGTTGAGCAGCGGGTTGGTGGGTGTCTCTACCCAGATGACCTTGGTGCGGTCGGTGATCGCGGCCCGCACGGCGTCGACGTCGGAGATCCGGGCCGCGGTCCAGCTCAGCCCCCACCGCTCGGCCACCTTGGCGACCAGCCGGTACGTGCCGCCGTAGGCGTCGTCGGGGATGACCACGTGGTCGCCGGGCTGGCACACGGTGCGCAGGAGCGTGTCCTCGGCCGCCAGGCCGGAGGCGAACGCCAGGCCTCGCCGGCCGCCCTCCAGCGCCGCCAGGCACTCCTGGAGCGCGTCGCGGGTGGGGTTGCCCGAGCGGGCGTACTCGTACCCCTGCCGCGGCGACCCGACCGCGTCCTGCACGTAGGTGCTGGTCTGGAAGATCGGCGGAATGACCGCGCCCGTCCGCTCGTCCGGCTCCTGGCCGGCGTGGATGGCGAGCGTCTCAAACCCGTACGTCATTGTGCTGAGGCTAGTCCCTGGACCCTCGCGACACGCGTTTAGTCGGCTCTAGACGGCCGCTGGTCGGCGCTAGTCGGCCAGCAGAGCGCCTGTGGCGGCCGCGATGCCCTCCAGGTAGCCCCGGGCCCGCTCGGCCTTCGGATAGCGCCCCACGAGCTCCCAGAACCGCGAATTGTGGCTGGGCACGACCAGGTGGGCCAGCTCGTGCAGCAGCACGTAGTCGATCACCCAGTCGGGCATCTCCTGGATGCGGTGGGAGATGCGGATCGTGCGGTCGGCCGGGGTGCAGGAGCCCCACCTGCCACTCTGGTTGGTCACCCAGCGTACGCTCGCCGGGATCGCGATCCGGGCGTGCTCGCTCAGGTAGCGCCCGATCAGCCGCTGCGCCCGGATGAGGAGCTCTTCGTCGGAGCGGCTCACCCGCTCTTCGCGAGCGGCCAGGCGGGCGAGCATCTTGTCGACCCACTCGGTCTCTTCGGCCCGGGAGAACTGGTCGGGGATGAGCACGACCACGCGCTCACCGTCGCGGTACGCGGACACCGTGCGGCGACGGCGCTGGCTGCGCCGTACCTCGACGACCGGCTTGCGCGCCCCAGCCACTAGCGGACCGCGCAGCCCCGCGGAACGTTCACGATGGCACGCTAATCCGTACCAGCCAGGTTGCCGCAAGAGCCAAGGGTGAGGTAGGCGCCGGAAAGATTCCTTCTACACATCATTTGTCCGGAAAATTTCTTCACGGCAGGGCGCCGGGCGACCAAGGTCACTACGGTAAGTGATCTTTTGCGGAGTAGATGCGCGGTCACTCTGCACCGGTTCCTCCGGCGTGTCCCGGCGAAACTGACTTATCCGGTAGATTCCGGCATGCACACTCACGTCGTCGGCTTCCTCACAATGTCGACGCGTCGTTGACATGGAACCGCTCAGACCTGGGTAGGGTCCGGCGGGACCAGCGGCTACAGCGTGGCCGCGGAGTTGGGTCCAGGGTCGGCGCCTCCGGCGCAGGCTCGGGGGGACGTGCCGGAGCTCGAACCCGGCAAAAGAGTACGAGGAGGGGCACTGTGGCCACTAAGACACAGACCTACAACGGCTACTGCGTGAAGTGCAAGGAGAAGCGGGACTTCGAGGGCACCGTCGAGGTGTCCAAGACCGGCATGAACATGGCGAAGGGCAAGTGCCCCGTCTGTGGCACGACGGTCAACCGGATCCTGGGCAAGGCCAAGTAAAGATCAAACCAACGCGACACTGCGGAGAGGGGCGGCCGGTCGGCCGCCCCTCTCCGCATTCAGTGACTGGGCGCTATGCCGCGGTGTCGTGACTCGATCACAAAAAGTCATGTCGGCAGGCTGACAGAAGCCTGCCAGAACCTGTGGATAACTCGCTCGGCGCTGTGGATAACCCAGTGCATGGCGATTTTCGCCTGTGGACAACGAACGACGGGCCGCGAAGATACGGTGACACGCTGTCATGCCATGACAGCCCTCCCGCGCCCGACGCTTCTGCCCGGACTGCACCGCCTGTGGCGAGATCGGCACACACTCCAGCTCGGTCTCGACCCGGCCCGCGCGGTCGTGCTGGAGGTCGCCAACCCGAGTGCCGTGCGCCTGCTCGACCTGCTCGACGGCACCCGGCCCGAGCGGGCGGTCCTGGAGCAGGCCGGCCGCATCGGGGTGAGTCGGGAGGACGCCCGCCTCCTGCTCGACACGCTGCGCGCCGCCGGCCTCGTGGTCGGCGGGCAGACCCTCCTGCCGGGCAGCCTGCCCGAGCCGGTGCGCCGCCGCCTCACCGCCGAGGCGGCCGCCCTGGCCCTGCGCGGCACCGACACGCCGGGCACGCCGGCCCAGATCCTGCGCCGCCGGGCCGCCGCCCGCGTCGTGGTGACCGGTCGGAGCCGGCTGGCGGCCCCGCTCGCGGTCACGCTGGCCCAGTCCGGGGTCGGGCACGTGCAGCCCGACCTGACCGGCGTGGTGGACCCGCTGGACGCCGTTGGCGGCCCGCTGTTGCCCGCCGACGTGCGGCGCGAACGCACCGAGGCGGTCGCCGAGGCGATCACCCGGGCCGCGCCGGGCACCGAGACCCGCCCCATCCAGCGCGGCCGGGCCTCCCTGGTCGTCCAGGCCGGCACCGACCGGCCGGCGGCCCTCCTGGCGGCCAGCTACGGCCAGCGCCGCCTCGCCCACCTCGTGGTGGGGGTACGCGACGCGGTGGCCGTCGTCGGCCCTCTCGTCCTGCCCGGCGGCGCCCCGTGCCTCAATTGCCTCGAGCTGCACCGGCGCGACCGCGACCCGGCCTGGCCCGCCCTCGCCGCCCAGCTCGCCGGCGACGCCCGCCCGGAGCCGTGCAGCGCGCCCACGCTGCTCGCCGCCGCCGCGTACGCGGCCAGCGAGGCCCTGCTCTACCTCGACGGCGAGCCACCCGACACGGTCGGCGGCGCGATCGAGATCAGCGCTCCCGGGCGCACCCGCCGCCGCGCGTGGCCACCCCACCCGTCATGCGGCTGCGTCCGCCGCGGCCGCCAGCGCGCATTCACGTCCGTCACTTCGTCTGAGCGTCGGTCACAATGATCCGGTGACCGATATCCCGCGGCGTGCCGTCACCCGCACCGCCAGGCTCGCCGCACTGCCGCTCGGCTTCGCCGGCCGCGCCGTCCTCGGCCTTGGAAAGCGGGCCACCGGCCTCGCCTCCGAAGTGATCTCCCCGGAGATCCAGCAGCGCACCGCAGAGCAGCTCTTCAGCGTGTTAGGGCAGCTCAAGGGCGGCGCGATGAAGCTCGGCCAGGCCCTGTCCGTCTTCGAGGCGGCCCTGCCGGCCGAGCTCGCCGGCCCGTACCGCCAGGCACTCACCCGGCTACAGGAGGCCGCGCCACCGCTGCCCGCCGCGAGCGTGCACAAGGTGCTGGCCGCCCAGCTGGGCGAAGACTGGCGCGACTTGTTCGCGGAGTTCGACGACACGCCGGCCGCGGCGGCCAGCATCGGCCAGGTGCACAAAGCCGTGTGGCAGGACGGCGGCCGCGAGGTCGCGGTCAAGGTGCAGTACCCCGGCGCCGGCGAGGCCCTGATCGCCGACCTCAAGCAGCTCTCGCGGCTGGCCGGCATGTTTCGCATCATCCAGCCGGGCATCGACGTCAAGCCTCTGGTGGTCGAGCTGCGCGCCCGGATCACCGAAGAGCTCGACTACGAGCTGGAGGCCGAGGCCCAGCGGGCCTTCGCGGCGGCCTACGCGGACGACGACGAGATCTTCGTGCCCCAGGTCGTGGCCGCCGCGCCACGCGTGCTGGTCACCGAGTGGGTGGACGGCACCCCACTTTCGAAGATCATCAGCGACGGCACACAGGAGGAGCGCGACGCCGCCGGCCGCCTCATGGCCACCCTGCACTTCTCCGCCCCCGAGCGGGTGCACCTGCTGCACGCCGACCCCCACCCGGGCAACTTCCGCATGCTGCCCGACGGCCGCCTCGGCGTGATCGACTTCGGCGCGGTAGCCCGCCTCCCCGAAGGCCACCCCGAGCCCATCGGCCGCCTGGTCCGCCTGGCCCTGGCCGACGACGCCAACGCGGTGCTCGAAGGCCTGCGCGACGAGGGCTTCGTCAAGCCCGACGACGACATCGACGCGCGCGCCGTGCTCGACTTCCTGCTGCCGATGCTGGCCCCGCTGGTCGAGGACGAGTTCCAGTTCACCCGCGCCTGGCTGCGCGCCGAAGCCACCCGCCTGGGCAGCCCGAAGAGCCCGGCCTACCAGCTCAGCCGCCACCTCAACCTGCCGCCCTCGTACCTGCTGATCCACCGCGTGACGCTCGGCTCGATCGGCGTGCTGTGCCAGCTCGAGGCGAAGGCACCGTACCGGTCCATCGTGGAGCGCTGGCTCCCCGGCTTCGCCCCGGCCGGCTAGAGATTCGGGAAATGCGATAGTTCCGCTGCCAGCGGAACTGCTATATTTCCCGAATGAGCCAGCCCGCCAACGCGCCCTCGCCGCATGAGGTCGACGTCCTCGGCAGCGCTCTCAAGCAGATTCAGGGGCACCTGCCCCCAGGCTGGAGCACATTCCCGTCAAGCGCCCTTCCTGGCCCCGACCTGCTGCTGGATCTGTCCGCGCCAGACGGCACGGTCACCACGCTGGTGATCGAGGCGAGGCGTTCGGTGGAGGTTCGCGACCTGCCGCGCGTGGCTGGGCAGCTAGAGACCTGGGCGCGCGCTGTAGGCGGACCCGCCGCGGCGTTGCTCGCGGTTCGCTACATCGCCCCTTCCGTGGCGACATGGCTCGAAGAGCACGGTGTGTCCTACGTCGACACCACCGGCAATATGCGGATCTCGATCGAGCGGCCCGCGCTGTACATACGTGATCGTGGCGCCGACCGAGATCCGTGGCGGGGGCCTGGTCGGCCACGCGGGACACTCCAAGGCGCACCAGCGGCACGTGTGGTCCGCGCGCTCGCCGACTACGCACAACCGGTCACGATGCCTGAGCTCGTTCGGCGTTCGGGCGCTTCGACGGGTGCCACATACCGCGTGGTCGAATACTTGGAGCGGGAAGCGCTGCTCGAGCGCACCCCGCGCGGGCCGATCATCGACGTGTCCTGGCGGGCGATGCTCCAGCGCTGGAGCCTTGCCTACGGATTCCAGCAAACCAACTCGGTCACGAGATTCGTTCAACCGCGCGGACTCCCGGCATTGGTGGAGCGGCTCGCTGAGGCACACGGCCTGCTCTACGCGGTAACGGGATCTCTCGCCGCCCACCGGCTGGCCCCGCACGCGCCCGCACGTCTCGCGATGATCTATGTCGATGACGTTGATCGAGCGGCAGAGCTGCTCGACCTGCGCCCGGTCGATACGGGCGCCAATGTCCTCCTAGCCGCACCTTCATACGACGTGGTCTTCGATCGGTTGAGCGTCGTCGACGGCGTTTTCTACGCCGCCCCCAGCCAGACTGCCGTCGACCTGCTCACAGGACCTGGCCGAAGCCCCGCCGAAGGTGCGGCCGTCCTCGATTGGATGGCGTCCCATGAGACCGCCTGGCGACGTTGACGACCTCCAAGTGGCCATCCGATGCGCCCTGCTCGACGCCCTCGACGCCTTGCAAGACCACCTACCGGCCATCACTGTCGTCGGCGCCCAGGCAATCTACCTACACACCGGACGTGCTCGGGTGGCACTGGCGGAGGCTACGAAGGACTGCGACCTCGCACTCGATACGCGGGTGCTCGCGTCCAGCCCCCTCATTGAGCAGGCGATGCTCGCCGCTGGCTTCTTCCTGAACCTTCAGGCGGGTCAGCCCGGCGCCTGGCTGAACGCAAGTGGCATACCGGTCGATCTCATGGTGCCCGAGACTCTTGCCGGTGCCGGCGGTCGCCGCGGAGCTCGGATCCCTCCGCACGACAAGCTCGCCGCACGCCGAGCCGCCGGTTTGGAGGCGGCGGTCGTCGACCGCACCACGATGCGGATAGCGGCTTTGTCACCGGACGATCCACGCTCGCACGCGGCCAACGTGGCGGGACCGGCCGCGCTTCTCGTCGCGAAGCTGCACAAGCTTGGCGAACGACAGGCCACGCCTGGTCGGCTTGTCGACAAGGACGCCCACGACATCTACCGAATCCTGGTGGCGATCGAGACGGATCGGCTCGCCGCGAAGCTACGCCTGCTCGCTGAGAGCCAACTCGCCGGACCGACCACCGCGCAGGCGCTCGTCTTCCTCAGGACGATGTTCGCGAGCGGCCCTGACGGGATCGGCTCCACGATGGCCGGACGGGCGGAGGAAGGCATCGGAGAGCCGGCGACAGTCTCCGCGGCGGTTGCCATCCTCGCAGAGGACTTACTCGCCTCGGTTGGATGAACGCCGCTAGGGGCCCGGCGTCGCCGGGCCCCTGCGGCCTAGGTAGCGGTCTAGAGAAGGCCCATCTCGCGGGCCGCCTGCCGGCGGGCCTGCATCGCTACGTGACGGGCGGATCGGGTGGCCTCAGAGCTCGTGGTGTTGCCGGCCTGAGGCCGGCGCATTCGAGCCCTCGACAACGCTTCGTGGATTAGGTGATGCATGACGGATGCTCCATCTCGGGAAGGGACGCGTACGTTGATCGGGTTCATGTCAGGCCGCCAACCGGACGGCGTTGCGCGACTCGGCGAGCCCGTTGGCCGCCATTCGCGCCTCGACCTCGACCCGCAGGGCGGCGTCGCGGGCGACGTCCTCCTTGCGCGGGCGACCACGGGGCCGCTTGCGCGGGACGACCGCGCCACGCTCGAAGATCTCGCCGCCCCAGACACCCCAGGGCTCGGCACGCTCGACCGCGCCAGCCAGGCACTCGACGCGGAGCGGGCAGTCCCCGCACAGCGACTTGGCCAGTTCCAGCTCGGCCGGGGCGTCCGCGAACCACAGGTCGGGGTCGAACTTCCGGCAGGGCAGGTTCGCCTCCATGTCGACGCGCTCGTCGACCGGGGCCAACGCCAGACTCATCGCCCGGTCACCTCTCTCTCGCTCGTTGCTTCTCTGCTTGTGGCGAACAACGCCTGTGCTTGTGGCGAAATGACTGAGGCCGCGGATCCCGGTTACGGGTTCCGCGGCCTCGAGGTGAGCCGGTGGTCTGTTTGTCAGACCGGCCTTCCTCGAGGTGGAACACCGCGGACGTCCTGCCGCTTGGCCGAAACGCCCTTAACCGTGAGCCCACTGGTCCCGTAGCCGCCGCCGTCGATCCACGCATCGGTCCGGACCAGGGAATCGACCTGGGTCTGGACCTGGTGCACCTGCGTCAGCTGCGGCACGTCGGCAACGGCCAGCCCCAGAGGCAGGGCATTGGCAGCGGCCGACATCGGAGCGCAGACAGCAGGCAGCGCCGACGGTCGCTCGATCGTGTAGAAGATCTTCACCGGGGCCACCTCCTGTCTCTCTCGTCGTCAGATCTGGTCTCGGTGACTTTCGCCCACCCCGGCGAGCAGCATGGACGCCGCGCGCGCGAGGTGTGCCATGAGGCTATGCCTGCCCCTGGGGCGACCGCAAACGGTTTTACGGCTAGTTGACGGAACTTTTTTCCGGAGGCTCCTCCGGTACAAGATCATCGACGCTCGCGCCCCCTACCAGAGCGAGCACGGCATCGCCGTAGAGGCCTAGCTTTCGCGGCCCGATGCCGGCGATCGCGACGAGATCCTCGCGCCCGGTCGGCTGGCGCTCGGCGAGCGCGACGAGCGTGGCGTCGGTGAAAACCACGTACGCCGGGACCTTCTGCGTCTCCGCGACGCGCATCCGCCACTCGCGCAGCCGATCGAAGAGATCGTCATCCAAAGTGGACGGACATGTGGCGCAGCGGCCCAGCTTGCGGTCGGCGCCCGCGAGCAGCGTCGCGCCGCACACCCGGCAGGAGACGACCAGCGTCCGGCGGCGCTCGGGCCGCCGGCTCAACGCCGCCGTGCCGCTCCGCTCACCACCGCCGCCGCGCTCGAACTGGGGCAGGAAACGGCATGGCCGCCGCGGCCGGCCGCCGGGCGAGCGGGACTGGGCGTACGAGAGCCAGAGCCACTGGCGCGCCCGAGTCACCCCGACATAGAGCAGCCGCCGCTCCTCCTCCAGCGCCTCGGTCGTCTTCGCGTACGTGGTCGGCAGCGTGCCGTCGGAGAGCCCCACCACGAAGACGGCGTCCCACTCCAGGCCCTTGGCCGAATGAAGTGAGGCGAGCGTCACACCCTCGACGGTCGGCGCGTGCTGCTGCGCGGCCCGCCGCTGTAGCTCCTCCACGAAGTCGGCGAGCGAAGGCGGCCGCTCCACCGTGGCCGCCTCGCCGAGCGGCAGCAGAGCCGGCGTGCCGGTGTACTCCTCCGCGAGCGCGACAAGCGCGGCGAGCGCCTCCCACCGCTCGCGCGTGGCGCCGCCGGGCGGGGGCTTGTCGCGCTGCCAGCCGGTCGCCGCGAGCGCCTCGACCACGGCCGGCACCAGCGGCGCGTCCGCGGGCGTGGATCGGGTCGCCACGCGCAGGGCGAGCACGGCTTGGCGCACCTCGGCCCGCTCGAAGAACCGCTCGGCGCCCTGTACCACGTACGGCACCTCGGCCTCGGCCAGCGCCTCCTCGTACGCCTCGGACTGCGCGTTGGTGCGGAACAGCACCGCGATCTCCCGCGCCGGCGTGCCCGCGGCGATCAGCTGCCGGCAGCGCGCGGCCACGCCGGCGGCCTCGGCCGGCTCGTCGGGGAAGATCCGCAGGTCGGGCTCGGGCCCGGGCGGGCGCTGCCCCACGAGCTCGAGCCGCAGCCGCGCCTCGGGACCCCGCGCCTGCCGGATGACCGCGTTGGCGAGGCCGACCACCTGGGGCGTCGAGCGGTAGTCGCGGACCAGCCGGACGACGACGGCGCCCCGGCGCAGGCGGGGAAAGTCGATCAGGTAGCCGGAGGTCGCGCCGGTGAACGAGTAGATCGTCTGGCTGGCGTCGCCGACCACGGTCAGGTCTTCGCGCCCACCCAGCCAGGCGTCGAGCAGACGCTGCTGGAGCGGGTTGACGTCCTGGTACTCGTCGACCACGAAGTGCCTGTACTGCGCGCGGACCTGCTCGGCGACGTCGGGGTGCTCCTCGATCCCCCACACCGCAGCGCGCAGCAGGTCTTCGAAGTCGATAACGCCGTTGGCGCGCTTGACGTGCTCGTACGCCGCGAAGACCTCGGCCACCTTGGCCGGCTCGTAGGGCGGCTCGCGGGTCGCCTTGGCCGCGGCCACCGGGTACTCCGCCGGCTCGACGAGCGACGACTTGGCCCACTCGATCTCACTGGCCAGGTCGCGCGCGCCGGTGCGGTCGGCCCGCACACCGGCGCGCGAGGCGGCGAGCGTGACGAGCCGCGCCTTGCTCTCCAGGAGCTCTGGCATCGCCCGGCCGTCGAGCAGGCGCGGCGCGAAGTAGCGCACGAGGCGCAGCGCCGCCGAGTGGAAGGTGCGCGCCTGCACGCCGGTGACGCCGAGCGCCGCGAGCCGGGCGCGCATCTCCGCCGCCGCGCGGGCGGTGAACGTGACGGCCAGCACCTGCCGCCCGGCGATCTCCCCGGTCAGCGTGCGATAGGCGATGCGATGGGTGATGGCCCGCGTCTTGCCGGTGCCCGCGCCGGCGAGGATGCACACCGGCCCGGCCGGAGCGGTCACGGCGGCGCGCTGCTCCGGGTCGAGCCCGGACAGCACCCGGTCCGCTGGCGTGTTTCCCCCCACGGCTAGGAATCATGGCACCCACCACCGACGTTGGCCGGTGTGGCGCGCCTCCCGCCCGCGCGCGACCCCCATACGGAAGGACCGACAAATGCTCACGATGTACTCGACGAGCTGGTGCGGCTACTGCTACCGACTCAAGTCGCAGCTCGATCGGGAAAGCATCGGATATGAGATCGTCGACATCGAGCGCGATCCGGTGGCCGCAGAGTACGTGATGAGCGTAAACGGCGGTAACCAGACCGTGCCGACGGTCCGCTTTCCGGACGGATCGGCGCTTACAAATCCTTCGATCATCGAGGTGAAAGACCGCCTCGCGGCTATCGCAAGCTAACCAAACCTTTTGCGGAACACGCCCACGGTCGAGAACATGATCGGGTCACAATCGGTTCATACTGTGTCGTCCCGAATGACCGAGGGAGGGTTGGGGTGCCTCCTGCGCCGAGTCCGATGGTGCGACGTCGGCGGCTGGGGGCCGAGCTACGCCGTCTGCGCGAGGCTGCCGGCCTGACCGGCGACCAGGTGATCGCGCGGGTCGGCTGGGCCTCGGCCTCAAAGCTCTCCCGGCTGGAAAACGGCCGCAGCCGCCCAGACCTCAGCGACGTGCTGGACCTGCTCGACCTGTACGAGGTCAGCGGATCCACCCGTGACGAGCTGATCGGCGTCACGCGGGACGCCGGCAACACCCGAGGATGGCTGCGTTCGTACCCGGTGATGACCCAGCGCCAGCGCAGCTACGCGGAGCTGGAGGCGGGCTGCGCCGAGATCTTCGAGTACGGCCCGGTGATCCTGCCGGGCCTGCTCCAGACGCCCGGATACACGCGGGTCCGGCTGCTCTCCTCGCGCGAGGTGATCGCGCCCGAGGACGCGGAAGACCCGGAGACCGAGATCGCCGCGCGCTCCGCACGGCAATCGACGCTCACCAGAGAGGCCGAGCCGCCACGGTACGAGGCCGTGCTCGAAGAGGCGGCGCTCGGCGCGCGGGGCGGCCCCGCGCCGGTAATGGCCGGCCAGCTGCGTCATTTGGCCCGCCTGGCCGCGCTGCCCAACGTTACGCTGTGGGTGCTGCCGCCGTCGGCCAAGGTCGCCGACTGGTACCTGCCGGAGACCGCGTTCTCCATCTACCGGTTCGCCGATCCCGACGACCCCGACGCGGTCGCGGTCGAGTCGCTGGCGGCCGATCTCATCCTGACCGACGAGGACATGCTCGCCCGCTACGGGCGGGTCTTCGACTGGCTCCGGCAGGCCGCGCGCTCGCCGGACGAGTCCCTCACGTGGATCACCGAGGCCGCCGCGGCCCTCGGCCCGCCGTCCGGCGACGACGCTGACGCGCCGCTGGCACCCCTGACGCCCCCGGTACAGCGCAGGCGCCGCACACAGCAGCGCCCAACGCAGCGGACGAACGCGCCGCCCGACCGATAGGAGTCGCGTCATGAGTGCAGGTTCCCGAATCAGCTGGCGGACGAGCTCGCGCAGCCAGAACACCAACTGCGTCGAGGTCGGTGAGACAGAGACGGCCGTCGTCATGCGAGATAGCAAGGATCGGGAAGGGCCGATGCTGGTCTTCGCGCGCGAACGGTGGACCGACTTCGTGGCCAGTGCCAAGGCTGGCGAGTTCGATTTGAACTGAGAATCCCTTGCCCGACGCTCGGAATTCCGCGAACATGGTGTGGAACTTCCACGCGTGGATTTCCAAGTTGTTGGGCACAAGCTAAGCGACCGTTGTGACCGGCCGGCTCCCCCGCCGCGTTCTTGCCTCATGCCGGCACGACGGCTTCGGTCTCGGTCCGTGACCGTCGCGGCAACGGTGGTCACGGACCGAGATAGCTTTCCGGGCGCTATGCCGGCAGCTTGGCCAGCCAGCGGTTGATGAGATAGAGCGCGATCGACGAGGGCGGCGGCAGGCCGACCCGTGCGCCGTCGCCGGCGTCCAGCACCTCACCGGCCAGCACGGCCGCGATCTCCTCGCGGGTAAACCAGCGCGCGTGCGCGATCTCGGTCGGATCGACGCGTACCGGCTGGGTCGCGTCGCCCAACGCGGTAAAGCCCAGCATCAGCGAGCCGGGAAAGGGCCAGGCCTGGCTGCCCTCGTACTCGATCGCTTTGACCCCGATGCCGACCTCTTCCGCGACCTCGCGGACCACCGCGGCCTCGGCGGACTCGCCGGGCTCGACATACCCGGCGAGGCAGGAGAAGCGGCGCACCTCGCGCCCGCTGCCCCAGGCGGCGTTGTTGCCCAGCAGGCAGCGGCCGGACGGGCCGTCTTCGCCGTCGTGTACGAGCACGATCATCGCGGGATCGGTCCGCGGCCACACCTGCGTGCCGGCCTCGTCGACGCGGGTCCAGCCACCCTCGGCCGCCGTCGTGGGCAGCCCGGTCGTCGAGGAGTACGGGTGACCCGCGTGCCACTGCGCCAGCGCGGCGGCCGCGGTGTACAGCCCGGCGTCCCGGTCGCTGAGCAGGTGGCCGATCTCGCGCAGGTTGGCGGCACGGGCGCCGGGGTGCTCGGGCAGTGGCGCGTCGACCGCGAAAACCGGTGTGCCGTCCGGCTCGACGCCGAGGAACATCCGCTGCTCGACCTCGACCTCGGGTGCTTCCTTGGCGTCGAACAGCACCAGGGCGCCGTCTTCGTCGACGAGCGCTCGGCCGCCGGTGACGGTGTCCACGACGAGGACACGCGCTCTCGACCACGCCGCCGCGAGCCACTCCGGGTCGCGGCGGTGATGGGCCGCCCGGTCCAGAGTGGAGCGTGCCAGCGGCGGCAGGCTGCGGGGCCCCCGGGGAAACGTGGAGCGAAGCGGAGCGTCTTCTTGGGGTGCTTTCACACTCTCTCGACCGCCGTCAGGGCACGCAGCGGCCCTTCGATCCGCTCCGCGTCGCCCAGCACGACCGTCGCCACCTTCGACGGCGCCAGGTACTCGGCTCCGGCGGCGGCCACCTCGTCGAGGCTCGCGCCGGCCAGCTTCGCCGCGTACTCGGGCAGGTAGTCGAGCCGCAGCCCGAAACCGGCGTACGTGCTGGCCAGCGTCGCCAGCCCGGTCTGCGTGGACATGCCGAGCTGGAGGGTGCCGAGCGCGTACTGGCGGGCCTGCTCCAGCTCCTCCTGCTTGGGCGGGAGGGAGGCGAGGCGCCCCAGCTCGTAGTAGGTCTCCAGCAGCGCCGGGCCGGTCACCTCGGTGGCCACCTCGGCGGCGGCGACGAAGGACGAGCCGGCTTCGTTGTGCTCGATCACCGAGTGCGGCCCGTACGTGTACCCCTTGTCCTCGCGGATGTTTTCCACCCAGCGGGACGAGAAGTAGCCGCCGAAGAGCAGGTTGGCCAGCTGGAGCGCGGCATGGTCGGGATGGGTGCGCTCGACCGCCGGCAGCGCCACCCGCAGCGACGACTGCACCGAGCCGGGCCGGTCGACCAGCGTCAGCGGACCCGGCTCGATCGGCGGCGTGGGCGGCAGGTCGACCTGCTTGCCACCGCCGTTCCAGGTGCCGAGCACCCGCTCGGCCGTATCCAGCGCCTTTTCCGGCGTGATGTCGCCGACCAGGACCAGCGTGGCGCCGGCCGGGTGCAGCCGCTCGGCGTGCAGCGCCCGCAGCTGGGCCGGCCGGACCGCCCGCACCTGTGCCACGTCGGGCGTCTGCACCGCGTACGGGTGCTTGCCGTAGATCCGCTGGAGCAGCGCGACCCGGGCCAGGTGCGACGGCTGGCTCTGCGCCACCTGGATCCCGTCGGCCAGCCGGTCGCGCTCGGTGGCGACCTCGTCGGCCGGGTATGCCGCACCGCTGAGCACCTCGCCGAGCAGCTCGAGGATCCGGTCGAGCCCGGCGACCAGGCCGTTGCCGGAGACCATCAGCCGGTCGGGGTCGACGCCCGCGTTCAGCCCGCCGCCGACCTTCTGGAGCTCGGCCGCGATGTCCACAGTGGATAGCTCGGCGGTGCCGGAGAAGAGCGTCTGTGCGAGCAGCCGCCCGCGTGCCAGGTGTGTCCGGGCGAACGGCACCCGCAACCGCACCTCGGCCAGCGGCACCGCCGGCCGGCGGATCGCGATCACGGTGAGGCCGTTGGGCAGCGTGCGCTCGGCCTCCTTGGGCAGCTTCAGCTTTCGCGTCGGGCCGAGGTCGGGCAGGGCTTTCACTGGTTTCCTCCCGCGACGACCTCGACCGTGGCCCGGCGCTGGGGCACCAGCGCCGCCGCGGCCTGCCGGATCTGCTCCTCGGTGACCTCGCCGACAAGGCGGGGCAGGTCGTTGATCAGCTCGGGCGTGCCCCGCTGCTGCTCCAGGACGGCCATGCGCAATGCCCGCCCTAGCGCCGCGTCGGTGTCGCGCAGCAGGTGGGTGGCCATCCGCGCCTGGGTGCGGGCCAACTCGCCGTCGGCAAGCCCGTCGGTGGCGAGCCGGTCGAGCTCCTCGTCGATCGCGCGTAGCACCTTGTCGACGTCGCCGCCGGGCGGCAGGTGGGACTGGAGCAGCATGGCGGTGGGGTCACGCACCTCCCACGGCTCGCCCATGAAGCCGATGTACCCGCCGACGGTGGTCACCGTGCGGTCGCGCAGCACGAGCCGCTCGACGAGACGAGACGCGTCGCCGTCGGTGAGCACCTCGGCCAGCACCACGTACGGCAGGTAGGCGGCGTAGTCGGAGACCGGATCGGGCACCCGCCACGCGCTCGCCACGGCGGGGAGCGGGGCCAGCGGGTCCGTGTACGACTCGCGCCGCTCGGACGTCAGGTCGGGCTCGGCGAAGCTCGGCCGATCCGGCGCCGGGCGGGCCGGCACGTCGCCGAAGTGGCGCTCGACCATCTCCAGCGTCTCGGCGAGGTCGAGGTCGCCGGCGACCGCCAGGACCGCGTTGCCGCTCGCGTAGTTTCGCTGGAAGAACTCGGCGGCGTCGGCCACCGTGGCGCTCTCCAGGTCGTCGAAGGACCCGTAGCCGTCGTGCGCGTTGGGGAACGTGTCGAACATGACCGGCGGCAGCTTGAGCCACGGAAAGCCGCCGTACGGCCGGTTGAGCACGTTGACCCGGATCTCCTCCTTGACCACGTCGACCTGGTTGCGGAGGTTTTCCTCGGTCAGCCGCGGGCCGCGCATCCGGTCGGCCTCGAGGAAGAGCGCCCGCTCCAGCGCGTTGGCCGGGAGGGTCTCGTAGTAGTCGGTGTAGTCGAGGTGGGTCGAGCCGTTGAACGTGCCGCCCGAGCCCTGCACATGCCTGAAGTGCGCGAGTTTCTCCAGGTTTTCCGAACCCTGGAACATGAGGTGCTCGAAGAGGTGAGCGAACCCCGTGCGCCCCTCGGGCTCGGAGCGGATGCCCACGTCGTACACCACCGCGACGCCGATCACCGGTGCGCTGCGGTCCGGCGCCAGCACCACCCTCAGACCGTTTTGGAGCGTGCGCCGCTCCACCGGGTACTTCGTCGCTGGGATTTTGGGTCTGCGCGCCACACGGCGACACTAGCGCGTCACCGGCCGGGGCGGTCCGGAAGCCTCGCAGCGTGAGACGCTTGGGTGTGCGTGTAGTCGGGATCAACCTGTACCCGGTGAAGTCGACCCGGGCCCGCACCGTGGATCGGGCGCGCGTCGAGTGGTGGGGGCTGGCCGGCGACCGCAGGTGGGCCGTGGTCACGCCGGAAGGCGAGCCGATCACCGCACGGCATTGCCGGCCGCTCTTCACCATCACGGCGTCGACCACGCCGGATGACGGCCTGCTGCTCACCGCGCCTGGCGCGCCGGATCTCGCGGTGCCGCGGCCCGAGCCGGCGCACACCGTACCCGTGGGCTTTGTGAATCTGGATCGTGCCGCCGCGGGCGGCGCGGCGGCCGACGAGTGGCTGACCGCCACGCTCGGCCGGCCGGCGCGGCTGGTGTGGCTGGCCGACACGACGGCGCGCGCGGTGCCGGAGGCGGTGGGCGGGCAGCCCGGCGACGTGTACGCCTTCGGCGACACCATGCCGGTCCACCTCGTCTCGCTCGGCTCGCTGCGCCGCCTCGACGACTGGATCGCGGAGACCGCCGTCGAGCGCGGTGAGGAGCTGCCCGAGCCGCTGGAGGTGGGCCGCTTCCGGGCAAACGTGGTGATCGAGGGCGCGCCCGCCTTCGCGGAAGACGACTGGAAGCGGCTACGGGTCGGCGCCGTCGACTTCCGGGTGGCGGGGCACTGCGGGCGGTGTGTGATGACGACGATCGACCCGGCGAGCCTGGCGAGCGGCAAGGAGCCGATCCGCACACTGGCCAGGCACCGCAGATGGGACGGGTGGGCCTGGTTCGGGATCCAGCTCGTGCCGGAGACGCTGGGCGAGATCGCGGTGGGCGACCCGGTCGAGGCGCTCCCTTAGAGCTGAGCGGGCCGGCGGAGGCAGGCGGCGGTGATTACGGCGGCCGCGGCGAGCGGGATGACCGGCGCGAGCGCGTAACCCATGGTGGGTGCGTCGACCGTCGCGGCGAGCGAGACGGCGGCGCTTTCCTGGACGCTGTACCGCAGGCCGGGCTGGAGGAAGGCGTCGGCCTCGTAGAGCGGGTAGAGGTACACGCGGTCGAGCGCGTTGCCCACCAGGGCGAGGGCCGCGAGCCCAAGTAACGCCAGCCCTACCGTGGGCACCCACGGCGTGGTGCGGCCGGCGACGAGAAAAGCGAGCACCGCCACGAGCAGCGGCGGCACGGCCGCGAAGACCGGCGCGAGTCCGTCACGGCTCCACAGCTCCAGGACCGTGTAGGTGACCGCGACGCCGATGCCCACGACCGCCACCGCGATCCCCACCCGGGTGCGCCGCCGCGGCAGGAAGAGCGCGGCGAGCGCGAGGCACCCGTACGCGACGAGCGCGGGCACGTCGTCCCACACGGCGCTACTCGCGACGTGGAGTGCACTCTGCCGGGGCAATTCGGTGTAAGCCATGACCCCGAAGTGGCTCGGGTACGAGTCCACTGTGGAGAATAGTGATATTGCCGCGAGAGCGCTCAGGATCACCAAGCCGGACGCCAGGGCCAGCCGCACGCGCAGCGGGGCACCGCGGCCGGCGACCGCGAGGTAGGCCGCGAGCGCGACCCAGGCCAGCAGCTCCGCGGACGGCAGGATCGGTGAGCCGAAGAGCTCACCGATCAGGTACGTGGCGCCGAAGGCGGCGCACGCCAGCAGCAGCCATCCCCGTATCGACACCGGCGTATGCTGCCACACCCGCCGCGATCAGGTGGGGCGGACCGACTCCAGGACCTCGTCGACGACGTAGTCGAACTGGCGGTGGGTGCCGGGAATCGACACGTACAGCACGGCGGCCGTCGGCTTGCCCACGTCGATGATCGCGACGCCGGCGAACTCGTCTTTGGCCTGGAGCCCGGCCCGGTCGAAGTGCAGGCGGAAGATCGTCACCCACGCGGGCCGCCCGCCCAGCGTGGTGCGCTCGTCGCGGTGCAGGTCCATGGTCGTGGGCTGCGGGTAATACTCGGCCCGCACGTCCGCGGCGACCTGGCGGCCGACGCACTCGAGGTTGATCGCGACGGCGTCGTTGTCCGCCGCGGGCACTGCCGCGGACAGGATCGAAGCGTGGTACGTGCCGCCGGAGTAGGTCTCGGTGATGAAGTGCTGGCCCATCTTGTAGGGCACCTCGAGCGTGCCGGCGCTCCACGTCGTGCGCCAGGGCTCCCACGGCGCGCCGTACGCCGCGTAGGAGATGCCGGCCTCCTCGTCGACCGTGCGGGCGCCGCTCGGCGGCGGGCCGGGGTCGACCGGCTCCGGCGCGGTGAGGCCGCTGGGCGCCGGGCACGCGCGGGCGAGGGGCGGGCGGACGTCGGACGGCCCGGGGGGCTTGTCGGCGAACGGGCCGCCGCCTCCCGACAGGGTGAACGCGAGCACCACCACCAAGCCGATCACGAGCATGCCGCCGGCCACGCCGGCGAACCACAGCAGCCGCCGCCGCTCCCGGCCCCGGTCGTTTGGCGGCGCCGGAGGTGGCGGGATGACCGGCGGTGGCAGCACGGGCGTCCCGATCCTGGTCACCGTGCCCGCACCCCAAGGCTGCGGGTCAGTGTTTTCAGGCATGTCTCCCAGTGAACACCACGGCGGCTCAGCGCGTCTCTACGGCCACGCCTCCACTACCGGGACCGGCCCGTTGCGGAGAGTGCATCTCGACCACCGCGCCGCCACCGGCGTCGGCAGGCGTCACATACCAGGGCGCGAACGCCGCCAACACGGCGAGTAACAGGCCGGCCAGGGCGAGCGCCAGCACGACGAGAAACTCGCGTAGCGCCCCTGCTCCTGCTTCGGTCATGATCACTCACTCCCCCAATCCCCCTACAGAACAGGATCGGGCAAGTGGGGTCTCGATACAGTCGCCCATCGGACGCAAATCAGTGAACTCCCGGTTTAACGGAGCGTGCTCACGGTCGCCAGGGCCGGCCGATCGACTCGGCTGAGCCGCTCGGCACCCACCGTGACGATCACCGCACCGGCGAGCGCGAGGGCGGCGGCCAGCCAGCCGTACACGAATCCGGCCGAGGCGGCCAGCCGGGAGATCGCCAGCGAGCCGGCGAAGCCGCCCAGCTGGAGCGCGAGCGAGGTGATCGACACCAGCGTTGCCCGCTCCCGCTCGGTCACCCGTTCGTGCAGCGCCTCGGTGGCGAGCGGGCCGGCGGGTCCGGAGAGGACGTACGCGCCGAGGTAGGCCACCGCCGCCACCGCGAAGCCGCCGAGCCCCGCCGCCGAAACGGCGATCGCACCCAGCGCCACAGTAGACAGTCCAGTGCAGACGGCGGCGACGGAGAGCGGCGCGGCGGCACCGATGCGGCACAGCGCGGGCGCCGAGGCGGCACCGGCCGCGGTGCCGAGGAAGGCGCCGGCGGCGAGCAGCCCGTAGGCCGCCGCACCCCGCTCGGCCCCGCCCAGCAGCTCGGCGAACTGGAGCGGCGCGAGCGTCTCCAGCGTGTTGATCGCGAGCCCGAACGCCGCCACCCGGACCACGAGCAGCCTGATGACCGGGTCGCCCGCCGCCAGCCGTACCCCATGGGAGATCTGGCTGGGCACGGCCCGGACGGCCGCGCGGAGCTTGACCACCGCGGGCCGGGGCGGCTCTTTCATCAGCGCCGCGTGCGCGGCCAGGCTCACCACCGCGACACCGGCGGCAGCCAGCGCGGGTACCGAGATGGGGGTGATCAGGCCGTCGTCGGGGAGGCCGCGGAAGAACTGCGGGAGGATGCCGCCGACGATCGCCGCGCCGCCCAGCCCCACGCACTCGACCGCCCACCCCCACGAGATGCCGCGGCGCAGCGGCGCGGCGGGGTCGGCGGCGCGGACGGTGTCGACGTACCAGGCTTCGACCGGGCCGGAGCCCAGCGCACGACCGACCGCGTTGCTGACCGCGGCCAGCGCGAAGTGCCACCACACCTGGGCGAACGCGGCGACGAGCGGGGTCGTGACGAGGAACACCGACGCGACGAGCATCGTGCGCCGCCGCCCGAGCTGGTCGGCCAGGCCACCGGTGGGCAGCTCCAGTACGACGACAAGGCCGGAGTAGAGCGCCATGAGGAGGCCGATGGTGGGAAGGTCGAGGCCGCGGGCGGCGTAGAGCAGCACGCTCACCGGGATGACCAGGCCGGTGGCAGACCAGCGCAGGCCGGTCAGTAGGAGGTAACGGCGCTGTGCCTGGGCCGCGGTGATCACAGCGGCACCTCGTCGAACGGCAGCAGCTGCTGGTAGACGGCCACGTGGCGGACCGTCTCGCCGGGCTCGGCCGGCGGCGGCGCGGTGCGGTAGCGGTCGAAGATCGCCATGAGCTCGCCGTCGAGGGCGCGGAGCTGCGAGGGTGTGAGCCGCAGCAGGTAGTCGAACGCGCCGCCGCCCGACTCCCACTGCGGGTCGAAACGCTTGTCGCTGGCCGCCCACCGCTGAAACTGGTCGACCGCCTTGAGCAGCTGGCGCCGCTCCAGCGCGTCGCTCATCTGC
Organism: Phytohabitans sp. LZ39; assembly: GCF_059359075.1. Classification (NCBI taxonomy): domain Bacteria; kingdom Bacillati; phylum Actinomycetota; class Actinomycetes; order Micromonosporales; family Micromonosporaceae; genus Phytohabitans; species Phytohabitans sp. LZ39. The sequence continues at coordinate 56,060 of NZ_JCADBM010000027.1, read as the reverse complement.
CGCCACTCCGGGTCGTCGGCGCCCTCGACACGTCGCCAGGCCGTGACGAGGTGGGTGGCCCGCCAGCGCTTGTCGCGCCGGTTGGGCTGGTCGGGGTCCTCCTCGACGAAGCCGAACCGGGCGAGCTGGCGCAGGTGATAACTGGTCGATCCACTCGACTCGTCGAGCCGCCGGCCGAGCTGGGAAGCGGTGGCCGGCCCCTCGTAGCGCAACAGCCCCAGGATCCGCGAGCGGATGGGGTGCGCGACGGCGCGCAGCGTCTCGGTGTCGTGGACGTTCGGCTCGTGGTACGGCTTCGCCATGTCCCTACCGTACGACCGCAAAGGCTTTTTTGCAAAATTCTCTTTGCGATTGGGTCGGTGGCACGATTGAACGGTGATTTCGCTCGATCTCGCCATCCGGCTGCGAGATGCCGGCCTGGCCTGGAAGCCGGCGGCCGGAGACCGGTTCGCGATCCCGGACCGCGACCTGGATGACGACGTGTTCGTGCTCAGCAACATGACCATCGAGGTGCACGAGCTGCCCGAGGGTCAGATCATCGGCTTCAACGGCACGACCGAGTGGGCGCTCGACGACGTGGAGAAGGACGAGGCGATCTGGCTGCCCCGCGAGGACCAGCTGCGGGAGCTGCTGGGTGGCACGTTCCGGCGGCTGGAGCGCGACGCCGGGGGCTACCGGGTGACGGTCGAGATCCTGGGAGCGGGACACGAGTTCACGGCCGCCGAGGCCGCGGACGCGTACGGCGAGGCGCTGCTCAACCTGATCCAAGCCGCGCACTGAGGGACCCAAGCCGCAAGATCAAATGTCAGAGGGTCGCCCTATGATTCGAACATGCGTACGAAAGACGGGGACCACGACTGGAACCGACGGACCTCAGGCGACCAGCTCACGCTCCAGTGGGGTGCGAAAGCGGGGCGTGACCCGCACGCTTCCGATCCACTCGGTGAGGCGGCCCGCGCTCGCCTCCACCGCGACGGTCACATCGCGACCGACGTCTTCGAGCAGGCGGAAGACGACCTCGCCGCTCGACCGTTGCGCCCACCCGCCCACGATGCGGCCGTCCCACCACACGGTCGGGCCCACGTTGCCCGACCTGTCGAAGAGGGCGGGCCCGTGCCCACCGAGATACCACGAGCGCTCCTGCCAGCCCATCGGCGTCGGGTCGAGCGCGGGCAGGAGCGACACCGCGGGCTCGGCAGCCGCGGCCGGCTCGGCGTCGTCGGGCAGCACCAGACCGGTGGTGCCGCCAAGGTCGACCTCCGCCGGCTGGATGGCGGCGAGCGCCTGCTTGACCTGGCCGGCGGTCCAGCCGGTCCACCACTTGATGTCGGCGGCGGTGCCCGGGCCGTAGGCGGCGAGCCACCGGCGCACCAGCTCGGCGCGGGCCTCCTCGACGGGCACCTCGGCCATCCCGCCGGGCAGCCACACCTCGATCGGCGACCAGCGATACTGGCTGCTGACCCACGAGCCCCGCGGCCGGCCGCGCACGATCCGGCCCTCGGCGGCGAGCAGAAAGAGCACCCAGGTCGTGATGTTGACCTTGCCCTCGTAGGCCTTGCCCCGCGCCATCAGCACCTGGGTGCGCAGGCGAGGCTCGTCGGCCGACAGCTCCGCGCCGGTCGCCTCGCCGCGCGCCGCCAGCGCCCGCACCGCGCCCTCCTCCACCTCCTTGAGCCAGGCGCCGTCGCCCACGCCGGCGTCCGTGATGATCTGTGTGTACCTGCGGCGTTGCGCCGCCGCGACCGCGTTGGTGGTCGACGCCTGGATGATCGGCGCCAGCTCCACCGGCACGACAAACATCGTGCGCCGCATGCCGAGCATCCGCACGAGCGAGCGCTCCTCGTAGAGCGCGTGCTCGATGTCGGCGACGCTCGACGGCGTCCTGCCGGTGGGCGCTCGCTTCGCCGCGCTGCTCGGGTCGGATGTCGCCAGCGCCGGGGCGGTGCGTGCGTGCAGGGAGAGAAACACCGACGCGGGGTCGGTCGAGTGGAGCGCGACGACACCGCGGGCCGCCTCGGCCGGGTCGGCGGCCGCCGCGCCGGGCGCGAGGTGATGCCGTAAGGCCAGCCGCGCCCGCCGCTCCACGACACCGATCTTTCTCACGACGCCTCCCCCATCGGCACGGAGGTGAGCAGCGCGGCCAGCCCGGACGCGTCAAGCAGATCCGCGGGGCGCACCGTCACGCCCTCGCGCACGTAGTGAAAGGCGGCCCGCACATGCTCGACCGGCACCCCGGCAAGCTCGGCCCACGCCAGGCGATACGCGGCAAGCTGCACAGCCGCCGCCTGAGCCTCCACACCGGACGGTTGGCGGCCGGTCTTCCAGTCGACCACGTCGTAACGCCCGCCCGGCTCGGCGAAGACCGCGTCCATCCGCCCGCGCACGACCACGCCGGCGATAACGGTAGCGAATGGGGCTTCGACCTCGATCGGTGTCCGGTCGGCCCACTCGCTCGCTAAAAACTGCTCTTGCAGCTCGGCCAGCGCCTCGTCCGGCGCCGCGTCCTCGTCGGCGGCGCCGGGCAGCTCGTCGACGTCGAGCAGGCGGGTCGCGCCGAAGCGTTGCTCCAGCCACAGGTGGAAGGCGGTGCCCCGGCGGGAGTACGGGTCGGGACGCGAGGGCATCGGCCGGCGCAGCTGCCGGGCCAGCCCTTGCGGATCACGGCGCAGGGTCACCAGCTGCGAGACCGAAAGGTGGCCCGGCAGCGTGATCGCGGTGGGCTCGTCGCGCCGGGCCAGCCGGTCGCGCTCGGCCAGGAGCATGTCGACCTCGTGGGCCCACCCCGCGGCCTGGGCGTCGAGATCCGGCTCGGGCTCGGCGCCCGCCTGCCCTCCTGGCCGCCGCCCGTGGCCTCCCGGCTCCCGCTCTTCGACGATGGCCGTCATCAGCTGCCGCACCGTCGCCGCCGCCTCGGTCATCGCCGGACGCCGTGGGCCGAGCGGATCGGAGGGCCACTCCGCCGCGGCCACCACCTCGGACGTCGGGTTGGCCGCGTCGGGCGCCGGCTCCGGCTCCCACGCCACCACCGCCCCGCTGCCCACCAGGCACTGGTCGCGGATCTCGGTGAGGAAGACCGACGGGCCGCGCGGCTTCTTCACGCCCTCGCCCCACCAGTAGCCCGAGCAGAGCAGCAGCCGCCGCGGTCGGGTGACCGCCACGTACGCCAGGCGCCGCTCCTCGCGCTCGTCGTGCGCCGCCCACTCGTCGTTGAAGGCCTCGACCGCCGCCGCCACCGCACGCTGGTCGTCGGTCTCCTCCAGCGCCAGCCGGGGCAGGCCGCCGGCGTCGCCGCGCAGCGGAAACGGGAGCACGCCGAGCCCTTTGAGGTAGTGGTCGGAGGCGCGCACCGGCCCCGGCCACACGCCCTTGGTCAGGCCGGCGACCGACACCACATCCCACTCCAGGCCCTTGGCCGCGTGCGCGGTGAGGATCTGCACCGCGCCCTCGACCACGTCGACCTCGCCCGGCGACAGCCCGCGCTCTTCGTCTTCGGCCGCGGCGAGAAACGCGAGGAAGCCGCCGAGCGTGCCGCCCTCGGTGTCGCGGGCAAACCGGGCCGCCACGTCACCGAGCGCGTCGAGGTGGCCACGGGCCAGGCCGGCGTCGGCGCCCGCACGCACGGCCACCTCGACGTCGAGGCCGGTGGTGCGCTCCACGTCGGCGATCAGGTCGGGCAGCGGCTGGTCGAGCCGGTGGCGGAGCAGGGCCACCTCCCGGCCGTACGCGCGGAGCCGGGCGTACCCCTCGGCGGAGTACGACTGCGGCGGGCCGAGGTCGGCCAGCGCCTCGACGAGGCTCGACTCGTCGAGGCGGTCGGGCACGATCTCCGGCTCCTCGGGCACCGGCGCCAGGCCCCGGCGGGCGGCCGCGATCGCGCGCGAGCGGCGATAGAGGGCGACGAGGTCGCGCGGCCCGATCCGCCAGCGTGCTCCGGTGAGCAGCCGCAGCAGCGATGCGCCGTCGGTGGGATCGGCGAGCACCCGCAGCGTGCACACCACGTCGCGCACCTCGGCGGTGTCGAGCAGCCCGCCGAGGCCGACCACCTCGACCGGCACGCCGCGCGCCCGCAGCGCCGCCTCGATCGCGGGAATCTGGCTGCGCAGGCGCACGAGCACCGCGCTCGTCGGCCGCTCCTCGACCGGGATCTGCTCGGGCAGCGCGTCGGGCAGGCCGGCGGCCGACCGCCACGCCTTGACCATGCTCTCGGCGATCCACTCGGCCTCGGCGTCGAACGACTCCAGCAGTGCACAGTGGACGGCCGCGCCACCGATCCGCGCGCCGACCCGGGCGGCCGCGGTCAGCTCCGCCACGCGGGCGCCGGCCGCGCGCAGCGGCGCGGAGAGGGCGTTGGCCACGCCCAGCACCTCGGGCCTATTGCGCCAGCTCGTGGTGAGCGACCGCTCCGCCCCGCCGAACTCGGTGGAAAACCGCTCCAGCGTGCCCGCGCTGGCCCCACGCCACCCGTAGATGGACTGGCACGGGTCACCGACCGCGGTCACCGGGTGCCCCTGTCCGAAGAGAGATCGCAGCAACACCACCTGCGCGTGGCTGGTGTCCTGGTACTCGTCGAGCAGCACCACCTTGTAGCGCTCGCGCTCGATGACGCCGACCTCCGGGTGGTCGCGGGCGACGAGCGCCGCGCGGGCCATCTGGTCGCCGAAGTCCATCGCCTCGAAGTCGTGCTTGCGCTGCTCGTACGCCCGGACGAGCGGCAGCAGCTTGAGCCGCACCTGCTGCCGGGCGAGCGCGTCGCGCACGGCGGCGGCCACTTTGCCCGGCCGCTCGTGCACCTCGGCGAAGAAGCGCCCGGTCCACCCGGCCAGCTCGTCGGTGGAGACGAGGTGCTCGGCCAGCTCGCTCGCCAGCTGGAGCACCGCGTCGGTCACAGTGGACGGTGCGAAGGGGACGTCGGACATGTCGCCGTTGTAGTTGCGCACCAACAGGTCGACGATCTGCCAGCGGGACGCCTCGGTGAGCAGCCGCGCCGACGGCTCGAACCCGGCACGGAGGCCGTGCTCCACGACGACACGTGCCGCGTACGAATGGTAGGTGGCCACCGTCGGCTCGCCGGCCAGCAGCTCTTCGCGGCCGAGCCGGCGCACGAGCTGACCGAGCCGGGTGCGCACGCGGTGGGCCAGCTCGCCGGCCGCCTTGCGGGTGAACGTGAGGCCGAGCACCTGCTCCGGACTCGCGTATCCGTTTGCCACCAGCCACAGCACGCGCGCGGCCATCGTCTCCGTCTTGCCCGAGCCGGCGCCGGCCACGACAAGCAACGGCTCGACCGGCGCGGAGATGATCGCGGCCTGCTCCGGGGTCGGCGGGTGCAGGCGCAGCATCGTGGCCAGCTCGTGCGGGGTGTATCGGGGGCCCGCGGCCGCGTGGGTCGTCACGGGAAACAGCTCGAGCGAGGTCATGGCTCGACCACCTGCCGGCCCTTGCCGGAGATCGGGCAGCTGGTGCGCACCGGGCAGACCCGGCACCGCGAGTTGGCCACCGCGTGGAACGTGGAGGCGGCCATCGTCTCGGCGGTGCGGCGCACCAGGGCGCCCGCCCAGCCCGGCTCCTCGCCCTCGCCGAGCGCGGCCTGTCCCTGCTCCTTGGCCTCCTTGGTGGTGGTGCCGAGCTGCACGAGCGCCGCGCCGCCGGTCTCGTCGCCGTGCTCCTCGAACGCGCCCGCCTCCACGGCGGCCTGGTAGGCCGCGAGCTGCGGGTGCTCGGCCAGCTCGGCCTCGGTCACCGACGCGGTCTTGCCGGTCTTGAGGTCGACGACCACGAGCCGCCCGCTCTCGTCGACCTCCAGCCGGTCGACCCGGCCGGTCAGGTCGATCGGGCGCAACGGGTCGGCGAGCCGCACCGCGAACTCCTGCTCGATCGCGAGCAGCCGCCGCGGATTGGTGGCCAGCCAGCGCAGCAGCTTGTCGACCATCGACTCGGCCCGCGCCCGCTCCGATCCGGCCAGCCACCGGGCGGCCAGCTCGATCGCGTCGAAGCGTCCGGTGATGTACTCGACCAGCCGCTCCCGGTCGACCGCCGCGTCTTCGGCGAGCATCGCCGCCGCGTGCACGAGGTTGCCCACGCCCTGCGCCGCGCTGGCGGGCCCACCGCCGCCGTGCCGCTCCAGCAGCCACCGCAGGCTGCACCGCAGCGCACTCTCCATCGTGGACGGTGTGACCTTTACCGGCTCGCCCTCGTCGACGAGCGGGCGGTCGTCGGAGAGCTCGCGCAGGCCCCACCAGTCGTGCGGGTGGGCGCCCGGCACCCCGGCGAGGGCCAGGCGAGCCAGCTCCTTCGCCGCCGCGGCCTTGCGCGCCGCCGAAGCGGACGGGTCGCTCACGGCGGTGCGCAACTCGGCCACCAAAGCCGGCAGGGTGAGTGCCCGGGGCAGCCGCCCGACCGGCAGCTCGATCGGCCCGGCGTCACCTTCGTCCACATGGGACTCGTCTCCCGGAAGCAGCTCCGCCAGGAACCGGCTGGGCTGCTCCTCGTGGTCGCTGCCACCGACCGCCGCCGAGGCCACGGCCGTCACCAGCAGCCGCCGCCGCGCCCGGGTGGCCGCCACGTAGAACAGCCGCCGCTCCTCGTCGAGCAGCGCCGAGGTCTGCCCGACCAGCGAGGCGGCGACGCCCGTGCCGTCGGCCCGGCCGGCCAGCACGTCGACGAGCCGCTCGGAGCCGAGGAGGCTGCCACGCAGGCGCAGGTCGGGCCAGATCCCCTCCTGCACACCGGCGACGACCACGACGTCCCACTCCAGACCCTTGGCCGCGTGCGCGGTGAGCAGGCGCACCGCCTGGCCGCGGTCGGCGCTCGGCGCGATCGTGTCGGCCGGCAGCTGCTGGCCGAAGACGTGGTCGAGGAAGACCTCGGTGCGCGCGCCGGGCAGCCGGTCGACGAAGCGCGCGGCGGTGTCGAAGAGCGCCACGATCGCGTCGAGGTCGCGGTCGGCCGCGACGCCGCGCCACTGGAGGCCGCGCTCCTCGCCCGGGTCGCCGACCGGGCCGCTGCGGGCGGTCAACCCATACCACCGCTCGGCCATGCCACTGGCCCGCCAGACCGCCCACAGCACGTCTTCGACCGTCGCCGCCGGCGCGGCCGCCGCGTCGCGGGCGGTGGCCAGCAGGGCCGCGATGGCCTTGGCCGGCCTGGCCCACCGCCGGTCGACGGCGGCCAGCTCGGCCGGCTCGCGCAGCGCGTCGACAAGCAGCTCGCCCGACGGACGCGGGTCGTCGGCGGCCAGCGCGAGCGCCCGCAGCCCTTGCCGCAGCCGCCGCTCGCCGAGCGGGTCGATGCCGCCGAGGGGCGAGTGCAGCAGCGCGACGGCCGCCTCCTCGTCGAGCCGCTCCGGCTCCAGCGCGCACCGCAGGAGCAGCAGGAACGGCGCCACCGCCGGCTGAAGGTGTAGCGGCAGGTCTTCGGCCTGGGTCACGGTCGGCACGCCGGCCGCGTGGAGGGCCCGCTGGAGCGGCGCGAGCTGGAGGTGGGTGGAGCGGACCAGCACCGCCATCCGCGACCACGGCACCCCGTCGAGCAGGTGGGCCTGGCGGAGCGCGTGTGCCACGTATCCGGACTCGCTGGTGCCCGACCGGAAGGTCCGCACCTCGACGGCGGCCGCGATGTCGGTGGCCGGGGTCTGCCGCCGGTGGCCCGCCGGCCCGCGGAGCCGGCGGGCGAGGCGCCCGGTCGTCGCGAGCAGCTCGCCGCCCGTGCGGTAGTTGGTGTGCAGGGTGACGGTCGGCGCCACCGCACCGGACGACGTGCGAAAGCGGTGGGTGAACGTGGTCACGCCGGCCGGGTCGGCGCCGCGGAAGGCGAACGTGGACGAGTCGGGGTCGGCGAAGGCGACCAGCGGCTTGCCCCCACCGGCCACAAGGGACAGCAGGTCGACCTGGGCCGGGTCGGTGTCGGCGAGCTCGTCGACGTACACGTACGCCAAGCGCGAGCGCTCGGCCTCCAGCAGCTCGGGGTCGTCGGCGAACATCCCGGCCGCGGCGCGGATCAGCTCGGCGGGGTCGTAGCCGACCGAACCGCGGGTGGTGGCGTCGCGGAGGGCCAGCACCGCCACGTACTCGCGGAGGAACTCCGCGGCGGCCGGCCAGTCGGGGCGCGCGAGCCGCTCGCCCAGCTCGGCCAGGTGGGCCGGGGTGACGCCGCGCTCGGCGGCGCGCTGGAGCAGGTCGCGCAGCTGCTGGGCGAACGCCCGCGTGGGCAGCGCCGGCCGCAACCCGGGTGGCCACTTTTCCTCCGCCTCGGCGAGCAGCTCGCGGATGACGAGGTCTTGCTCCGGACCGGTGAGCAGCCGGGGCGGCGGCTCGCCGCGGTCGGCGGCGGCGCGGCGGAGCAGGCCGAACGCGTACGCGTGGAAGGTGCGCACGAGTGGCTCGTGGACGACCCGTCCGTCTCCGCCGGCGATCCGGGCCTCGATCCGCTCGCGCAGGGCGGTGGCCGAGCGGCGGCCGAACGTCAGGACCAGGATGCGCTCGGGGTCGGTGCCCTCGTCGACCCGCGCCGCGACCGCCTCGACGAGCGTGCCGGTCTTGCCCGTGCCGGGCCCGCCGACCACCAGCAGCGGGCCGTCGGTGTGCCCGACGACGTGCCCCTGCAACGGATCATCGAGCCGCGCCGGCACGGCCTCCGCCGGCCGGCGGACCAACCGGTACGCCTGCACGACGCCCATCGAACCACGGCCGTACGACAGCGCCCCACTCGCCACAGCCCCACCTCCCGCTGCCGGACCGCCAGAGTCGAAAGTACTGGCGCGATTCCGCTATTCGGGTGCTTTTAAAATTGCGCCACCACTTTCGTGTCGCGCCGTGGGTCGGCTATGCGACTCACGATTGCGATCATCGCCGGTAAACCTCGACGCTGTCGCGTGGGGAGGCTTCGATCTTTGGCGGAATCCCCCTCGACTGCTCAGCACGGAGGCCATTTCATGGTCGATGACCCCGACCGCGAAGCCAGTAAGACACAAACTTCTCAAGCACCTCCACACAGCGACGGAGAAGCCGAGGCCAGGCTCCTCTCCGCTATTTTGCCCTGGCTCGAACAGCTCGTGCCCGATCCGAGTCCGAGTCGCAAGCCCCCCACCGTGCCATTACTTACGTTTGCCGATGTCGTCACCTATTTCACCACCCAACATCCGGGCGACCCCGCGATCCAGGCCGGCGCCCTGCTGCGCCGGCCGCACCCCGCCGGGCAGCTCGTATTCCAGATCTTCCTCGATGCGCGAAACCAGATGCATCTCGACTCGCGAGGACGCCCGTACGGCCGGCTGATGGTCGCGCGGAGCCTCGACAACGAGCTCGCCGAAAAGTTCGCGGACGTTGACCTCGTCATCTTCAGGTAGGACGACATGACAGCCTTGAAAATCCTGATCGGCACCGTGACCGGGCTCGGCCTGGCCATCGCTCTCCTGTGGGTGGTCGGCCGGCTGCGGTCACGCCGGAGCCAGGAGATTTCGCAGGAGGCGCTGCGTTCGTGGTTCAAGCGGCGGACGTGACACCCGGCCCCAGGTCAGTCGAGAGGAAAGCACCGTGGATCCGATCACCATCTCCCTCGCCATCGCCTTTTTCGGCGCACTCGCCGTCGCGATCGTGGCAATCAGCGTCAAGCGAATCTTCCAATGGTTTCGCGCACGCGGAAAGATCAAAGAGGAAAACGCCAACGTCATCGCCTTCACTCTCGCCGAGCGGATCAAAGGTAAGCAGTACGTGGAAGTGCCCGGCGTATTCGACAACAAACCGACCAATACCCGAATCGTCCAGGGCTTTTACGACCTGAACACCGAAACGATCGTGGACGCCCGCGCGATGGCGAGCTCGTCGCCGCCGGAGGACGAGGCAATCGTGACCCAGCACGACCAGGGCGAAGGTCTGGTCATCTACCGCTGAATAAATTCGGCTCCGAAGGTAGGGCGGCATCGTGGACCCGTTCACCCTCATCGCGCTCGGCATCGCCGCTCTCGTGACCGCGGCGGTTGTCTCGTGGGCGGTGATCGAAAACTGGATCAACTCCAACAAGGTTTCCGGAGGGACGGCTCGAATCGTCCGGGAACGGATCGCTTCAGGTAAGTACCGGGTGGTGGCCGGCGTCTTCGACCAGTCCAATCAACTGCGCGCGCACAACGTGTGGGAGGTGGATCAGCTGGACGCCGATCTCGACCGTCGGCTGACCCAAGGTGGGGGCGAAATAGTTGTCTACACGTAGGAACGGACTGCCGCCGGTGTACTTCGAAAGCAGCATGCCCGGCGTACCGAACGAGGAGGTCGTCCTGCTCCGCACCCGCATCCTCGGATTCATCCAGGACCTCTCGCGGAAGTACCGGATGGGCCCGTTCCACCTTCGCGTCGGCTCGGCGGCCCCGCAGGCGATCCCCGCGGCTGGAGGCGTCGGCGGCGCCGTCGAGCCGGCGGCGCCGCGGCGAGACAGTGACCGCCCCACGTTCACCGCGATCGAGCCGCTGCACACCCTCGACCTGCTGGCATTGCCCGACGCGACCCGGGAGCGCCTGCTCGACTGCATCTCCTTCGTAGAGCTCGTGCCGCTCGTCTTCGGCGACTGGGGGCTGCGCGCGATCGAGCCGCACCCGTCGATCGCGGTCAACTTCCGCGGCCCGCCCGGCACCGGCAAGACGCTCGCCGCGCACGCCGCCGCCCACCACCTGAAGAAGAAGATCATGCTGTGCCGCCTGTCCGACCTGGAGAGCAAGTTTCACGGACAGGGCCCCAAAAACCTCGTCACGCTCTTCGAGTCGGCGCGGGAGCAGGATGCCGTCCTGTTCATCGACGAGGCCGAGTCGCTGCTCTCCCGGCGCTTCGCGCATCCGGACCAAGCGGCCGAGAGCGCGATCAACTCCATGCGGACGGAGCTGCTCATGGCGCTCGACTCGTTCGACGGTCTGGTGATCTTCGCGAGCAACCTGCCGCACAGCTACGACGTGGCCGTGGAGTCGCGCCTGCTGCACGTCGACTTCGCCCTGCCCGATCAGGCCGCCCGCACGTCGATCTGGCGCTCGCACATGCCGGCCGGCCTCCCCATCGCCGACGACGTCTCGGTCGATCGGCTGGCGGAGATCGACGGGGTCAGCGGGCGCGACATCAAGCTCGCGGTCATCTCCGCGGCGATCGGTGCGGCCCGGCGCGGCGCGGCGCGGATCACCGGCGAGATGCTCCGGGACGCCATCCACCGGCAGCGCCGGCAGGTGGAGCCGGCCGCGGCGCCCGTCACGAGCAGTCCGGCCGACCCCGCCAGCCGGCAACGGATCATCGAGGCGGTGCACCGGTACGAGCCGCGCACCGCCGAGCCCTCGGCCCGGGCTGACCCGTTGCCCGAGCCGGCCTGAGCCCGCGACTCCAGCCGCGCCTCGACGGCATCCAACGCCGCGTGGACGAAACCTGAACCCGCTACTCCAGCCGGGCCTCGATAGCGTCCAGGGCGGCGGGGACGGAGTCGGCGACGATCAGCAGGTCGAGCGCGTCCTCGCGGGCGAACGAGGTCTGCGCCAGGCCGCGCAGCCACGCCACGAGCCCGGTGTAGAAGCCGTCCTGGTCGACGATCGCGACCGGCTTGCGGTGGATGCCGAGCATCGCGGTGGTCCAGACCTCGAAGAGCTCGTCGAGCGTGCCGAGTCCACCGGGGAGAGTGAGAAACGCGTCCGACTTTTCGATCATCAGCGCCTTGCGGCTGAGCATGTCTTCGGTGATCAGGAGCTCGTCCGCGGCCGTGTCCGCGATCTCGCGGTCGACAAGCGCCTGCGGGATCACTCCGAGGGTGTACGCACCGCCGGCCCGGGCCCCGTCGGCCACGGCACCCATCATGCCGACGCAGCCGCCGCCGGAGACGAGCGTGTGGCCGCGCCGGGCGATCTCCCGGCCGGTGTTGTCGGCGAGATCGAGCCAACGCTGCTCAAGTTGCCGGGAAGAGGCGCAGAAGACGCAGATCGCCGCCACGTCAGGACCCCGCCTCTTGCTGCGCGGTCGCCGCTTCCTTGAGGGCCTCCTGCTCCGCGGCCAGCGCGGCGTCGGCGTCGACGATGTACCGCACGGCCTCTTCGACGTCGTCGGTCACGCACATCAGGTCGAGGTCGGCCGGGCTGATCTTGCTCTCCGCGGCCATCGTGCCGCGCAGCCACTCCAGCAGTCCGCTCCAGTACGCCGAGCCCATCAGCACCACGGGAAAGCGGGTGACCTTCCCGGTCTGCACAAGTGTGAGCGCCTCGAACAGCTCGTCCAGCGTGCCGAAGCCGCCTGGCAGCACGACGAAGGCCTGCGCGTACTTCACGAACATCGTCTTGCGGGCGAAGAAGTAGCGGAAGTCGATGCCCACGTCGACCCACTCGTTGATGCCCTGCTCGAACGGAAGCTCGATGCCCAGACCCACGGAGAGCCCGCCCGCCTCGTTGGCGCCCCGGTTGGTCGCCTCCATCACGCCCGGCCCGCCGCCGGTGATGACCGCGTACCCGGCGCGGGCCAGGGCGGCACCCAGCCGTTGGGCCAGCTCGCACTCCGGGCTGTCCGGCTTGCTCCGCGCCGAGCCGAAGACGCTCACCGCGGGTGGGAGGTCGGCGAGCGTGTCGAAGCCCTCCACGAACTCGGACAGGATCCGTAGCGCCCGCCACGCGTCCTTCGTTTTCCATTCGGCACGCTGGCGCGAGTCGAGAAGGCGCTCGTCGGCAGTACTCCCCGGAATCGCCTCACGACGCAAAGTCACAGCTCCTCGGTGACGCTCCGGGCCAGGAATGCGGCCACGGTTTATGTGGTTCATGGAATCAACCGTAGTGGTCTCTGACTCGTACTAACTGATGCAACCAAACCCGCGCGGCGGGCGTCTTACTAACACATACTGGGTATCCACGGAACGGGGGAGGGAACACCGTGATGACCCGCAATGAGCTGATCCGGCTTCGCCGGCAGATGCAGCGACGGATCCGAGACGTCGTCGAGGAGCGCCGCCTGATGGCCAACCAGCGCGCCACGGGCGCGTCCGAGAGCGAGACCTCGCAGGTCAAGGCCGCCTAGCTCAGCCAGCGGTGCAGCGTGGCGGCACCGTCGCGGATCTTGCCGATCTCGACGTGCTCGTCAGGCGCGTGCGCCAGGTTGGGGTCACCGGGGCCGAAGTTGAGCGCCGGTATCCCCAGCGCGGCAAACCGCGCCACGTCGGTCCAGCCCAGCTTCGCCACCGGCGCCTCGCCGACGCTGGCCAGAAACTCCCGCGCGGGGGGCGCGGAGAGCCCGGGCAGCGCGCCACTCGCCGAATCGATCACCTCGACCTCGAACCCGTCGAAGACCTCGCGCACGTGCGCGTGCGCCTCGGCCTCGCTCCGGTCCGGCGCGAACCGGTAGTTGACCTCGACCTCGCACAGGTCGGGCACGACGTTGCCGGCCACGCCGCCGCGGACGCGCACGGCGTTGAGCCCTTCCCGGTAGGTGCAGCCGTCGATCGGCACGGTCCGCGGCTCGTAGGCATCCAGGCGGCGCAGCACCTCGCCGGCCGCGTGGATCGCGTTGATCCCCCGCCAGGAGCGGGCCGAGTGCGCGCGGCGGCCCTTCGTGCGGACGATCGCCCGCATCGTGCCCTGGCAGCCGGCCTCGACCACGCCGTAGGTCGGCTCGAGCAGCAGCGCGAAGTCGGCCGACAGCCACTCCGGGTGCGCGTTGGCGACGAGATAGAGCCCGTTGTACTGGGAGTCGACCTCTTCGGCCTCGTAGAAGAAGTACGTCACGTCGAACCTCGGCTCGGGCACGCTCACCGCCAGGTGCAGCGCGAACGCCACGCCCGCCTTCATGTCCGAGGTGCCGCAGCCGTAGATGAGGTCGCCCTGGATGGTCGCCGGGAAGTTGTCGTTGATCGGGACGGTGTCGAGGTGGCCGGCGAGCACCACCCGCTGCGGCCGCCCGATGTCGGTCCGGGCCATCACCGTGTTGCCGAACCGCCGCACCGAAAGGTGGGGTGCCGCCCGCAGCACCTCCTCCACGCAGTCGGCGATCTCCTTCTCGTGGAGGGAGACGGACTCGATGTCGACCAGCGCGCGGGTGAGCGCGACCGGGTCGGCCATGACGTCGGGGGTCAGCGGGTTCGCCATGCCAGGCACGGTACCTTTTCGTCATGCAGAGTTTGCCGGCCTGGGGCCTCGGACTTGCCACCGTTACGACCGATGACCAGGTGCTCGACGCTTGGTACCCCGCTGGCAAGCTCGGCCTCGGCATCGCGCCGGCCGACGAGACACCGGTCACGGTCGTCGGCGAGCGGTCGCTCCCGCTCCTGCGCACCGCGATCGTGCGCACGGAGATCGGCTCGCTCGAAGACCCGCCGAAGGACACCGCCGACGCGTACCTCCGGCTGCACCTGCTCTCCCACCGCCACGTGCGGCCCAACGAGATCAACCTGGACGGCATCTTCGGCGTGCTGCCCAACGTGGCCTGGACCTCCGCCGGCCCCTGCCCACCGGACTGGGTCGACGAGCTCCGCCTGATCGAGCGCTCGGCCGGCCGCCACCTGACGATCTACGGCATCGACAAGTTTCCCCGCATGATCGACTACGTCGTACCCTCCGGCGTGCGGATCGCCGACGCCGACCGGGTGCGCCTCGGTGCCCACCTCGCCGCCGGCACGACAGTCATGCACGAGGGCTTCGTCAACTTCAACGCCGGCACCCTCGGCAACTCGATGGTGGAGGGCCGGATCAGCGCCGGCGTCGTGGTCGGCGACGGCAGCGACGTGGGCGGCGGGTCGTCCATCATGGGCACCCTCTCCGGCGGCGGCAAGGAGCGCATCCGCATCGGCGAGCGCTGCCTCATCGGCGCCAACGCCGGCATCGGCATCTCGCTCGGCGACGACTGCGTCGTGGAGGCCGGCTGCTACGTGACCGCCGGCTCGAAGGTGACCCTGCCCACCGGCGAGATCGTCAAGGCGGCCACGCTCTCCGGCCAGTCTGGCCTGCTCTTCCTGCGCAACTCGGTCACCGGCGCCCTGGAGGCCCGGGCGCGCAAGGGCACCGGCATCGAGCTCAACGCGGCCCTGCACGCCAACGACTAGAGAGCTTTCGCGGCCAGGTTCGCGAGCCTGTCCACGACCGATCGCGGCCACATTCGAGGCAGAATTTTCCCAGGTCCGCGTCAGCGGCAGACCGTATGCTCCCGCGGGCACCGCTCCCGGCCGGCGGCTCGCGGGCGAGCCGAAACCCCCGGCCGTCCGCTGCCGGGTCCGCGCGACAAGCCCCAGATCCGTTCGCGGCAGCCGCAGGCCCCTACCGCCGGCATCCTGACGTAGCGTTACCAGCGTCGGCGGCCACACCAGCTGCGGCGGTTACTCGTGGTGACGGCGTGGCTGTCCGGTCCGTTGCCGTCGCTTTGGTAAGGGGCATTGTGGACAAACGAGACGTGCACGGCACCACCCGGGGTGTGCGTGACGGGTGAGGCTGCTCCCGCGGCCTCGCCCGTCCGCCGCTGGTCACGCTCACCCCGCCCGGCCGCGCCCGGCCGCGCAGAGCCCGGCCGGACGGTGTGCTCGTGGAGCCCTTTGCTCTGCTTCCCCATAGTGGGCACCCGCCCAAAGCCATGGCCCCGCCGACCGCCTCCTATAAGGGAGCAGAGCAAAAGGGCTCCACGAGCACCTCACCTACCCCCGGGCCACCGGACCTACCCCCCGGGCCACCGGCCCAGGGGACGGCGGGCGACCTGGACGCGCAGACGGACAGCGCGACCGCAAAAAAGGGGTCGGCGCGACCTACGGCGGACGGGTGAGGCCGCGGGAGCAACGGCCTGGACCACAGCGGACGTCGCGGTAGCTCAATGAAAATGCCACGAAGCCACGCCGCTGACGGTCTCTGGATTGGCCCGCGGGACGCTTCCCTCGGGCCCGGAGGCCCGAGGGAAGCGCTCAACTCACTTCAGCCGGTACGCGTGGATGACCGTGTGCGTCACGGTGTTGCCGCTCGCGTCGCGCGAGCTGGCCCGCAGCGAGACGAACTCGGAGCCGCTCGGGTGCCGCACCGAGGCCACCCATCCGCCGCCCTCGCGGCGCAGCTGCGCCTTGTGCCAGGTCTTGCCGTCGTCGTAGGACACGTCGACGGTCAGCGACCTGACCCCGCCACCGGGGGCGCCGGGCTGGCGCTGCACCGTGACCGGGATCTGGAACGGCCGGCCCGCCGGCGCGGCGTTGTCGGCGTCGAGCCGCGGCGCGAACCGCACCACCGACAGCGGCAGCTTGGCGAAGACGTCCTCGCCCGGCACGTGCGCCGACCGGAACGTCCACACGCCGCGCGTCTCGGTGTTCAGGTCACCGATGCCGCGTGTGCTGGCGACCTCCAGGCGGTAGCCGGCCCGTGCCGGCGGCACCTCGAACTCACCGCAGCCCGCGCAGTCCAGCTCGCCGACGAGCTCGCCGCCGCTGTACAGGGCGGTGCGGGCGGTGTCGGTGCGCGAGAATCCCGCGTGGCCGGCCCGGTCGCTGTAGAGCGGCAGGTCGACGACGATCAGGTCGCCGGTGCGGCTGGCCCACTGGTGCGGCCACCGCGGCGCGGGCAGCGCCGGGCCGAACGGTCCGGTGTGCCACACGTCCCGGTACACCTGGCCCGGCCGGTACGTGACCGGGGCCTGGAAGAGGACCTCCTGGATCTCCGGGAACTCGTCGGGGTCTTCGCTCGGCTTGCTGACGTCGAGCTCCGGCGCCCACCGGACGCCCTTGGTGTAGAAGTACTCCGTGCGGCGGCTCGGCAGGTCGGTGGGAAGGACGATCGCCGACGCGCCGTTGTCCGGCTCCAGCACCGGGAAGATCAGCCGCTCACCGGACAGGCCCTCGGCGGCGCCGCCGAACTCCTGCCGCACGGTCGCCAGGTCGCCCTTGCGCACGTGCTTGACGTATCCGCTGGGCATGCGCCCGGCGAAGCCCTCCGCGACGCCGTAGAAGAACGGGGAGTCGGCGAAGCCGGTCTCCGGTTCGCCCTTCGCCCACTGGCTCGCGATCGACGCAAAGAAACCCTGCCCCGGCGATCCGATGTGGAGCGTGTTGAGCTCCTTGAACGAGCTGGCCCACAGCGTGACGCCGTAGCCGAACTCGCCCTGGTCCTGGGTGAACGAGACGTCGACCAGCGCGGGCACCGCCGTACGCTCGGGCACCGTCGTACGGACCGGCTTGCCCTTGCGCGCGTCGAAGGTGACCGAGACGTCGCGCGTCACCTCGAACACCGGCTGCACCTGCACGGACGAGGCCGCCTCCACGTCCTCACCCCGTGAGGTGAAGATCGTGGCCGACAGGTTGTAGCGCCCCTTCGGCACGCGGGCGGTCGCCGTGCCGTCTTCGTCGCCCAGGTCGAGCCAGCTGAACTCGTCGAGCCCGAGCAGCGTGGCCGAGCCGAAGCCGGTCGGCTTGCCGTCGTGGTCGATGAGCGTCGCGGTCACGTTGTAGCTCTCCACCTCCTTGTGCACGCCCAGCGACGTGCGCACGACGGTGCTGCCGCCGGTGGCGACGAGCTGTCCGGAGTAGAGCCCGTCCGGCCCCTGCACCCGCGTGTCGGCGGTGACGGTCACCTGTGCCTGCCCGCCGGCCGGCACGGTCAGCGTGGTGGCGCTCGCCGTGAACAGACCGGCCGGAGCCGGCTCGCCCTCGGGACCGACGGCGGTGACGGCGAGGTCGAGCGTCACGTCGGCGGTGCCGCCGTTGCGGTAGGTGACGGTCTTGGCGACCGGCTCGTCGTCGTGGTGCGGCCAGATCGGCCGTCCATAGGAGACGCTGACCGGGTCGGTGGTCACCGCCTGGGTGATCGCCCGGCCCACGTCGACGCGGCCGGCACCCTGCTGGTACCCGGTGAGCGACGGGTTGGGCTTCGCCGACGCCGTGAGCGTGGCCTTGAGGCTGCCCGCCTTCCAGTCCGGGTGCTGCTGCGCCAAGAGCGCGGCCGCGCCGACGACGTGCGGGGTGGCCATCGAGGTGCCCGAGGCCCTTGTGTAGTGCTCGTCGACCGGCTCGTCCAGCAGCGTGCCGGCAGCCCGTGCGGCCACGATGCCGACGCCCGGTGCGGTGATGTCGGGCTTCATGCCCTCGTCGCCGAGCCGCGGCCCACGGCTGGAGAAGTCGGCCAGTTCCTCCGACTTGTCGACCGCGCCGACCGTGAGCGCCGCCTCCGCGCTGCCGGGCGACTCGATCGAGCCGTCGCCGTCGCCGCTGTTGCCGGCCGCGACCACGAAGAGCGTGCCGTGCTGTGCGGTCAGCGTGTTGATCGCTTCCTCGAGCGGGTCGATCTCCGGGGTGTCGCCACCGCCGATGCTGAAGTTGACGATCTTCGCACCCTTTTCGGCCGCGGCCCACTCCAGGCCGGCCAGCATCGCCGAGTCGCTACAGAAGTTGGTCTCGCAGACCTTGCCCGAGATCAGGTCGACGTCCGGCGCCACACCCTTGTACTTGCCGCCGGAGGCCGCGCCGCTGCCGGCGATGGTGGAGGCGACGTGGGTGCCGTGCCCGATGGTGTCGCCCGCTTCGGCCGCCTCGCTGAAGTTTCGCGAGTCGCTCACCTTGCCGGCGAGGTCGGGGTGGGCGGTGTCGACGCCGGTGTCCAGCACCGCGACGGTCACGCCCTCGCCCGTGTAGCCGGCCGCCCACGCCGCCGGCGCGCCGATCTGCGCCACGCTCTGGTCGAGCGAGATCTCGCGCTTGCCGTCGAGCCAGATCTTGTCGAAGCCCCGGCCAGCGGTCAACGTCGACCACAACTTCGGCGCACTGTCCTTTTTGGCCGCCACGGCCGCACCGTCCACAACCGACAGATGGCGGGTCACCGTGGCACCGGCGGCGGAGAGTGTGCCGGCGGCGGAACGCGCGCTCACCGCGCCGTAGCGCACGAGGAGCGGCAGCGTGTCACGCACGGCGTCGTGGTAGCCGGCGCGCACCAGCCCGCGCACGTCGAACAGGCGGCGGTCAAGCTTGCCGGAGCGGATGAGCGACGCGGCGTCGCTCGGGATCACGTAGAGCGAGTCGCGGTCGCGGTGCACCGTGAACCGCACCTTCGCACGGCCCTTGCCGGGCTGGACCGCGACGCCGTTGGCGACGGCCGACGCGAGCGTGATCCGGTCACCGGTAATCAGCGTCACGGTGACGCCCTTGCCCGACCGCGCGGCCACCCCGGCCGCGTCCGCGGCGCCCCGCGGCGCCGCCCACCCTGCCGGCGCCGCACCGAGCACGAGCCCGGTGGCGAGCGCGATGGCTAAGAACTTTCCTCGGAGTCGCAACGCAACCTCCTTCAGAGGCGTCTATATAGACGCCTGGCCCCGTTTCGATGGGGCCATCGTTGCATACCGAGTATGTATCTCGCAGCCCGGGAAAACCCCTAGAAAGTGTGAAGAGAAGCCTCGCTACGGGTTGGAGATCGCGGCGATCTCGGCGTCCGCGGTGTCGCATTCGAAGCGGAGCCAGCTCACCACCTCGTCCGGCGCGAGGGGCTGGGAGTAGAGGTAGCCCTGGCCGTACGGGCAGTGGATGACGCGGAGCAGGTCGCGGTCGGCCTCGGTCTCGATGCCCTCGGCCACGACCTCCAGGCTGAGCGTCTGCGCGAGCCGCACGATGCCGTCCACAATGGCCTGTTGCCGGGCGGAGGAGGCGACGGTGGCGGTGAAGGTCTTGTCGATCTTCAGCACGTCGATCGGCACCTGCTGTAGGTAGCTCAGCGACGAGAACCCGGTGCCGAAGTCGTCGATCGCGATCCGCACACCCATCTCGCGCAGCCCGGTGAGGTCGAGCCACACCTGCTCGTCGTCGCGGAGCAGCAGTCGCTCGGTGATCTCCAGCATCAGGCGCTCCGGCGGCAGGCCGGCGTCGGCCAGTGCCTTGCGGACCTTGTCGACGAAGCACGGCACCCGAAACTGGCGGGCCGAGACGTTGACGCTCACGTACGGCGTGCCGGGCCAGGTGGTCGCGGTCGCGATGGCCTGCTGGAGCACCCAGTCGCCGATCGGCTCGATCAGGCCGGTCTCCTCCGCCACGTCGATGAACTCGTCCGGCGAGACAAGGCCGAGAGTGGGGTGCCGCCACCGCACCAGCGCTTCGAAGCCGACCGTGGCGCCATCGGCGACGCCGACGATCGGCTGGTAGGCCACCGTGAAGTTGAGGTCGGCGACCGCCTGCTCCAGCGCCACCCGCATCTCGATCCGCTGGAGCACGGCTGTGTGCAGGGCCGCCTGGTAGCGCCGCCACCGGCCCTTGCCCGCGCCCTTGGCCAGCCGCAGCGCGAGGTCGGCTTGGCGCAGCAGCTCGTCCGCGTCGGACGCGTCGGCGGTGGTGGCGAGGCCGATGCTGGCCGAGCCGCTCACCGTCGCCTCACCAAGCCGGAACGGCTCGGCGAGCGCCGCCAGCAAGCCCGCGGCGATCTCCTCGGCGGCAGCCGCGTCGGCGACGCCCTCGATCACGGCCGCGAACTCGTCGCCACCGACCCTCGCGACGGTCTGTTGGTCGCTCAGGGCGGCCGCGATCCGCTCGCCCACCGCGGTCAACAGCTCGTCGCCCGCGGCGTGCCCCGAGGTGTCGTTGACCATCGTGAAGTCGTCGAGATCGACGAGGAGGACCGCGACACCGGTGCCGCCGGCGACCGCCTCGCGTACCCGGTCGTGGAAGAGCACCCTGTTGGGCAGGCCGGTCAGCGCGTCGTGCAGCGCCCGATGGCTCAGCTCGCGCTCCAGCCGGTCGCGCGTGGTCACATCGCGCATGGTGATCACCAGCCCGCGCACGGTGCGGTCGCGGCGCAGGTCACGGCAGCTCACCTCGACCTGCACCCGGCTCCCGCCCGGGTGTCGCAGGCTCCACTGTGTCCACTCGGTCGGCGGCGCCTGGCCGGAGCGGGCGAGATCCAGCGTCTGCTCCACGGCCGCGCGGTCGTCCGGGTGGATCACATCCCAGAGCATGGTGGAGTCGCCCGGCTCGACGCCGAGCACGGCGGAGGTGGACGGGCTGGCGTACCGGATTAAGTCGTCGTCGCCCACGATCAGGATCACGTCGGCGGTGCTCTGCACGAGCGTGCGGAAGTACGCCTCGCTGTGCCGCCTGTTGACCTCGTCGCTGAGCGAGATCCGTTCCAGCGCGAGCGCGGCCTGCCCGGCCAGCACCTCCAGCGCGTCACGCAGGCTGTCGAGGACGTCCGCGTCGGCGGACACGATGAGCGCGCCGAGGCGGGGCGCGCCACCGGCCGGTGAGTCGAGCACGAGCGGGCACATCACGGCGCTCTCGAAGCCACCCAACTGCTCGGCCAGGGCCGGGTGCAGCATCCGTACCCGCAGGACGCGGGTGCGGCGGGCGGCGGCCGCGCCCCGCGCGCCGTGCGGCACCACCGGCGGCACGACCGTGGGGCCCCAAATGCTCACCGCGGTGGCCGGCACGCCGTCGGCGTGGTGCATGGCGAAGACCAGCCGGTATCCGGTCTCCGGCGGGATCAGGCGGGCCACCGCGGCGCGCACCGCCCGGTTGACCTCGGCCGCGTCGGTCGCGGAGACGAGCGCCGCCATCGACTGGCGCATCCCCCGCTCGCGGCTGACCGCGTGCCGGTGCGCGAAGATCGAGTCGGTGAGCCGGATCAGCACGATCGTGAAGACCACTCCGGAGGTGATCGCGATCAGCGGTGCGTCGCGGATCTCACCGGCGACCGACTGGACCAGCAGCGCGGCAGGCGGCATCAGCGCGGCCGCGCCCAGCAACGCCAGCCAGAGCGACTTGACCTCGCCCCGCCGGGCGTCGACCGGCGCGGTCAGCCCGGTCATCGACGGGTGGAGTGCCGCCGCACCCCACGCGCTGTAGAAGACCCACCAGCCGATGTCGATCAGGCCACCGTTTTGGTAGGCACCGTCCAAACTGGTCAGACCGTAGAGGATGTCGGCGGTGAGTATGCCGGCCGAGCCGACCGCGAGCAGCACGACCGAGACGGTGCGCTGGTAGGTGGCGAACAGGCGCACCGTGATGGCGAAGACGATCAGGTTGCCCAGCGCGTACGCCGCCAGCGCCGACTTTTCGAAGGAGCTCACCGCCGGCGACCTGAGGTCGGGCCCGACGCCGAACACCCAGAGGGCCATCGCGCCGACGGTCGCGAACACGAGCAGGTCGAGCATCCTCGACCGATCGCGAATCGTCAGGCTCGCGCGGGTGAACCCGTAATAGCCGGCGACGATCAACGGAAAGACGCTCAGGTAGAGAATGTCGGCGAGAAGGGGCACCTGGTCCTGGTCGGCGGCGATATTGAAAACGAGGTCGCCGGCCCCGAAAAGGGCCATCCCACCGGCGAGAAACCACCACGGCAGCCGCCGCCGCGGCTGGTGTCGCACGGCGCCGGCCACTATCGCCCCGACGCTGCTGACCCCGATGGCGGCCCAGAAGTACAGGTGGAGGGAAGGAAGTGTGAACGCGCCAACGCCCAGGGCTGTCATCCACAGCCCGTAGTAGGTCATGACCCGTCGAGCCGACACGAGCCTCCCCTTCGCGGCCACCGGCGCGATGGACCTCCCCGACCGGTCCGTTGAACGTTGTACCAGTCGGTGAAGCGGTTCGCCATAGTCCGCGGACTATGCTTTTGCGCCGATCACGGACACATCCTCCCCGGACGAGGGGACGAGACCGTTACAGCCGGAAGACGCGAAAGTGACTCAGTTTTCCAGGCGCTCGGCCGCGGCCGCCACGCGCTCGTCCGTGGCGGTCAGCGCCACCCGCACGTGCCGCTCGCCCGCCGGGCCGTAGAAGGCGCCGGGGGCGACGAGGATGCCCCGCTCGGCGAACCAATCCACGGTGGACCATGAGTCGTCGCCCCGGGTCGCCCACAGGTAGAGCCCGGCGCCGGAGTGCTCGATCTCGAAGCCGGCCTTGACCAGCGCGGCACGCAGCACGTCTCGGCGGGCGGCGTAGGCGGCGCGCTGTGTCGCCGCGTGCTCGTCGTCGCCCAGCGCGGCCACCATGGCGGCCTGAACCGGAGCCGGGACGATCAAGCCGCCGTGCTTTCGGACGGCCAGCAGCTCGGACACGATCGCGGGGTCACCGGCCACGAAGCCCGCCCGGTAACCGGCGAGGTTGGACCGCTTGGAGAGCGAGTGCAGGGCCAGCACACCATCGAGCCGGCCGCCGCCGACCTCGGGCGACAGCACCGACACGGGCTCGTCTTCCCAGCCGAGCGTGAGGTAACACTCGTCGCTGGCCACCACCGCGCCCCGCTCGCGGGCCCAGTCGACGACCTTGCGCAGGTGGCCGGCGGGGACCACCTGGCCGGTCGGGTTGGACGGGGAGTTGACCCAGATCAGCTTGACCGGTGCGGGGCCGAGCGAGGTCAGCGAGTCGGTGCGTACCGGAGTGGCGCCGGCCAGGCGCACCCCCACCTCGTACGTCGGGTAGCACACCGTCGGGATGACCACCGTGTCACCCGGGCCGATGCCGAGCAGCGTCGGCAGCCAGGCCACCAGCTCCTTGGAACCGATGGTGGGCAGCACGCCAAGCCCCGCGACCGGTGTGGCACAGGTGCGGGCCACCCACTCGGCGATCGCGGCCCGCAGCGTGGGGGTGCCGGCGGTGGGCGGGTACCCAGGCGAGTCCGAAGCTGCGGCGAGCGCCTCCCGCACCAAGGGCGGCACCGGATCGACCGGGGTGCCCATCGACAGGTCGACGAGGCCGTCCGGGTGCTCGGCGGCGACCCGCTTGGCCGGCGCCAGCAGATCCCAGGGGAAGTCGGGCAGCCGCTCGGACAGGCGCCCCTCGGCCACGCTCAGTGCTCGGTCTCGCGCGGCGGCTGAGCGGCCACGAAGGTGGCGTCCTTGTCGACCTTACCGATCTTGGAGGCACCGCCCGGAGAGCCGAGATCCTCGAAGAACTCGTAGTTGGCCGCCGTGTAGTCCTTCCACTGCTCGGGCACGTCGTCCTCGTAGAAGATCGCCTCGACCGGGCAGACCGGCTCGCACGCCCCGCAGTCGACGCACTCATCGGGGTGGATGTAGAGCATCCGGTTGCCCTCGTAGATGCAGTCGACGGGGCACTCCTCGATGCATGCCTTGTCGAGCAGATCAACGCACGGCTCGGCGATGATGTAGGTCACGGGTCATCCTCTCCGCAAGCCACGCCGCTCTTATCCTGCGGCAGTAGGAGCCTAGTATCTCGGCCTAGAGACCTAGTATCTCGCCCTGGAGGGAGTGGTGCGTGCTCCGGCGTGCGGATGTGGGACACCGGGTTGTCGTGCGGCGAGTTGTCGGGATTCGCAACGATCGTCCGCTCTACTCGGACGCGCTCGGCGAGCTCGTGGAGATCACGGAGACCGATCTCACGATCGCGACGTCGAAGGGCCCGCTCCGCGTACCACTGAGTGAGATCCACCGCGCGAAACGGGTGCCCCCGACGCGGCGGCCGAATGCCACGGACGTCATCGCCCTCGAGCTCGCCGCCAACGAAGCGTGGCCGGCGCCGGTGCAGGAGCGACTGGGTGGGTGGCTGCTGCGCGCGGCCGGCGGCTGGACCGGCCGGGGCAACTCCGCGCTGCCCATCGGCGACCCCGACCGCCCCCTGGAGGCGGCGATCGACGCGGTCGAGCGCTGGTACCTGGCCCGCGGCGCGCAGCCCCTCGTCAACACGCCACTCCCACTGGCCGCCCCGGTCGGTGCGGCGCTCGACGCCCGCGGCTGGACCGCGCGCCCCCTCACGCTGGTGCAGACCGCGCCACTGCGGTCGATCCTGGATGCCACGGTGGCCCGCACGCGGGTCGACCTCACCCGCACGCCGTCAGACGGCTGGCTGGAGGTCGCCGCCGGCCGCAAGGGTGGCCTCCCGGACGCCGCGCGACACATCCTCACCGCGGTGCGCCAGGTCCGCTTCGCCCACGTGTACGACGACAGCGGCACCCTGCTCGCCACCGGCCGCGGCACGGTCACCGGGGAGGGCCGTTGGCTCGGCCTCGCGCTCATCGAGGTGGTGCCCGAGGCACGCCGCGGCGGCCTGGCCCAGGAGGTGATCGGCGCGCTCGCCCGCTGGGCCGCCGAGTCGGGCGCGAGCCGCGCGTTTCTCCAGGTCGAGGAGCGCAACGCGGCGGCGGTCGCGCTCTACGCCAAGCTGGGCTTCACCACCCACCACAGCTACCTGACCCGCGAGGCCCCAGGCTAGCGGCGCACGACGCGGCGAGGCTTGGCCAGCTTGGCTTCGGCGAAGCGCTTGAGGCCCTGCGAACGGTAGTCGAGGCCGAGCGCCACGAGGATCAGGAAGCCGACCAGCGAGCCGCCGATCGCGAAGGCGCTGTAGAGCCAGACCTGTGCGAAGAAGTCGCCCGCCCCGCCCTCGAACGGGGTGTCTCCACTGACGAACGGCCCCACGAAGACCGTGAGCAGCAGGGCGACGATCGCGGCCGCCCCGATGTCGGCGATCCACCGGCCGGCCGGGTGGCGGCGACCCCAGAGGAACGCCATGACGGCCACGGTCAGCCCGAGCACCACGAACATGCCCAGCGAGATGCGGTCTTGCGCCTCGCCGTCGTCGTTGAAACCGAGGCGGGCGACCAGGCGCGCCGCCACGTTGACCGCGAACAGCACACCCGCGAGCACGCCGACCGGCAGCCAACGGTCTTTCATCGCACACCCTCCCCAACGACAGGTGAACAGAACCTCGTCAGAGAGAGTAGTGCTCGAGTGTCCGCCGTCACACCCTCGTCAGCTGTGTGGTAGCTGCTTGTTTGCTGAGTACGGCGGCTGGGCGAGCACCAGGCGGAAGCCGACCACCGCGAAGGCGATCGAACCGGCCAGGATCATGGCCACACCGACCCAGCTGTTGCGGTCGACCACCGCGTCGCCCTGCGGCCCGACCAGCAGCAGGTCGCCCTCGGTCGTGCGCCCGGAGGCGGTCACCATCAGCACCAGCCAGGCGGCGGCCGGGAGGGCGATGGCCCACTTGCGGCCGACGGTCGTGTAGGCGAACCAGCCGAGCGCCAGATTGGCCAGCACGGTCGCGACCACGGCCGCGCCGATCAGGTGGCCGCCCAGCCGCAGCGGCGCGATCATGAGCTCCGCCACGGCGGTGACCAGCGCGGCCACTACGGCGATCACGCCGCCGGCCACCCGCAGGCCGGTCTGGAAGGCGCCGTCGAAGCGAGAAGGTGGTGGTGGCGTCTCACTCTGCGCGTCGCCGTCGACCGGCAGGCTCGGGGTGGACACGGTCATCGGAAACTCACGACGGGAGGCCGGCGAAGATGTCGCTCTCCCAGCCGTGCGGGCCGTCGCCGGGGCCCCGCTCGCCAGCGGCCAGCGTGTAGTACTCGACGCCCATGAACTCGCTGCCGAAGTTGCCGGCGATCGAGTACAGCCAGGAAGTGTCCGGGATCTGCGTGGCGTGCGCGCGCATCGCGGCCACCTTGGCCTCGTGCTGGTCGGTGGCGTCGATGCGGGCGGCGACCTCCTCGTCGGACGTGCCGAACGGGAAGTCTTCGACCTTGTCGATGCCGGCGAACGGGTTGTCACTCGACTGCGCGAACGCGTTGATGCCCGCTTCGAGCACGCTCTTCGGCACGGTGGTCCAGTAGATCTTGGCGGGCCCGAAGCCCTCGGCGGTGGCCAGGCCGGCCGCCCGCATCGCCACCCGGTGCGCCTGGATGTGGTCGGGGTGGCCGTAGAAGCCGTTTTCGTCGTACGTGATCAGGACCTGCGGGCGCACCTCGCGCATGATCTCCAACAGCTGGCCGGCGGCCTCGTCGAGG
Source organism: Phytohabitans sp. LZ39 (assembly GCF_059359075.1). Lineage (NCBI taxonomy): Bacteria > Bacillati > Actinomycetota > Actinomycetes > Micromonosporales > Micromonosporaceae > Phytohabitans > Phytohabitans sp. LZ39. The sequence goes on along the minus strand of NZ_JCADBM010000027.1, from coordinate 29,395 downwards.
TCGGCCTGCCAGAAGCAGCGGGGGTGCTTGTTGGTCTCGAGGCCCATCATCCCGGAGTCGCGGTAGCGACCCGCGCCGCCGAGGAAACGGCGGTCGGTGACGCCGAGGGCGGCACAGGCGGCGTCGAGCTCGGCCAGCCGGTAGCCGCCCAGCTGGTCGGCCTCCGCGGCGGCGAGCAGCGCCAGCTCGGGCACGTGGATCTCGCCTTCCTCACCGAGCGTGCAGGTGACGAGCGTGATCTCCACACCCTGGGCGGCGTAGTGCGCCATCGTCGCGCCGGTGCTCACCGTCTCGTCGTCGGGGTGTGCGTGCACCAGCATGAGTCGTCGTGCCACGCGCGCCACTCTACGCGCGCGAGATTGCCGGGGTGCCGCGTGCCACGTCGGCCAGCGGAGACGGCGTTTACGTGCGGACACGCCGGGCATGGTCGGGCGGACGGATCACGCGGATTTACGATCCGTGGGTGGACTACCCGGAGCTAGCCGCCCGTACCCGGAGGTTTACCCGCGGAGCGCCGCGGGCCGTGACAGTCGCGAGCGACGGCTCGCGGGTGGTCTTCCTGCGCTCGCCCGGCCCGGAGGACGCGGCCGAGGCGCTCTGGGTGCTCGACGCCGAGACGGCGACCGAGCAGCTGATCGCCGAGCCGGCCGCCCTGCTCACCGACGGCCGCGGCGACCTGCCCGCCGAGGAGCGGGCGCTGCGCGAGCGGCTGCGGCTCTCCGCGAGCGGCATCGGGTCGTACGCGACGGACCCGGCCGCGCGGGTCGCCGCGTTTCCGCTCGCCGGCCGCCTCTTCCGCGCCGACCTGGTCACCGGCGACGTCGTCGAGGTCGCCACCGCCGGCCCGGTCGTCGACCCCCGGCCCGACCCCACCGGACGCCGCATCGGGTACGTGACGTCCGGCAACCTCCACGTCATCCACGCCGATGGCACCGACGCGATGCTGGCCGGCGAGGACGGCGACGTCACCTGGGGGCTCGCCGAGTTCATCGCGGCGGAGGAGCTGGGGCGCTTCCGGGGCTACTGGTGGGCCCCCGACGGGCGCTCGATCCTGGCCGCCCGCGTCGACGAGTCCCGGGTGCCTCGCTGGCACCTGCACGATCCATCCCGCCCGGAGGCGGCGCCGACCAGCGTCGCCTACCCCTACGCCGGCGCGGCCAACGCCGAGGTCACCCTCCACCTGCTCGACCTGGAGGGCGGCTGGGTCGACGTGCACTGGGACCGGGAGACCTACCCTTACCTGGTCTCGGTGCACTGGGCCGAAGGCGGTCCACTGATCACCGTGCTGCGCCGCCTCCAGCAGCACGGGCTGGTGCTCTCCGTCGACCCGCGTACCGGCGAGACCCAGGTGCACGCCGAGCTCGCCGACCCGCGGTGGGTGGAGCCGGTCGCCGGCACGCCCAGCCACCTGCCGGACGGCCGCGTGCTGGTCGGCGGCGAGCTGGCCCACGACGGATACGACGCGCGCTGCCTCTTCGCCGACGGCACGCTGCTCACGCCACCCTCGCTGTACGTGCGCCGCGTGGTCGGCCGCATGTCCGCCGGCGCCGGCGCGGGCTCGCCCGACCTGCTCGTGGAGGCCAGCGAGGGCGAGCCGAGCGAGCAGCACCTTTTCCGGGTACGCACGGCGATCGGCGCGGGCGGTGCCGAGATCCGGCCGCTGACCACCGCTCCCGGCTGGCACATGGGCGCCGTCGGCGGCGACTTGCTCGTGGTCGGCTCCGCCTCGCTCGACCGCGCCGGCACGCACTGGACGGTGTGGCGGGCGGGCAAGCAGATCGCCGAGATCACCTCCCACGCCGCCAAGCCGCCGTACGCGCCGCGCCCCATGCTGGAACGGGTCGCCGACCGCCGCCTGCCCGCGGCGGTGCTGTACCCCCGAAACCACGTGACCGGCCGCCGCCTGCCCGTGCTGCTCGACGTCTACGGCGGCCCGGGCCACCAGGAGGTGCTGGCCGCGCGCTCGCGATGGCTGGAGCGGCAGTGGTGGGCCGACGCCGGCTTCGCGGTGGTCACGGTCGACAACAGGGGTACACCGGGCGTCGCCCCCTCGTTCGAGAAGGTGATCCACCGCCGCGTCGCGGACGTGGTGCTCACCGACCAGGTCGACGCGCTCGGCGCGCTGGCCGGCAAGCACCCCGACCTCGACCTCGACCGCGTGGCGGTGCGCGGCTGGTCGTTTGGCGGCTGGCTGGCCGGCCTGGCGGTGCTCCGCCGCCCGGAGATCTTCCGCTGCGGCGTCGCCGGCGCGCCGGTGGCCGACTGGCGGCTGTACGACACCGCGTACACCGAGCGCTACCTGGGCCTGCCGAGCGAAAACGCCGACGTGTACGCCCACCACTCGCTCATCGAGATCGCCGCCGAGCCGGCCCGCGACGCCCGCCCGCTGCTGCTGATCCACGGCCTGGCCGACGACAACGTGGTCGCCGCGCACACGCTGCGCCTGTCCGCGGCGCTGCTCGCCTCCGGCCGCCCGCACTCGGTGATCCCACTGACCGGCGCGACACACATGGCCGCGGGCGGCATCGCCGAGAAACTGCTCCGCCTGGAGCTCGACTTCGTCCGCCGCAACCTCTAGAGAGCTTTCGCGGTCGGGGTTGGCGCGCTTGGCCACGATGCACGGTCAGACTCGAGACAGATTTCCCAGGTCCGCGTCAGCTGCGGACCGTATGCTCCCGCGGGCACCGCTCCCGGCCGGCGGCTCGCCAGGGCGAGCCGAAATCCCCGGCCGTCCACTGCCAGCTCCGCGGGACAAGATCTGGCATCGGACGCCGTTCACATCGCCGCGGCGGTTACTCGCGGTGACGGTGCCTCTGTCCGGTCTGGGGCCCGTCGCTCGGCAAGGGGCATTGTGGACAAACGGACCGTGCGCGGGGTGAGCGTGACCAGCGGCGGACGGGTGAGGCCGCGGGAGCATTTGCTCTGCTTCCCTGGAGTGGGCAACCCCAAATCGGCCAGCTGAAATGGCCAGCTGGCGACACCGCACACTGCACCTGCACGACGGCGTGGACGCATTGGTGCGAGCAGCTCGACAGCCTTTCCCGACAGACCAGCCGCACCGGTCGCGAAGGTCTCCACCGGTGTCCTTGGACCGCGGACCCGGCAGCGGAGGCCGGGGGTTTCGGCTCGCTCTGCGAGCCGCCGGCCGCAGCGGTGCCCGCGGGAGCATGCGGTCTACAGCTGACGCGGACGCGGGCAAATCTGCCTGTAAAGCGTCACGACAGGAGCAACCCCGACCCCGAAAGGCCTGTAGAGAGCTGTGGGCAAGCGCCGGCCCGCCCCGTGGGGCGGGCCGGCGGGGTCGGGGTGGTTACTGCTTGACGAAGGCGTTCACGAACGAGGGGTAGCCGAAGACGCTGGAGATGAAGACGCCGCCGGCCTTGGAGCCGTGCAGGTAGTAGGCGACCTCGACGTACATCGGGACGGCCGGGGCGAGCTCCTTCATGATGCGCTCGTCGAGCTTGGCCCACTCCGGCGCCTGTGCGGCCGGGTCCATGGCGAGCACCCGGTCGAACTCCGCGTTGATGGCGTCGTTGTTGATGTACGACGTGTTGCTGTTGCCCTCAGCCTTGATCGAGCGCCCGTCGAAGAGCACCGGCAGGATGGAGGCGCCGCTCGGCCAGTCCGCGGCCCACGAGTCCAGGTAGAGGTCCCACGGGTTGTCCTTCTTCTTGGTCTCGTCGAGCTTGGCGTCGGCCGGGATGTTCTTGACCGTGATCTTGAAGCCGGCCTTCTCCAGGTTGGTCTTGAGCTGCGTGCCGCGCTCGGGTACGTCGTCGCCGACTCCCAGCACCAGCTCGGGGGTCTTGCCGGCGAGCAGCTCCTTGGCCTTGTCCAGGTTGCCGTTCGGGCCGGCCGGGTAGGCGTCGTACTTCTGGTAGCCGATCGTGGCCGGCGGCATGAGCGTGGTGATCGGCGACGCGACCGTCTCGCCGCCGAGCAGCTTGATGAAGCCGTCCCGGTCGATGGCGTAGTTGAGCGCCTGCCGCACCGCCAGGTCGGTGACCCGCTGGGTGTTGATCGTCAGTCGCCACTCGGTCGGCGTCGGCGAGATCACCGAACGATCCTTGAGCGCCGCGTTGCCGGCGACCTGGGAAACCAGTGCGGCCGGCACGCCGTTCCAGGCCAGGGCGGACTGGTCAGGGCCGCTGTCGGCGATCACGCGGTTGGCGCCCGCGTCCGGGTCCGGGCCGAACGTCCACACGAACTTGTCCGGGTACTGGTGGCGCACCGGGTCGGTCGCCGGGTCCCAGTGCTGGTTGCGCTCCAGCACGATCTCGACGCCGGGCGTGTGCTTCGTGATCTTGTACGGCCCGGAGGAGAACGGCTGGTTGTCGAGGTTGACGCCGGTGTCCTTGTCCGGCGGCAGCGGCGCGCTCGCCGGCAGCGACAGCGCGAACGGCAGGTCGCAGTGCGCCTTGGCGAACTCGAACCGCAAGGTCTTGTCGTCCGGCGTGGTCAGGCCGGGCGGCAGCGAGGTCTTGTTGGCCTTGAAGTCCCACTTGGTGTCGTAGTCGGCGGTGTCGGCCAGCCACTCCTGCACGTAGGTGGGGCCGCCGGTGAGGTCCGGGTCGAACGAGCGGGCGATGCCGTACGCGATCTCCTTGGCGGTGATCGGGCGCCCGTCCTCGAACTTCACGCCGTCCTTGACCTTGAACTCCCACACCTTGCAGTCGTTGTTGACGTTGGTGCCGGGCGTCTGTGCGAGGTCGCCGACGAGCGTGAGGTTGCCCTTGCCGTCGTCCTTCCACGTGGTGAGCGTGCGGGCGTAGAGCGGCGCGTTCATGAGGCCGGCGAACGAGTACACCCGCTGCGGGTCGAGGTGCGAGATCTTGGTTTCCCGGATGACGGTGAAGGTGCCACCCTTGGCCGCGCCGGGCACCTCGGGTGCCGGGCCGAGCGAGTCCTTCGGGTCGGTCGCGATCACGCCCTTCGCGGTGCGCTCCTGGTCCACGGAGGGACCGTCGTCGGTGGTCTCGCTGCATGCGCCGGCCACCAGGACCAATGCGAGGGCGGCAGCCACTCGGGTTCTCATAGTGATCCCTCCAGGGGGGTGAGCTTGAAGGAAAGCTACAGCTCGCACGTCACTGTTCGGTAAATTTATCCAAGGCGGACGCGCGGGTCGATGGCCGCGTAGAGCAGGTCGACCACGACGTTGGCCAGCACGACGAAAACAGCGGAGATCAGGACCGTCGCCATGATCATGGGTAGGTCACCGCCGCGGACCGCGTACACGGCGGTGCGCCCGAGCCCCTGGATGCCGAAGGTCGTCTCGGTGATCACGGTGCCGCCGAGCGCCGCGCCCACGTCCAGGCCGGCGATCGTGACAAGTGGCGTGATCGCGGCGCGGAGCGCGTGCCGGCCGTACACCTTCTTCTTGACCAGCCCCTTGGCCCGCGCCGTACGCACGAAGTCTTCGGACAGCGTCTCCAGCATCTGTGCCCGGGCCAGCCGCGCGTAGATGGCCGAGAAGAGGAACGCCAGCGCCACCCAGGCGAGTACCAGGCCCTTCGCCCAGTCGACGGGATTGTCGAGTATGGACGTGTAGTGCGGGGTCGGCAGGATCTTGAGCTGGTACACGAAGACGATCAGCAGCACCGCACCGGTGAAGTACAGCTGGAGTGATGCCCCGGTCAGCGAGAAGCCGATCGCCAGCCGGTCGACCCAGGTGCCCCGTCTGAGCGCGGAGATCATGCCGAGCCCGACACCGAGCGCCAGCCACAGGATCGCGGCCGGGATCACGATGCTCAGCGTCACCGGGAGCACGCGGGCCAGGGTGTCGGTGACCGCCTCGCTGTTGACGTACGAGTACCCGAGGCAGGGCGCGTCGCACCGCCCGCCCTGGGCGCTGCCGAGGTCACGCCCGACGAAGATGCCCTTCATGTACGCGACGTACTGCTCGACCTTCGGGTCGCGCAGGCCCAACTCCTGGCGGACCCGCTCCAGCCGCTCCGGGTTGCAGTTCTTCGGGCACATGCCGGTGACCGGGTCGCTCGGCAGCGCGAAGAACATCAGGAAGCTCAGCACGCTGACCGCGAAGAGGGTGAGCACGGCGGAGAGCAACCGTTTGATCAGAAAGCGTCCCACGGTCGCCTCCTATCGCGAGGACTTGGGATCGAGCGCGTCGCGCAGCGCGTCGCCGAAGAGGTTGAAGGCCAGCACGAGGATGAAGATCGTGATGCCCGGGAAGAAGACGTACGCCGGGTCGCCCTGAAGGTAGTCGATGCTCCGGAAGATCATCACGCCGAAGTCCGGCGTGGGGTCACGGATTCCGATGTTGAGGAACGACAGCGCCGCCTCGCCCGTCACGTACGCCGGCACGGCCAGCGAGAACGAGACGAGGATCGGCGCCCACAGGTTGGGCAGCAGCTCGCGGAAGAGCATGTGCCCGAGCCCGGCGCCGCTCGCCCGCGCCGCCTCCACGAACTCCCGCTCACGCAACGAGATCACCTGCCCGCGGACGAGGCGGGTCATGCCCGTCCAGCCGAAGGCCGCGAAGATCGCGATCAGCACGACCACCCGGAACCAGGTCGGCACCTCGTCGCGCGGGCCGTAGAAGCGCAGCTCGAACGTGGGCATCACGGCGAGCGCGAAGATGAGGAAGGGCAGCGCGAGCGCGAAGTCGGTGATCCAGCCGATCACCGAGTCGACCCAACCACCGAGGTAGCCGGCGAGGATGCCGAGCGTTATGCCGATCACCGAGGTGAGCACCGCCGCCGTGATCGCGATAAAGAGCGACGTGCGGATGCCGTAGACCAGGCGGATGAAGATGTCGCGCCCGGTGCCCGGCTCCAGGCCGAACCAGTGGTCGCCGGAGATCCCGCCGGCGTACCCGAGGGGCATGCCGTACCGGTTGAGCCGGTCCTGGAACTGCTCGTACGGCCCCACCCCGTACGCCATCTCGATCAGCGGGGCGAGGATCGCGATCAGCAGGAAGAGCACGAGCGCGCCGCCACTGACCATCGCGACCCGGTCGCGGCGCAGGCGTACCCAGGCGAGCTGGCCGGGCGAGCGGCCGGCCACGTCGACACCTGTCGAGGGCTGTGGCGCGACGGTCGCGATCTCCGTGGAGAGGCTCATGCGTCGCCTCCTTCAGGAAAGTGGCACGCCGCACCGTTTACCAGTGGCGGCTCGGTAGTGGCACACACCTCTTGGGCCTTCCAGCAGCGGGTGCGGAACCGGCACCCACTCGGCGGGTCGAGCGGCGTCGGCACGTCCCCGGCCAGGCGGATCCGGCCGTTCGACCGTGCGGGCGTGGTGACGTCGGGCACGGCCGAGAGCAGTGCCCGCGTGTACGGATGGCGCGGCCGCTCGTAGATCTGCTCGCGGTCGCCGATCTCGACGATCCGGCCGAGGTACATCACCGCGACGCGCTGGCAGAAGTGCCGCACCACGGCGAGGTCGTGCGCGATGAACACGAAAGCCAGGTCGAGCTCGCGCTGGAGGCCGCGGAGCAGGTTGATCACCTGGGCCTGGATCGACACGTCGAGCGCGGAGACCGGCTCGTCCGCGACGATCAGCTTGGGGCGCAGCGCCAGCGCCCGCGCGATGCCGATCCGCTGCCGCTGCCCACCGGAAAACTCGTGCGGGTACCGGTTGTAGTGCTCCGGGTTGAGCCCGACGAGCTCCAGCAGCTCGCGTACCCGCTGCTTGACGCCGCCCGGCGGGCTGATCCCGTTGACCTCGATGGGCATCGCGACGATGCGACCGACCGTGTGCCTGGGGTTCAGCGACGCGTACGGGTCCTGGAAGATGATCTGGAGGTCCTGCCGCAGCAGGCGCAGCCCGCGCCGCCGGAGGTGGGTGATGTCCCGCCCCTCGAAGACGATCCGGCCGCCGGTCGGCTCCAGCAGGCGCACGAGCATCCGCCCGGTGGTCGTCTTGCCGCAGCCCGACTCGCCCACCAACCCGAGCGTCTCGCCGGGCGCCACCTCGAAGTCGATCCCGTCGACCGCGCGCACGAGCCCGCGCCCGCGTACCGGGAAGTGTTTGGTCAGGCCCTCGACCTTGAGCAGCTCACCCGGCATTGGCCACCCCCGGCCGGTGACAGGCCACGAGGTGCCCGCCGGCGACGTCGCGCAGCTCGGGCACCTCGGTGCGGGACCTCTCGTCGGCGTACGCGCAGCGCGGGTGGAACGCGCACCCCGGCGGAAGGTTGATCAGGCTGGGCGGGCTGCCCGTGATCGGCACGAGGTCCGCGTCCGCGTCGCCGTGCAGCGAGGGCACGCTGGCCAACAGCCCCCACGTGTACGGGTGCTGGGGCCGCCGCAGCACCTGCTCGACGCTGCCGTGCTCGACGGCCCGCCCGCCGTACATCACGAGCACGTCGTCGGCCACCTGGCTGACCACGCCAAGGTCGTGGGTGATCAGCACGATCGCCGAGTTGAACTCCTTCTGTAGGTCTTCGAGCAGGTCGAGGATCTGCGCCTGCACGGTCACGTCGAGCGCGGTCGTGGGCTCGTCGGCGATGAGCAGGTCGGGGTCGTTGACGAGCGCCATCGCGATCATCGCGCGCTGCCGCATGCCGCCGGAGAACTCGTGCGGGTACTGCCCCGCCCGCCGGTCCGGCTGCGGGATGCCTACCCGGTCGAGCATCTCGACCGTGCGCCGGCGCGCCTCGCCCCGACTCGCCCGCGGGTGGTGGATCCGGTAGGCCTCGGCGATCTGCCGGCCCACCGGGTAGTACGGGTGCAGGGCGGAGAGCGGGTCCTGGAAGATCATCGCCATGTCACGGCCACGCAGCCGGCGTACCTCCTCGTCCGGACGGCCCACGATGTCGCGGCCGCCCACGAGGATCTCGCCGGTGACGGTCGCGCGCTTCGGGTCGTGCAGGCCGAGCACGGCGAGGCTTGTGACGCTCTTGCCGGAGCCGGACTCGCCGACGATGCCGAGCGTCCGCCCGCGCTCCACCGCGAACGAGACCCCGTCGACCGCCCGAACCACCCCGTCTTCGGTGGCGAACCGGACGCGCAGATCGCGCACTCGGAGGTACGGGTCGGCGGTCGCTCCCACGGCACCTCGCTTCCACGCGTGTAGAGAACTTGCAGCCATCCGCTGGAGATGAAAATAAGCTACAACGAGGTCTTCTGTCAGCAGCCGCTACCGTAATGAGATGGCGGCTCGACGCTCTACCCTTCTCGGGCGCGCCCTCACGGCGGGGCTGCTCGCGCTGGCGGGCTGCCACGGCGGAGCCGCCGCGCCGGCCGCTCGGCCGGAGGCGTTGACCTTCCACACGCTCACGTACACGCCCAGCGCCGACCAGTCCGACCGCGCGCTGGCAAGTTTCCGGCGGCTCGACGACCACCCGCTCTACGAGATGGTGTACGAGGGGCCGGCGCCCACGCTCGCCCCGCCCGGTGCCAAGCCCAAGGCGATCGCGCTGGCTGGCGGCCGCGACGCGTTCGCGTGCACGGTCTTCCTCGCCGCGGGCGACCCCGCGCGCCCGGTGCTCGGCCGCAACTTCGACTGGGACCACAACCCGGCGCTCGTGCTGGTCTCCCGCCCGCCCGACGCGTACGACTCGATCTCGCTGGTCGACCTCTCCTACCTGGGCTACGACCACGCCCGCCTGGCCAAGCTGGACCACCCGGCCTCGAAACGCGATCTGCTGCTCGCCTCGACGCTCCCGTTCGACGGCATGAACGAGCACGGCCTCGCGGTCGGCATGGCCCAGGTCGACGGCCAGGCCGAGGTCCGTCCGGGCGCCCGGGAGGTCGGCTCGCTCGCGGTCATCCGCCTGGCGCTCGACACCGCGCGCACGGTCGACGACGCCGTGCGCGTCTTCGAGACGTACACGCTCGACTGGAGCGGCGGCCCCTCGATGCACTACCTGATCGCGGACGCGAAGGGCGACTCGGCGGTCATCGAGTTCGCCACCGGGAAGATGACGGTCACCCGGGGCGACGGCACGTGGCAGCTGATGACCAACTTCAACCTGAGCACGTCGGACGCGGCGCAGCGGGCCGCCGACTGGCGCTACGCGGCCGGCTCGAAGGAGCTGGACGCGGCGGGCGGCAAGCTCGACCCGGGCGGCGCGATGAGCCTGCTGCGCACGCTCCGGCAGGGGCACACGCAGTGGTCGGTCGTCTACGACCTCAAGGCCGGCACCGCCGCCGTAGCGACCGGCCAACGTTACGAAACGGTCCACCACACCACGCTGTAGTGGTTATGACTACGTGGGAGGATTGCGCCAAGGAACGCGGGTCGAGACGCTCAGGAGGTGACTGTGACCGCGATGATCCCCGCCCACGGTGGGCCGTGGACCGAGGAGGAATACCTTGCGCTCGGCGAGGACAACGACCGGATCGAGCTCATCGACGGCGACCTCCGCGTGACCGCTTCCCCGAGCCCATGGCACCAGCGTGTCTGCCGCAAGCTGGCATCTGCCCTGGAAGAAGGGGCCGACGACCGTGGCCTGCATGTGCACTGGGCGATAAATCTATGGCTGAAGCCAAGCAGGATCGTGATTCCGGACCTGACCATCACCACGGCTATCGACTTCGACGAGCGGATCGTCCCTGGGGCCTGTGCAGCGCTGGTCTGCGAGGTCACCTCGCCCAGCAACGCCGCGACGGACAAAGTGCTGAAGATGCACTATTACGCCGAGGCCGGCATCCCGTCGTATCTCCTGGTTGAGCACGAAACGATCCGGCTACGGCTGTTCCGCCTTCACAACGGCACCTATATCGAGCGCGACACCGCAGCGCCGGGCGAGGTGCTCCGGTTGTCCGAGCCGGTAACGGCCGAAATACGGCCTGAGTCGTTGCTGCCACCGCGCTGATCAGCGCATAAGGTCATGTTTCATGACCCACTTCGACGCGGCCACCGCCGCGGTCCAGGCTGCGCTGGACGCCGGGGCGCGTTACGCCGACGCCCGGGTGATGCACCGGCGCTACGAGGCGATGTCCGCCAAAAACGGTGACATCGAGGAGCTTTCCCAGAGCGAGGACGCCGGCATCGGCGTGCGCGCGCTCGTCGGCAGCGGCTGGGGCTTCTACGCCGTACCCGACCTGTCTGACGCCGCCGCCCGCGCCGCCGGTGGCCGGGCCGCGAAGACCGCGGCGGCCAGCGCGCGGGTGCCGGGCCCCGCCGCGGACCTGGTGCCGGTCGGTGCCGGGGCCGGGTCGTGGGCATCGGCGTGCGAGATCGACCCGCTCGCCGTGCCGCTCTCCGACAAGGGCGACCTGCTGGTGCACGCGACCAAGACGATGCGCGAGCACGGCGCGGACGTCGCCGAGGGGCTGTACCAGATCTGGGACACCGAGAAGTGGTTCGTCTCCAGCGAGGGGCACCGCATCGACCAGCACGTCCGGGAGTGCGGCGCGGGCATCTCGTCCACCGCGATCGGCGATGGCGAGGTGCAGCGGCGCAGCTACCCGGCCTACCGCGGCCAGTACGGGACGCGCGGCTGGGAGCTCGTCCAGGAGCTTGACATCGGCGCGCACGCCGCCCGCGTGGCCGACGAGTCGCGCGCACTGCTCACCGCGCCGCTCTGCCCGGCCGGCGAGACCACGCTGATCCTGGGCGGCGAGCAGATGGCGCTCCAGATCCACGAGTCGGTCGGGCACGCGATCGAGCTCGACCGGATCCTGGGCTGGGAGGCCGCGTTCGCCGGCACGTCCTGGCTCGACCTCGACCAGCTCGGCAGCCTCCACTATGGATCCGAGCTGATGAACATCACCATCGACCCGACGATTCCGGGCGCGCTGGGCAGCTTCGGCTTCGACGACGAGGGCACGCCGGCCGCCCGGCGCGACGCCGTGCGCGAAGGGCGCTGGGTGGGCGTGCTTGCCGGGCGCGACTCGGCCACGGTCGCCGGCCTCGACTACGCGGGCAGCGTCCGGGCCGACGGGTGGTCGCGCCTGCCGATGGTCCGCATGACGAACGTGGGCCTCGAGCCAGGCCCGCACACTCTGGCGGAGATGATCGCGGCCACCGACGACGGCATCTTCATGGAGACCAACCGCTCCTGGTCGATCGACGACAGGCGGCTCAACTTCCAGTTCGGCACCGAGATCGCGTACGAGGTCAAGAACGGGCGGCAGGGGCGGATGCTGCGCAACCCCACGTACACCGGGATCGGGCCGGTCTTCTGGCGGTCGATGGACATGCTCTCCTCGGAGAGCGTCGCGTGGGGCACGCCCAACTGCGGCAAGGGTCAGCCCGGCCAGGTCGGCCACACCGGCCATCCCGCCGCGCCGGCCCGCTTCCAGAACGTGCGGGTGGGGGTGCGGGGCTGATGGAGGACATCGCGCGCCGCGTCCTGGAGATGGTCGGACCGGGGGTCGAGGCGGAGGTCTTCGTCGGCCACACCGCGCTGGCGCTGACCCGCTTCGCCAACTCGTTCATCCACCAGAACGTCGCCGACGCCACCACGTCGGTCCGCCTGCGTCTGCACGCCGACGGGCGGACGGCGAGCGGCTCGACCACCGTCACCACCGACGAGGGCCTGACCGGCCTCGTGCGGCGGACCCGGGAAGCGGCCCGGCTGCTGCCACCCGACCCGGGCTGGCCGGGCCTCGCCCCGCCCACCCCGCTCGCCGGTGCGGGCAACTGGGACGAGGCCACCGCGCGGGCCGCGCCCGACGCCCGAGCCGACCGGGTACGCGCGTTCGTGGACGCCGCCGGCGGGCTGGAGACGGCCGGCTACTGCCGCACCATGTACGCGGCCGGCGCGTTCGCCAACTCGGCCGGCCAGTCGGTCAGCGGCCGCACGGCCGAGGTGGCGATGGACGCCATCGCGCGGGCCGGCGGGGCCGACGGCCTGGCCCGCCTCGCGAGCTGGCGGCTGTCCGAGGTGGACGGTGCGGTGCTCGGCGCCCGGGCCGCCGCCAAGGCACGGGCCAGCGCCGGCGCGGTCGAGCTGCCGCCCGGCCGGTACGAGGTGGTGCTCGAGGCACCGGCGGTGGCCGACCTGCTGCAAAACTTCGCCCTGTACGGCTTCAACGGCAAGTCCTACAACGAGCGCCGGTCGTTCGCCGAGCCGGGCGCGGAGCAGTTCGACAAGGCGATCACGCTGGCCGACGACACGCTCGGCGCCACCGGGCTCGGCCTGCCGTTCGACGCGGAGGGTACGCCGAAGCGGCGGGTGACGTTCGTGTCGTCGGGCGCGACCGAGGCGGTGGCACACGACCGCCGCACCGCGGCCGAGGCGGGTGCCGCCGAGTCGACCGGGCACGCGATGCCGGGCGGCGGCGCGTTCGGCGCGGTGCCGGCGAGCATGCGGCTCGAACCCGGCCCGGCGAGCGGCGCGGCGGTGGAGGCGGGCGCCGTCGTGGATCCGGCGGCCGCCCCGCTCGTGGCCGGTGTCGAGCGCGGCCTGCTGGTGACCGACCTCTGGTACACCCGGGTGCTCGACCCGAAGAGCCTCGTGGTGACCGGGCTGACCCGCAACGGAGTGTGGCTGATCGAAAACGGCGAGATCACCACGCCGGTGCGAAACTTCCGGTTCACCCAGTCCTACCCGCAGGCGCTCGCGCCCGGCGCGGTACTCGGCGTGGGCCCTGACGTGACGACGGTGCCGGACGGCTGGGGCGCGGCCTGGCGCACCGCGCCCGCCCTCCACCTCGCGTCGTGGAACTTCACCGGAGGCGCATCGGGCTAAACCGTGATCCGGGCTGGGTAGATCACATAGCGCGGCAGTGCTTGACTTGGCGCCGTGACGGACGACGACGCCACCACCGCGGAAAAGCCGGTCGTGCCTCCCGCCGACGCGACCACGCGGCGCCGCCGCCGGTGGATCGCGATCGGCGGCGGCATCTTCGCCGCGCTCGTCATCGCCGTCTGTGGCGGGGGCATCGCCATCATCAGCGCGATCGACGGCATCGCCGACCGCGCCGAGGAAAACGAGCGGAGCGTCGCCCGCACCGACGCCGCGTGCGTCGAGCTTGAGCGGCGGCTCAACCGCCTGGCCCCGCCCGGCGCCACGGAAGACCCGCGCGACCGGGCCGTCGCCATCCGCAACGAGAACGCGGCCGTCCGCCCCTTCGTGGCCGAGATCGACCAGCTACCCGGCGACCGCCGGGAGCACCGCCAGGACTGGGTCGACGCGTGGAGCCAGCTCGTCGAGGCGCGGGCGGCCTACGCCGGCGCGCTCGACCGCCAGGCCACCGGCGGCGAGCCGGCCTTCTTCGTGCCCCCGCAGGGCCGGCGTGGCAAGCCGGTGGTCGAGCGGCTGATCGACGCCGGCCCCGACTCCTGCGACGGCTCGGTGCGCCGCCTCGCGGCGCCCGACCTGTAGTGAACTACTACACAACGTCCTGGACTTACGTAACCGCCCTGACACACGCAAGACTCCCATGCACGTGCCCGTCAACACGCGGCGTAACGTGTAGCACCGAAACCGCGCGGATGCGCCGTTAGGGAGACATAAAGAATGACGACTACGGCAACGAGGCCGGGTGCGCGGGCGCGTGCCGCCATCGCGGCGAAGACCCTGCGCACGGACCGGTGGTGGCTCGCCCCGCTCATCACCGTTGTCGGGCTCGGCGGTTGGGTTGCGTACGCCACGGTGCGCGTCTTCATGCACGACTTCTACTGGGTCGAGGACTACCACTACCTCACCCCGTTCTACTCGCCGTGCATCACCGACCGCTGCATACCCGAGGCCGCGCACTTCGGCACCTACCTGCCGGGCTGGTGGATCATCCCGGAGGCCGCCTTCAGCCTCCCGTTCCTGCTGCTCTTCCGGCTCACCTGCTACTACTACCGGAAGGCCTACTACCGCGCCTTCTGGATGTCGCCGCCGGCCTGCGCCGTGCCGGACGGCCACAAGACGTACAGCGGCGAGACCCGCTTCCCGCTGATCTTCCAGAACGCCCACCGGTACGCGTTCTACGCCGCCGGCGTCATCTCGCTGATCAACACGTACGACGCGATCCTGGCGTTCCACAGCCCGGACGGCTTCGGCTTCGGCCTGGGCAACGTGATCCTTGTCGGCAACGTGGTGATGCTCTGGGCGTACACGCTGTCCTGCCACTCGTGCCGGCACATCGCCGGTGGTCGGCTCAAGCACTTCTCCAAGCACCCGATGCGCTACCGCTTCTGGACGTTCGTCTCCAAGCTGAACGTGCGGCACATGGCGCTCGCCTGGATCACGCTGGGCACGCTCGCGCTGACCGACTTCTACATCATGGCCGTGTCCGCGGGCTGGTTCTCGGACCTCCGGTTCATCAACTGAGGGCGCCAGATATGACTACGCGAATCGAACGACACCACTACGACGTCGTCGTGATCGGGGCCGGTGGCGCCGGCCTGCGTGCGGCGATCGAGGCCCGGCTGGCGGGCAAGAAGACGGCGATCATCTCCAAGTCGCTGTTCGGCAAGGCACACACGGTCATGGCCGAAGGCGGCGCGGCGGCCGCGATGGGCAACGTCAACAGCCGCGACAACTGGATGGTGCACTTCCGCGACACCATGCGCGGCGGCAAGTTCCTCAACAACTTCCGGATGGCCGAGCTGCACGCCAAGGAGTCGCCGAGCCGGATCTGGGAGCTGGAGACGTACGGCGCGCTGTTCGACCGTACGAAGGACGGCAAGATCTCGCAGCGCAACTTCGGCGGCCACGAGTACCCGCGGCTGGCGCACGTCGGCGACCGCACCGGCCTGGAGCTGATCCGCACGCTCCAGCAGAAGATCGTCTCCCTCCAGCAGGAAGACAAGGCCGAGACCGGCAGCTACGACTCACGCATCCGGGTCTTCGCCGAGACGACCATCACCGAGCTGCTGCTCGACGGCGACAAGGTGGCCGGCGCGTTCGGCTACTACCGGGAGAGCGGCGAGTTCGTGCTCTTCGAGGCGCCCGCGATCGTGCTCGCCACGGGTGGCGTGGGCCGCTCGTACAAGGTGACGTCGAACTCGTGGGAGTACACCGGCGACGGCCACGCGCTGGCCCTGCGCGCCGGCGCCACTCTGATCAACATGGAGTTCCTCCAGTTCCACCCGACCGGCATGGTCTGGCCGCCCTCGGTCAAGGGCATCCTGGTCACCGAGTCGGTGCGCGGCGACGGCGGCGTGCTGAAAAACTCCGCCGGCAAGCGGTTCATGTTCGACTACGTGCCGGACGTCTTCCGCAAGCAGTACGCGGAGACGCCGGAGGAGGCGGACCGCTGGTACACCGACCCGGACAATAACCGGCGCCCACCGGAGCTGCTGCCCCGTGACGAGGTGGCGCGGGCCATCAACAGCGAGGTCAAGGAGGGTCGCGGCTCACCGGCCGGCGGCGTCTTCCTCGACATCGCCAGCCGCCTGCCGGCCGAGGAGGTCAAGCGGCGACTGCCGTCGATGCACCACCAGTTCAAGGAGCTGGCCGGCGTCGACATCACGAAGGAGCCGATGGAGGTCGGGCCGACCTGCCACTACGTGATGGGCGGCGTCGAGGTCGACCCGGACACCGCGGCGGCGGCCGGCCACGTGCAGGGCCTCTTCGCGGCTGGCGAGGTCTCCGGTGGCATGCACGGCTCCAACCGGCTGGGCGGAAACTCGCTGAGCGACCTGCTCGTCTTCGGCAAGCGGGCGGGCGAACACGCCGCCGCGTACACGGACGCGCTGCCGGCCCGGCCGCGGGTGGCACAGGCCGACCTGGACACCGCGCTGGAGACGGCGCTGGCGCCGCTAGAGCGCGACGGCGGGGAAAACCCGTACACGCTCCAGCAGGATCTCCAGGCCGTGATGGGCGACCTGGTCGGCATCATCCGCCGCAAGGGCGAGCTGGAGGAGTCGCTGGTCCGCCTCGCCGAGCTGCGCGAGCGGGTCGGCAAGGTCAGCGCGGCCGGCGGACGCCGGTACAACCCGGGCTGGCACCTCGCGCTCGACCTGCGCAACATGCTGATCGTCTCGGAGTGCACCGCGAAGGCGGCGCTGGAGCGGGAGGAGTCGCGCGGCGGACACACCCGCGAAGACTTCCCGTCGATGCGACCGGAGTGGCGGCAGGTCAACCTGGTCTGCTCGCTCGATGGCGACAAGGTGCGGCTGGAGCACAAGCCGCTGCCGAAGATGCGGCCGGAGCTGATCCAGCTCTTCGACCGCACCGAGCTTTCCAAGTACCTGACCGACGAGGAGCTCGCCGAGTTCGACGCGCTCGCTGAGGAGGCTGCCAAGTAATGGGCGCGAAGCGTCGTTTCAAGGTCTGGCGGGGTGACGAGACCGGCGGTGACCTGAAGGACTACGAGGTCGAGGTCAACGAGGGCGAGGTGGTCCTCGACGTCATCCACCGGCTCCAGGCCACGCAGACGCCCGACCTGGCCTGCCGCTGGAACTGCAAGGCCGGCAAGTGCGGCTCCTGCTCGATGGAGATCAACGGCACGCCGAAGCTGGGGTGCATGACCCGGATGTCCACGTTCGGCGAGGACGAGACCGTCACGGTCACTCCACTGCGGACGTTCCCGGTGATCCGCGACCTGGTCACCGACGTCTCCTTCAACTACGAGAAGGCCCGCCAGACGCCCGCGTTCGCGCCGCCGCCCCAGCTGGCGCCCGGCGAGTACCGGATGCAGCAGGTCGACGTCGAGCGCTCGCAGGAGTTTCGCAAGTGCATCGAGTGCTTCCTGTGCCAGAACACCTGCCACGTGGTACGTGACCACGAGGAAAACAAGAAGGCGTTCGCCGGGCCGCGATACTTCATCCGCGCCGCCGAGCTCGACATGCACCCGCTCGACGACCGGGAAGACCGCAAGGAGTACGCCCAGGCTTCGATGGGCATGGGGTATTGCAACATCACCAAGTGCTGCACCGAGGTGTGCCCCGAGCACATCAAGATCACCGACAATGCGATCATTCCCATGAAGGAGCGGGTGGTCGACCGCCGGTACGACCCGCTGGTGTGGCTGGGCCGGAAGATCTTCCGGCGCGACCAGCTCGACCAGGGTGAGCAGGTGCCGACCGCCGCGCTCACCGGTGCGCGCACAGAGGGGTCCGAAGTGGAGCAAGGGGTCAACTGGCACCGCGAGGTGCCGCGGCCGCAGACCGCCCCGGTGGGCGAAGACGGCAAGCTGCCGATCTCCGAGGTCGCGTTCGACCGGCCGGGTGGCCCATCGCCGTTCGGCGACGACGTGACGTTCCCACTGCCGACGGAGGGCCTCAACTACGCCCACCCCGAGCGGGACTGAGCGTGAACGTCGAGGGCGCCCTTCGGGGCGCCCTCAGCGTTTCAGGAACGGCGGCAACGCCGCCACGATCGGCGCGTCGGCCGGCAGCCACTGCACGGAGAGCAGCTCCTCGGCGCCGAGCCAGCGCAGCTCCTCGTGCTCCAGCGCCTGCGGCACGCCGCCGTCGAGCAGCTTCGCGGTGAAGACCCGCAGCAGGGCGCGTCCGTGCCCGAGGAGCACGTCTTCCCCCACGCGCTCGCCGACCGCGACGCGTACGCCAAGCTCTTCCTCACACTCGCGCACCAGCGCTTCGACGTCTGACTCGCCCGGCTCGACCTTGCCACCCGGGAACTCCCACATACCGGCCATTTCGGGAGGATCGGATCGAGCGCACGCCAAAACCCTCCCGTCTACGATGATCGCGGCGCCGACGATGATCCTTTGGTTAATCCGTTCGGACTGCACGGCCGACCAGCCTTCCAGATCAATACGAAATTCGGGTGCCTGAGCCGTCCTGTAGGGCACTAGAAGACGGAAATGTGGGCGTGGACACACCAGCCGCTTAGCGGCAAGACTGGGGGGCACCGAACGATGACGAGATGGCGACGATTTGGCCACAAGCCGGCAACGACGCCTGGGAGGTGTGGCATATGCGTGCTCTGTGGGGAAGCAGGGCTGGCCGTGACTACCTCAGCGACGCCCTGACCCTGCTGCCTGGCTGGACCCGGGAGGGTCGGCAGATCAAGCGCACGCTGGTAATCGATGATTCACAACACGCGGCACTCACCGAGCGTATCAAGGTGGTCGCCGATGCGTTACACCTCCAGCCGGAGGTCCGCCGCCTCGACGGGCACACCCAGATCCGCCTGACGCCGCGCGACGGCGAGACCATCACCGAGGGCGAGGTCACCCTCGCCGCCCGCATCGAAGACGCGTACCGCACCGTGACCAGCGGCGCCTGAGACCGCCTACACGTTGAAGCGAAACTCCACGACGTCGCCGTCTCGCATCACGTAGTCCTTGCCTTCCATGCGCACCTTGCCGGCCGCCTTGGCCGCCGCCATCGTCCCCGCGTCCATGAGGTCGTCGTAGGAGACGATCTCGGCCTTGATGAAGCCGCGCTGGAAGTCGGAGTGGATCACGCCGGCGGCCTCCGGCGCGGTCGCGCCGACCGGGATGGTCCAGGCCCGCGCCTCCTTCGGCCCCGCCGTCAGGTACGTCTGGAGGCCCAGCGTGCGGAAGCCGACCCGGATCAGCTGGTGGAGACCCGGCTCCGGTTGGCCGATCGACTCCAGCAGCTCGCGCGCCTCCTCCTCGGGCAGGTCGATCAGCTCGGACTCGACCTTGGCGTCCATGAAGACGGCCTCGGCGGGCGCGACGAGCGCGCGCAGCTCGTCGAGGAACTCCGCGTTGGCCAGCTCCTCCTCGTCGACGTTGAAGACGTAGAGGAACGGCTTGGTGGTGAGCAGGTGCAGCTCGCGCAGCTCGGCCAGGTCGATGCCGGCCGCGGCGGCGCCGGCGTAGAGCGTCGTGCCCTCGTTGAGCACCTTCGCGGCGGCGGCCGCGGCGGCGGCGATCGGCGCCCGGTCCTTGCGGAGCTTCGCCTCCTTCTCCAGCCGCGGTAGCGCCTTCTCGAGCGTCTGGAGGTCGGCGAGCATCAGCTCGGTATTGATCGTCTCGATGTCGTCACCAGGCGAGATCTTGCCGTCGACGTGCACCACGTTGGGGTCGGAGAACGCGCGGACGACCTGGCAGATCGCGCTCGCGTCGCGGATGTTGGCGAGGAACGCGTTGCCCCGCCCCTGGCCCTTCGACGCGCCGCGCACGAGCCCGGCGATGTCGACGAACGACACTGGCGCGGGGATCACCTTCTGCGAGTCGTAGAGCTCGGCCAGCTTGGGCAGCCGCGAGTCGGGCAGGCCCACGACGCCGACGTTCGGCTCGATCGTGGCGAACGGGTAGTTGGCGGCGAGCACGTCGTTTTTGGTCAGCGCGTTGAAGAGCGTGCTTTTGCCGACGTTGGGCAGCCCGACGATGCCGATGGTAAGACTCACGGGCGGCCAGTCTACGCGCCGGCCGGCCGGGCCCCGCCGCCACGGTCATGTCTGAAAACCGCGAGCAATTGGCCCGGCGGCCGGGCACGATCGATGGGTGGAGTTGGACTTCGAGCGCTGCTACCGGGCCGTCGACAGCCGTGACGGGCGGTTCGACGGCTGGTTCTACACCGGCGTCACCTCGACCGGCATCTACTGCCGGCCGTCCTGCCCGGCCGTCACGCCCAAGCCGGAAAACGTGCGCTTCTACCCGTCCGCGGCCGCCGCGCAGCGGGCCGGGTTCCGGGCCTGCCGGCGGTGCCGGCCGGACGCGGCGCCCGGCTCGCCCGAGTGGGACGTACGCGCCGACGTGGTCGGCCGCGCGATGCGGCTCATCGCGGACGGCGTGGTCGACCGCGACGGCGTGCCCGGTCTGGCCTGCCGCCTCGGCTACACCGAGCGGCACCTGCACCGCATGCTCATGGCCGAGCTTGGCGCGGGGCCGCTCGCGCTGGCCCGGGCGCAGCGGGCGCAGACCGCGCGCATCCTGATCGAGACGACCGACCTGGGGCTGGCCGAGATCGCGTTCGCGGCCGGGTTCGGCAGCGTGCGGCAGTTCAACGACACGATCCGCGAGGTGTTCGGTATGGCGCCGTCGGCGCTGCGCAAGCCGAAGCGCGGGCCGGCCGGCAGCCGGGGCCGAAGCGAGCGGAGCGAGCAACTGAGCAGAGCGCCGGAGCCGGGCGCGATCCACCTGCGACTGGCGTACCGGCCGCCGCTGCACGCCGAGTCGCTGCTGGAGTTTCTGGCGCTGCGGGCGGTGCCGGGCGTGGAGGAGGCGGACACCACGACATACCGGCGGGCGCTGCGGCTGCCGCACGGCACGGCCACGGTCGAGCTGACGCCCACGCCGGGCTACGTGGCCGCCCTGCTCCGCCTCTCCGACGTGCGCGACCTGGCGCCGGCGGTGGCCCGCTGCCGCCGCCTGCTCGACCTGGACGCCGACCCGGTGGCGGTGGACGCCGCGCTGGCCGAAGACGAGGCGCTCGCGCCGATGGTGGCGAAGGAGCCGGGTGTACGGGTGCCGCGTTCGGTGGACAGCTTCGAGATGGCGGTCCGGGCGATCGTCGGCCAGCAGATCTCGGTGACGGCCGCCCGCAAGGTGCTGTCGAAGTTGGTTCCCGCCGGGGAAAACCTGTTTCCCGGCCCGGAGCAGGTGCTCTCCCTGCCGGACGAGGCGTTCAAGATGCCGGCCGCGCGGCGGGCCACCATCCGGGCACTCGCGTCGGCCGTGGCCGGCGGCGGGCTGGACCTCGACCCCGGCGCGGATCGCGACGAGGCGGTACGCGGCCTGACCGCGATCCCCGGCATCGGCTCGTGGACCGCCGGCTACGTCGCGATGCGGGGCGTCGGCGACCCCGACTCGTTCCTCCCGACAGACCTGGGGGTGCGCCGGGGCGCGAAGGCGCTCGGCCTCCCCGACGACCCGAAGGCGCTCGACGCGCACGCGGCCCGCTGGGCGCCGTGGCGCTCGTACGCCCTGATCCGACTCTGGAGACAAGCATGAACAGCACCACCATCGAGACACCGGTCGGCCCGTTCACGATCCTGGCGAGCGACGCGGGCGCGGTACGCGCGGCTGGCTTCACGACCGACGTGGGGCGGCTGCTTGCGCTGGTACACCCGGCTCTGCGGGAGGAACCGCGGCCGCGACCGGACCTCGGACCGGTCAGCGGCGCGGTGCTGTCCTATTTGGACGGGGAGCTGGCCGCGATCGACGAGGTGCCGGTCGAGCAGCGCACCGGCGGCCCGTACCTCGCGCACGCCTGGGAGGTGCTGCGCGAGGTGAAGCCGGGGCAGCCCGTGACGTACACCGGATTCGCCCAGCTGTCCGGCCGCCCCGAGGCGATCCGGGCCGCCGCGAGCGCCTGCGCGCGCAACGCGGTCGCGCTTTTCGTCCCGTGCCACCGCGTCGTGGGCACCGATGGCACGCTCCGCGGCTATCGCTGGGGAATGAACACCAAGAAGTGGCTTCTGGCACACGAAGGGACAACAAGCTCGTAAACGTCAGACGTAACAGCTACCGTCACTGTGTGCATTACGACGGTGACCGGCGCCATCCAGTGCACAACTTGTGGCGCATCCGCCGTTATGTCCGGCCTTATCTAGCTCTGATGGTGTGGCTGGTGCTCGCGGCCTTCGCGGCCACGGGCGCCAGCATCGCCGTTCCCCTCGTCGTCCAGCGCGTGGTCGACGGCCCGATCGCCGACCGCGATCCGGCCGGCCTGTGGTGGCTCGGCGGGCTTGCGGCCGCCTTCGGGCTCATCGAGGCGGCACTCATCTTCATCCGCCGGTGGACCCAGGCCGCTTCCGCGCTGGGGATGGAAGCCACGATCCGTAACGAGATCTACGCCCACCTCCAGCGCCTCCAGATCGGCTTCCACGACCAGTGGCAGTCCGGGCAGCTGCTCTCGCGGGTCACCGCCGACCTCTCGGTGATCCGGCGGTTCCTGTCGTTCGGGCTGGTCTTCCTGATCGTCAACACGGCCACCTACGTCACGGTGGTCGCGCTCCTCATCCACCTGCGCTGGCCGCTGGGGCTGCTGGTGGCGGCGAGCGCGATCCCGCTGTTCATCATGAGCCGCCGCTTCTCCCGGGCCTACATCGCGGCGTCCCGGCGCATGCAGGACGAGCTCGGCGACGTCGCCACGCTCGTCGAGGAGTCGGCGCAGGGGCTGCGCACGATCAAGGCGTTCGGGCGGCGGCCGTTCATGGCCGACCGCTTCGGGCGGGAGGCGCGGCAGCTGCACGACACCGCGATCGGCAAGGGCCGGCTGCTCGCGCTCAGCTCCGCCCGCTTTGACCTGGTGCCCAACCTGACGCTCGCGGTCGTGCTCGTCGCCGGTGCCGCCACCGTCGCCGCCGGCGACATGACGCTGGGCCAGCTCGTCGCGTTCGTCTCGCTCCAGCTGATGCTGATCTGGCCGATCGAGTCGCTCGGCTGGATCATCGCGAACGCGCAGGAGGCGATGACCGCCGCCGACCGCATCTACGAGGTCCTCGACACCCGTCCATCCATCGTGGACAGACCACGGGCCGTCGCGGTGACCGAGTCCCGCGGGCACGTGCGGTTCGAGGCCGTCACGTTCACCTATCCGGGCACCGACACGCCGGTGCTCCGCCGGATCGACCTCGACGTGCGGCCCGGCGAGACGCTCGCGATCGTCGGCGCCACCGGCTGTGGCAAGACGAGCCTCGTCTCGCTGATGCCCCGCCTCTACGACGTCACCGGCGGGCGCATCACGCTCGACGGGCGAGACATCCGTGACATCCAGCTCGGCTCGCTGCGGCGTCTTGTGGGTATGGCGTTCGAAGACCCGACGCTCTTCTCGATGTCCGTGCGGGAAAACCTCACACTCGGCCGCCGCGAGACCACCGACGACGAGATCTACGAGGCGCTGCGGGTGGCGCAGGCCGAGTTCGTCTACGAGCTGCCGTGGGCGCTCGACACCCGCATCGGCGAGCAGGGGCTCTCCCTCTCCGGCGGGCAGCGGCAGCGGCTCGCGCTGGCCCGCGCGGTCATCGGCCGCCCGCGCGTGCTGGTGCTCGACGACCCGCTCTCCGCGCTCGACGTGCACACCGAGGCGCTCGTCGAAGAGGCGCTCTCCCGCGTGCTGCACGGCACCACCGCACTGCTCGTCGTGCACCGACCGTCCACAGTGGCCCTCGCCGACCGGGTGGCGCTCCTCGCCGGTGGCGAGATCGCCGCGATCGGCACCCACTCGGAGCTGCTCGACACCGTGCCGGCCTACCGCGCCGCCCTCTCCGCCGAAGCCGACGATGTCGTCAGCCGATAGTTGGCGCGGCCGGGCGGCCGATCAGGCCGCCGATCAGACGCTCGCGGAGACCGGCTCGGTGGTGCGGCTGCGCGCCCGCAGCCGGGTGCTGCTCGCATCGCTGATCCGGCCGCACCGCCGGGCGCTCGCGCTCGCCGTCGGACTGCTGCTGTTGCAAAACGCCGCCGGCATGGCCGGGCCCTTCCTGGTGATGCTCGGCATCGACAAGGGCATCCCACCGCTGCGCGACAACGGCGACGCCACCGTGCTCGCCGCGATCGCCACCGCGTTCCTGGCCGCGGCCGCCGGTGAATACCTCGGCAAGCGCGGCTTTCTCATCCTCTCCGCCCGCATCGGCCAGGCCGTGCTGCTCGACCTGCGCCAGCGGGTCTACGACCACTTCCAGCGCCTGTCCGTCGACTTCCACGAGCGCTACACTTCCGGCCGCGTCGTCGCCCGCCTCACCAGCGACATGGACTCCATCGCCGAGCTCGTCGACGGCGGCATCGACGACCTGGTGCTCGCCGGCCTCTCCGTCCTCTCCGTCGCGGGCATCCTGCTCTGGCTCGACGCCCCACTGGCCGCCGTGACCCTGCTCGCCTTCCCCTTCCTGCTCTTCCTCTCCCGCTGGTTCGCCCGCGCCTCCGCCCGCGCGTACCGCCGCACCCGCGAAGCCGTCGCGCTCGTCATCGTCCACTTCGTGGAGTCGCTCGGCGGCATCCGCGCCGTGCAGGCCTTCCGCCGCGAGCCGCGAAACCAGCAGATCTTCGAAGACCTCAACGACGACTACCGCCGGGCCAACCTGCACGCCTTCCGGCTCATCGCCGTCTACTCCCCCGGCATCAAGGTGATCGGCAACATCGCCATCGCCGTCGTCCTGACCTACGGCGGCTGGCAGGTCATGCAGGGCCACACCGAAATCGGCGTACTCGCCGCGTTCCTGCTCTACCTGCGCCGCTTCTTCGAACCCATGCAGGAGCTCAGCCAGTTCTACAACGCGCTCCAGTCGGCCACCGCCGCACTGGAAAAGCTCGCCGGGGTACTCGACGAGAAGCCCTCGGTGCCCGCACCGGCAAAGCCGGTGGCCCTGCCCGCCGACGCCGGCGGCGCCGTCAACTTCTGCTCCGTCGCCTTCCACTACCGCCCCGACAAACCCATCCTCCCCGCGCTCGACCTCGACATCCCGGCCGGCCAGACCGTCGCCCTCGTCGGCGCCACCGGGGCCGGCAAGTCCACCATCGCCAAGCTCGTCGCCCGCTTCTACGACCCGGTCGGCGGCACCGTAACCCTCGACGGCGTAGACCTGCGCGACGTCACCGACACCGACCTACGCCACGCCGTCGTCATGGTCACCCAGGAAAACCACCTCTTCTCCGGCACCATCGCCGACAACATCCGCTTCGGCCGCCCCAACGCCACCGACGCCGAGGTCGCCGACGCCGCACGCGCGATCGGCGCGCACGCCTTCATCGAAGCCCTCCCCATGGGGTACGACACGGACGTACACCGCCGTGGCGGGCGGCTTTCGGCGGGGCAGCGGCAGCTTGTCGCGTTCGCCCGCGCCTTCCTCGCCGACCCCACCGTCCTCATCCTCGACGAGGCCACATCCTCACTCGACGTGCCCAGCGAACGCCTCGTCCAACGCGCCCTCCGCACCATCCTCCGCGAACGCACCGCGCTGGTCATCGCCCACCGCCTGTCCACAGTGGAAATCGCCGACCGCGTACTGGTGCTCGAAGCCGGCCGCATCGTCGAAGACGGCCCACCGACGGCACTGATCGCCGATGGCGGCCGCTACGCCGACCTACACCGCCAATGGCGAGACTCCCTGGTCTAGTGCGGTGACCGCAAACCTTCACCGGGTGCCGGCGAAGCCGGCCAAGGTTTGTGGTCACGCACTAGCGTCATCTCTATGTCGGGGATGGATTAGTCACCGCGGCCGCAAACCCCCATCAAAGACGGAGATTTGAGCTACCGCGATGTCCGTCGTGGTCCGGACCGTTGCTCCCGCGGCCTCACCCGTCCGCTGCTGGTCGCGCTCACCCTCGTTTGGTCGCGGTCGCTCCCTTTGCCTCCGGCGGACGCGCGGCCCGCGATGTTTGTCCGCAATGCCTGTTGCCGAACAGGCGGCGGGAGATTTGAAACAGGGTTTCGTCGCTCTGAGTAAACGCCGCCGCCGGACGCGTGGCCCAGATCCGAGATCTTGGAGAGTTAGGGCGCTTTAGCAACCCTAAATCTCCTAGATCTCGACGTTTCTCGGCTGAGCCTGCTGACGCTGTGTCACAGACGATGGCCGGCGAGGCCGGCCCGTCCTGCGCGGGGTGCCCGGCCGAGGTTTGTGGTCACTAGACCACCGCGGAGGCTCCGTAACCACCACGGCCCTATGAGCGGCAAGGCCACTGTCACCACCCCGCCGCCGACCGGACGCGACGATCGCGTTGGCCGCATTCGTGCGAGCAGCTCGACAGCGTTCACAGCAAGCCAGTCGCACCGATCCGCGAAGGCGCCCGCAGCGACGGTCGAGGATGTCGGCGAACGCTGCCGGGAGAAGGCAGTCCGGCTGATCTACTGTGGACGGACGCGTGGTGCACGCTTTGGGTTTGTCCCGCGAACCTGGCAGCGGAGGTCGGGGATTTCGGCTCGCTCTGCGAGCCGCCGGCCGCAGCGGTGCCCGCGGGAGCATACGGTCCGCAGGTGACGCGGACGCGGGCAAAATCTCGATGTGTGAAGGGCGGGCGGGATATCGCGGTGCCGGCTCGCGCGGACGTCCGTAGGCTCTAACGCATGACTGATACGGTGCGCACCGCGCGCCCCGGTCTCCCGGACCGTCCCACGCTGGACGGGCTGGAGGAGAAGTGGGCGCGCCGCTGGCAGGAGGAGGGCACGTACGCGTTCGACCGGTCGAAGGACCGCTCGGACGTATACGCGATCGACACGCCTCCGCCGACCGTATCGGGCGAGCTGCACATGGGGCACGTCTTCTCGTACACGCACACCGATCTCATCGCGCGCTTCCAGCGGATGCGCGGCAAGATGGTCTTCTACCCGATGGGGTGGGACGACAACGGCCTGCCCACCGAGCGCCGCGTGCAAAACGTCTTCAAGGTGCGCTGCGACCCCTCGCTCCCGTACGACCCGGAGTGGACGCCCAGCGGCAAGCCGGAAAGCATCTCGCGGCGTAACTTCATCGAGCTGTGTGAGCGGCTCACCGTGGAAGACGAGCGGGCGTTCGAGGAGCTGTGGCGGCGGCTGGGGCTGTCGGTCGACTGGTCGCTGACCTATACGACGATCGGGCGCCAGGCCCGGCTGGTGTCGCAGCGGGCGTTTCTGCGCAACCTGGCGCGGGGCGAGGCATACACCGCCGACGCGCCGACGCTGTGGGATGTGGGCTACCGCACGGCGGTGGCCCAGGCGGAGCTCGAGGATCGCGAGCGTCCTGGCGCGTACCACAAGCTGCGCTTCCACGGCGACGAGCCGGTCTACGTCGAGACGACTCGACCCGAGCTGCTGCCGGCGTGCGTGGCGCTGGTGTGCCATCCCTCCGACGAGCGATACGCGGCGCTGGTGGGGCGCACGGTGCGGACGCCGCTGTTCGGCGTCGAGGTGCCGGTGCGCGCGCACGCGCTCGCCGACCCGGCCAAGGGCACCGGCATCGCGATGGTGTGCACGTTCGGCGACCTGGCCGACGTGACCTGGTGGCGGGAGCTCCAGCTCGACACCCGCGTGGTGATCGGGCGCGACGGGCGGCTGCTGCCCGAGGCGCCGGCGGGGGTGCCGGCCGGGGTGTACGCGCCGCTCGCCGGGCTCACCGTCAACGCCGCGCGCAAGGCGATCGTCGAGCTGCTCGGCGAAGACCTCGTGGGCGAGCCGCGGCCGATCACCCACCCGGTCAAGTTCTACGAAAACGGCGAGCAGCCGCTGGAGATCGTGGGCACCCGCCAGTGGTACATCCGCAACGGCGGCCGCGACCCCGGTCTGCGGGACGCGCTGCTCGCGTGGGGGCGGGAGCTGCGGTGGGTGCCGGAGCACATGCGCCACCGGTACGAACACTGGGTGGGCGGGCTCAACGGCGACTGGCTGATCAGCCGCCAGCGCTTTTTCGGGGTGCCGATCCCCGTCTGGTACCGGCTCGACGACGCTGGCGAGCCGGACCACGAACACCCTCTCACACCCAGCGAGGCGCTGCTACCGATCGACCCATCTTCGGACATTCCGGCCGGATTCACCGCCGAGGACCGGGGACGACCGGGCGGTTTCATTGGCGATCCGGACGTCATGGACACCTGGGCGACTTCCTCGCTTTCACCCCAGATCATCGGCGGCTGGGAGGCCGATCCCGACCTGTTCGGGCGGGTCTTTCCGATGGATCTGCGGCCGCAGGGGCAGGAGATCATCCGCACCTGGCTCTTCACGTCGGTGGTGCGCGCACACCTCGAGCACGGCGTGCTGCCGTGGCACACCACCGTGCAGTCCGGCTGGATCCTCGACCCCGACCGCAAGAAGATGTCCAAGTCCAAGGGCAACGTCGTCACCCCCATGGCCCTGCTGGAGGAGCACGGCGCCGACGCGGTGCGCTACTGGGCGGCCAACGGGCGCCCCGGCACCGACCTCGCCTACGAGCCACGCCAGATCAAGGTGGGCCGGCGGCTGGCGACGAAACTGCTCAACGCGTCCAAGTTCGCCCTCGGGCTGGGGGCGGCGGAGGCACTCCGTGCGCCGGTGACCGAGCCGCTCGACGCCTCGATGCTGGCCGGCCTCTCCGCGGCGCTGCACACGGCCACGGCCGCCTTCGACGAGTACGACCACACCGGCGCACTCCAGGCGACCGAGGCGTTCTTCTGGACGTTCTGCGACGACTACATCGAGCTGGTCAAGGAGCGGGCGTACGGGTCGGGCGAGGGTGCCGACTCCGCCCGCGCCGCCCTCGCGACCGCACTGTCGGTGCAGTTGCGGCTGTTCGCGCCGTTCCTGCCGTACGCGACCGAGGAGGTGTGGTCGTGGTGGCGGTACGGCTCGGTGCACCGCGCGCCCTGGCCGTCCCGCTACGAGCTGACCGCGGACGGCGACCCCGAGCTGCTGAAGGTGGCGAGTGCCGCGCTGACCCAGGTGCGCCGTGCCAAGTCGGAGCGACGGCTGTCGATGCGAGCGGACGTGCCGCTGGCCGAGGCGCTCGGCCCGGCTGAGCAGCTCGACCGGCTGGCGCGGGTAGCGGGCGACTTTCGGGCGGCGGGGCGGATCGAGCGGCTCGACCTGCTACCCGACCGCACACCTGAGCTGGTCATCGCCTGCGCGTTCTGACCCGAGGGATCAGGATGACGCCGTCGTGGTGTGCTTCAAGCTGGAGTTTGCCCGAGTCCGTGTCAGCCGCGGACCGCTGCTCCCGCCGGAGACCGCGCGGGTCGGCGGCGAGCTGGCGCTCGCCGAGATCCCCGACCCGCGCTGC